>CAYGMD010000187.1:0-8790 GCA_964350785.1 uncultured Acidobacterium sp. | reverse complement strand
GCAGGAACCGGTCGGTGATGTAGCGGCTCGACTGGTAGACCGCCGCCTCGATCGCCTCGGCCGTGTACTCGACGTGGTGGAACTGCTCGTAGCGGTCCTTGATGCCCATCAGGATCTCGATCGTGTCCTTCTCGACGGGCGGATCGACCTTGACGGCCTGGAAGCGGCGCTCGAGCGAGCGATCCTTCTCGATGTACTTGCGGTACTCGGCCGGCGTGGTCGCGCCGATGCAGCGGATCTCGCCGCGGCTGAGCGCCGGCTTCAGGATGTTGGCCGCGTCGAGCGACCCTTCCGCCGACCCGGCGCCCACCAGCGTGTGCAGCTCGTCGATGAAGACGATGATGTGCGGGTTGTCGGTCAGTTCCTTCATGATCGCCTTGAGGCGCTCTTCGAACTGGCCGCGATACTTGGTGCCGGCGACAATCAGCGAGATGTCGAGCGCCAGCAGGCGCTTGTCGGCGAGAAAGTGCGGGACGTCGCCGTAGACAATCTTCTGCGCGAGGCCTTCGACAATGGCGGTCTTGCCGACGCCGGGCTCGCCGATCAGCACGGCGTTGTTCTTGGTGCGGCGGCACAGCACCTGCTGCACCCGCTCCAGCTCGTAGTCGCGGCCGACCAGCGGGTCGAGCGAGTTCTTCATCGCCGCTTCGGTCAGGTCGCGGCTGAACTCGGCGAGCAGCGGCGTTTCCTTGACCCGCGTCAGCGAGGTCTTCTCGTTCAGCAACTGGACGATGTCCTCGCGCACCTGGTGCAGGCGCATCCCCTTTTCCATGAGGATGGTCGCCGCCACGGAGCGTTCCTCGCGGAGGATGCCCAGCAGCAAATGCTCGGTGCCGATGTAGTTGTGCAGGAGCCGGTCGGCTTCTTCCGCGGCGTACTGGAGCACGCGCTTGGTTTCGGCGCTGAACGGGATCTCGACCGACGTCGACACCTTCTCGCGGAAGACCGTGCGGCCTTCGATGTCCTTGCGAATGTTTTCGAGGGACAGGTGGGATCGGGCAAAGATCCGGCTTGTGAGGCCCTTGCCCTCACGGATCAACCCAAGAAGCAGGTGCTCGGTTTCAATCGAGATGCTTCCGAGCTGGCTCGCTTCGTAGCGGGCAAAGAATAAAACCCGCCTGGCTCGTTCGGTATATCGCTCGAACATCCGCGGCCGTAGCCCCCTTGCCGACATTATACGGCAGGACACCCCCATTTCGCTTATCCGCCGCCCGTAACTCGCAGAAATGGAGACACTTCGGAGAATTGGATCGCGCGGCCGCGCCGGTTTTGGATATCCTGCCGGCCATGTCTTCACTCATTGGATTCATCGGTCTCGGCCTCATGGGCAAACCCATGGCCCTCAACCTCATCAAGAAGGGCTTTCACGTCATCGTCCACAGCCGCAGCCGCGGGCCGGTCGATGACCTGGCCGCCGCCGGCGCCACGGTCGCCAACTCCCCGGCTGAAATCGCGCGCGCGACGCCGCGGATTGTCACCATGCTGCCGGACGGTCCCGACGTGAGCCTGGTGCTGGAGGGCGCCAACGGGATCTTCAGCACGATGCAGCGCGGCACGGTCATCCTCGACTCCTCCACCATCGCGCCCGCCACGGCAAAGCGCCTCGCGGCGGCGACCGCCGGGCGCGGCGGCCAGTTCCTGGACGGTCCGGTCAGCGGCGGCGAAATCGGCGCCATTGCCGGCACGCTGGCCTTCATGG
The DNA here is from genome assembly GCA_964350785.1 of uncultured Acidobacterium sp. Classification (GTDB taxonomy): domain Bacteria; phylum Acidobacteriota; class Vicinamibacteria; order Vicinamibacterales; family UBA2999; genus 12-FULL-67-14b. Next base: position 7,091 of record CAYGMD010000187.1, on the reverse strand, counting down.
TCGGCGGCGAGGCGGCCGCGGTGGAGACGATGCGGCCGGTGATCGAGGCCATGGGGTCGCCGGAAAAGCTGGTGCACGTCGGCGACTCGGGCGCCGGTCAGATCTGCAAGGCCTGCAACCAGATCGTGCTGGGCGGCACCATGTCGGTGGTGGCCGAGGCCATCGCGCTGTCGCGCAAGGCCGGCGTCGACCCCCTGAAGGTGCGGGCGGCGCTGATGGGCGGCTTCGCGCAAAGCCGCGTGCTCGACGTGCACGGCGAGCGCATGATCACCGGCAACTGGAAGCCGGGCTTCAAGGCAAAGTTCTTCAAGAAGGACCTGGGGATCGCCATGGCCACGCTCGCGGAGAACGGCGTTCCCGCCTGCACCAGCGCTGTAGTCCAGCAGCTGGTGCAGGCGCAGATCACCGCGGGCGAAGGCGACGAGGACTACTCGGGCCTCGCGAAGGCCATCTTCAAGCTCGCGAACCTCTAGCGCGTAAAGGCGCGCGCCCGAGCCAGCTCGGGGCGGTGGCCGTCGGCGTTCTTCGCGAGGGTGACCACCTGGGCGTAGAGCGCCGCGGCCCTCGCACGATCACCGGCTGCCTCGGCGGCCGTCGCCGCACCGTAGGCGCCGCGGAACCGGTTGGGTTCCTTCAGCATCGTGGCCTCGAACGCGGCAAGCGCCTCGCGCGGCTGCCCCGCCGCCAGCAGCATCTCGCCGAGCAGCTCGCGGGCCGGCGCGATCGGCCCCGGGCTGATCGCGGCCTTGTCGGTGGCGTCCTCGGCGTCGGCGGCGGCGCGCATCAACCGGACACCCTCGTCCTTCTTCCCCTCGGCGAAGGTGATCCACGCCGTCGCGACCTGGCGCTGGATGTCGAGCTGTTCGGTCCAATAGGGATCCTTGGCGGCCGCCAGCGCATCGCGCAGCACGATCAGGCGATCCACGTCCGGCTTGGCCGCCGCCGGCTTGCCGGTGCGGGCGGCGCCGAGCGCGCGCGCGAAGTGCGTGATGGCATCGGCATACGGGAAGGTCGAGGGAACGACCTCCAGCGCGGCCGCCTCGGCCCAGGCGCCGCGCTCGAGCGCATAGCGCGCGGCGATCGCGTTGCGCGCGTAGATGCCGGCCACGCCGGGCGCGGCCCCGCCCATGGCGTTGACATCCAGCTTGGCCACCACGCCCGGCACCCGTGTCAGGACGGCCCGCGCCTTCTGGTCCTGAGCCATCTGCAGGTAGGCATACGCCTGGTAATCCATGGCGTGCAGGGCTTCGGCCATCACGCCCGCCTTCAGCGCTTCGTTCTCGGAGGCGATGTTGGTCTCGGCCGACTCCTGCCACGAGCCGACGCGCGTGAACGTGTGCGAAGGCATGTGCAGGGCATGGGGCGCCGAGGGGGCGATCTTCGCGTAGCGCCGGGCGGCGTCGAGCGCCTTGGCCGCCAGCGGCGGATGGTCGTAGGCGTGGATGATGTAGTGCGGCAGGCCGGGGTGGTCGGGATACTTCACCCACAGCGGCTCGAGAATGCCGGCCGCCTTCAGCTGCGCGGCGTAGGTCTTGTCGGTCGGCACGGCCGTCTGGTTCACCGCGAGCGCGTAAAAAATCTGCGCTTCGACGTCGGCCGGGTTGTCGCGCTGCACCGATTCCATGGCGCGCGCATAGGCCAGCGTCCGGTCGCGGTGCGGCACGGTGGCCGCGTTCGCGTAGAGCTCGTTCACGGCGGCAAGGTAGGCCTTCTCGCGCGCCGTCGGCGTCCCCGTGGCGAGACCTTTTTGCGCGGCGTCGCGGCCGCGCTCGAGCAGCGGACCGGCCTTCACGCCGGCAAACGGGTTGCCCCAATGGCAGAGCGCGATGCCCCAATAGGCAATGGCGCACGAGGCATCGGCGGCCAGCACCTGGTTGAAAGCGTCCATCGCCGGCCGGTATTCAAACGAATGCAGCAGCGCCACGCCGCGGTCGAAGTCGGCGCGGGTCGATGCCGCGCACGAGCTCTCGAAATGGACGGTGCCAAGCTTGGGAGCCGGCCCGCCGTGTTGCTCGTGCTGGGCCGCGACGGTCCAGGGAGCGGCGAGAAGAGAAATCAGGACGAACACCACGCGTTTCACTGTCGCACCTCGTATCTGGGGGGACGGATAGCCGCCATTATTGGGGCGGCTGCCCTGTGACGCAAGCTCAACTGGCAAACCGCGACGGCGCGAACAGGCCGACCGGATGGGACGTGGCGCCGTCAATCGCCAGGTCGGCCAGGATTTCGCCGATCACGCTGGCGAACTTGTAACCGTGTCCGGAACACGGCGACGCAATCACCACCTGGTCGTGATTGGGATGCTGCCCGATCACGAAATGCTGATCCGGCGTCAGCGTGTACTTGCAGTGCACTGTCTGGACGAGGCGGCCCTCGCCCAACGCCGGGATGCAGGGGCGCAGCACGTCGCGCATGGCCTCCTCGCCCTTCACTTTCGATCGGAAGAACGCCACCTTGACGCGCTCGTCATCGCCGGCCGGAAAGCCGTAGAACTGCGTGCCCTGCCCCAGATCCCAGATGTAGATGGGAAACCGATCCGGCGCGAACGCCGCGGCGCCGCCGCGCGGCTCGAACCAGTGCAGTTGCTGCGGCTCGACCTCGAGCGGGAGCCATGGCAGCCTGAACAGCTCGGACGCCCACGCGCCCGGCGCGAGCACCAGGCGGCCGCATTCGTATCGGCCGCGCGACGTGCCCACTTCGATCGTGCCGCCGGCCAGCGCGCGCCACCCGGTGACGCGCTCGTCGAAGTGCAGGCGGGCGCCGTGGTCGGCCGCCAGGTCGAGGTGCGCGCGAATCGCCTCTTCGGGAAAGACAATTCCCGCCTCGTCTTCGTGCAGGGCCACGACACCCGGCGGCGGCGTGAGCGCCGGAAAGCGCCGCCGGATCGCGGCGGCGTCAAGCATTTCGTGCGCGAGGCCATGCTCCAAGGCGCTGCGCAGCGAGCCGGCCACCACTTCGCTCTCCGGCGATCCAATCATCAGCCCGCCGGTGATCTGCAACAGCCGGCGCCCGGTGCGCGATTCAAGCGTGCGCCACAGCTCGTAAGCGCGCCGCAACAGCGGGACATAGGCCGGATGCTCGAAGTACGCCAGCCGAATGACGCGTGAGCGGCCGTGGCTCGACCCCTGGTCGTGGGCCGGCTGAAATTGTTCGAGACCCAGCACGCGCCGGCCACGGGCGGCCAGGTGCGCCGCCGCGGCGCTGCCCATGCCGCCGAGACCGACGACGATTGCATCAAACATTGGCATGCGCAGTGTAGGATGCCACCAATCACGAGGGCCTGAAATTCATGCTAAGTCTTACGAGCCGGATCGCTCTGGTCTTTGCCCTGTTGGGGGTAGCCGCGTCGGCACAGGCGCCGGGCCTCAGTCCCGCCGATCCGCTGGCCATTGCCCGGGTTCTCGCCGACAGGTATCCGGCACAGCCCGTCATGAGCTACATCCCCGCCCTCTCGTGGTCCGGCAGCCTGCGGCTGTCGGCGCTCACGGGCGAGGCGCAGTGGCGCGAAAGGGCGCTCAAGCAGATGCAGCCCTTCATCAGCGGCGAGACTCCGGCCATTGCCGAGCCGTATCGCCTGACCAGCTTAGCCGGCGCCCTGGCCTTCTTTGATGCCGCCACGCTCACCCAGAACGCGGACGCCTACGCAGTGGCCCAGAAGGTGGCCGCGTTCATTGCCGATACGCCGCCCGGCACGTACCGGTTCGCCACCCACTGGACCGACGACATGTTCATGGTGGGGTCGGTGCTTTCGCGCGCGGGCGACGCTGGCTGGATGTCCCGGTTGAGCACCATGCTGACGACCTGGGCCAACCAGCTGCAGCGGCCCGATGGCCTGTTCAACCACGCGACCGACGGCCCGCATGCGTGGGGGCGCGGCAACGGGTTCGCGCTGCTCGGCGTGACCGAGACGCTCACCCGCCTTCCCGACTCGCCGCCCCGGCTCCTCGACATCTATCGCCGCCACGTGGCGGCCCTCGCCAAGCACCAGTCGGATGATGGCAGCTGGCGGCAGGTGATCGACGAGCCGACCAGCTATCGCGAGTTGACGGCCACGGCGATGATTGTCGCGGCCCTGGCCCGCGGCGTGGCCCACGGCTGGATCGATCGGGCGACCTACCAACCCATCATCGACCGCGGCTGGAACGCGGTCGCCGCGCGAGTCATGCCCGACGGCACGGTTCGCGATGTGTGTTCGGGCACGGGCGCGGGTCCGACGAAGGAGTACTACCTGAACCGGCCCGTGGTGAACGGCGCCGACGACCGCGGCGGCGCCATGGCGCTGCTGGCGGCGATCGAAGTGGCGACGCTGCGCCGCCGCTAGGCCGGGTGGAGGCGGCCGCCTTCGAGACGGAGCGTGCGATCGCACTGCGCCGCCAGGCGGGGGTTGTGGGTGGCGATGACCGCCGTCAGCCCGAACTCGGCGTGCATGGCCCGCAGCAATTGATGCAGCGAGTCGGCGGTGGCCTCGTCGAGATCACCGGTCGGCTCGTCGGCCAGCAGCAGTGACGGCTGCATGACAAGGGCGCGCGACACGGCGACCCGCTGCTGCTCGCCGCCCGACAGCATGCCCGGCCGGTGATCCAGGCGCTCGCCCAGGCCGACCCGCTGCAACAGCGCCTCGGCGCGCGGCCGCGCGTCGGCCACCGACACCCGCGCGATGCGCATGGGCATCATGGCGTTCTCAATCGCCGTGAACTCCGGCAGCAGGTGGTGGAACTGGAACACGAAGCCGATGTGGCGATTCCTGAACGCCACGCGCGCCTCGTCGGTCATGGTGGTGATGTCGTGCTCGCCCACCCGCACGGTGCCGCCGTCGATGGTATCGAGCCCCCCCATCACGTGCAGCAGCGTGCTCTTGCCCACGCCCGACGCGCCCATGATGGCCACCATCTCGCCCTTCTCGACCGTGAGATCGAGATCGCGCAACACATGAAGGCGGTTCCCCGCGACCGCGTAGTACTTGTTCAGGCCCGCGACGGTGATGAAAGCCATGATCCCCTACGAGCGCGACTGGTCCGCCGTAGCGCCTTGCGCGAAGGCGGAAGCGCGAGCCACACGAGCGCCGGCGGCGCGAGCCCTACTCATATCGCAACGCCTGCGCCGGATCGAGGCGCGCCGCCTGGCGCGAAGGATAGAGCGTGGCGACAAAGCACACGACAATCGCCGCGACGACCACCGTCACCAGGTCCCACGGCAGCAGCTTGAACGGCAGGTAACTGACCTGATACACATCGCTCGGGATGGTAATGAGCTTGTAGCGGTCCAGGACGTAGGCCGCCGCCGTGCCCAGCGTCGCCCCGACCAGCGTGCCCAGCACGCCGATGATGGTGCCCTGCAGCAGGAAGATCAGCGTGATGCTGCGGGCGGACGCGCCCATGGTCTTGAGGATGGCGATGTCGCGGGTCTTCTCCATCACCAGCAGGATCAGCGAGGCGACGATGTTCAGCGCCGCCACCATCACGATCAGGCCGATGCCGATGCCCATGCCGATCTTCTCGAGCAGCAGCGCCGAATAGAGCTGCCGGTTCAAGTCGGCCCAGTCCGAGGTGACGTACTCGGTGCCGAAGTCCGTGGCGATCGCGTCGGCGATCCGGGGCGCGTCGTAGACGTTGGCGACCTTCAACTCGATGCGCTCGACGCGGTCGGTGCCGGCCAGCCGCATGGCGGTCTCGAGCGACACGAGGCCGGTGCCGTTGTCCACCTCGTAGAGGCCCAGGCGGAAGGTGCCCGCCACCTTGAATCGCCGTTGCCGCGGCATCACGCCCATCGGCGTCAGCGTGCCGTTCGACGACAGCAGGGTCACCGTGTCGCCCACCATCGCGCCGATCGAGCCGGCCAGGTCCTTGCCCAGCAGGATGCCCGGAAACTCATCCTCAGACGCCGGCGTCAGCTGAGCCAGCGAGCCGTCGGTCAGCACGCGGCCGATGTCGGTGACCGAGGGTTCGAGGGCCGGGTCGATGCCCTTGACCATGGCAAAGCCGCTGCTGCCGCCGTGCGTGATCATGGCCTTGGCTTCGATGGCCGGCGCGGCGCCAATCACGCCCGGCACGGCCCGCAGCCGGGCGATCTCGGCCTGGTAGTCGGTGATGCCGGCCGGTTTCCACACGTAGACGTGCGCGGACGAGCCCAGGATGCGCGACTGCAGTTCCTGCTGGAGGCCGGTCATCAGGGCCAGGGCAATGACCAGGGCCATGACCCCGACGGTGACGCCGACAGTGGAGACGAGGGAAATGACCGAGATGAACACCTGGCGGCGCTTGGCCAGCAAGTAGCGCAGCGCGACCTGGAGTTCGAACGGCATCTCCCCTTAGCCTATCGCGATCAGGCTTCAGCCTTCGGCGGTTCTTCGGCGCGCGGGCGCATCAGCGGGAACAGGATGACGTCGCGGATCGACTGCGAGTTCGACAGCAGCATGACCAGCCGGTCAATACCAATGCCCTCGCCCCCGGCCGGCGGCATGCCGTATTCGAGCGCCCGCACGTAGTCTTCGTCCATGGCGTGCGCTTCCTGGTCGCCGGCGGCCTTGTCGGCCAGCTGTGCCTCGAAGCGCCGCCGCTGCTCCACCGGATCGTTCAGCTCGCTGAAGGCGTTGGCGACCTCGAAGCCGCCAATGTAGAGCTCGAACCGCTCCACGGTATCGGGATCGTCGGGGCGCTGCTTCGACAGCGGCGACACCTCGGTCGGAAAGTCGTGCACGAAGGTGGGCTGGATCAGGTCCTTCTCCCACAGCGCCTCGAAGATGTTGCTGGCGATCTTGCCGGCCCCCGCGCCCTTGGGCGCGTCGACCCCCAGACGCTTGGCCACCGCCCGCGCCGGCTCGAGCTGGCGCAGGTCGTCGACCGGCACCGTGGCGCCGAGCTTCTCGCTGGCCTTCTCGGCGGCCGCGTGCCGCAACGACAGCCGCCGGAACGGCGCCGCCAGGCTGATGCGATGTTCGCCGAACGCCAGCTCCGTCGTCCCCACGACCTTCTGCGCGACGGTGGTCAGCAGTTCCTCGGTGAAGGTCATCAGCCGCTGGTAGTCCACGTAGGCCCAGTAGAACTCGAGCATCGTGAACTCGGGGTTGTGCTGCGTCGAGATGCCTTCGTTCC
>CAYGMD010000186.1:0-8814 GCA_964350785.1 uncultured Acidobacterium sp. | reverse complement strand
TGGCGCTGGCGATCAGCTTCGCCGGATCGATCATGTGCGGCGCGCCGCGCTCGTGCACCTGGACGCGAATGGACGGCACCCGCTCGACGATCGAGCCCACCGCGCCGGCGTGATCCAGGTGGATGTGCGTGATCAGCAGCGTGCGCACGTCGCGCAGGGTCAGGCCGCGGTGCCGCAGGCCCTCCTCGAGCGCGGGCAGGCACGAGGTCGGCCCGGGATCGACCAGCGTGATCCCGTCGGGCCCCGAGAGCACGGCGGTGGCGATCACGCGATCGCTGCCACGGAAGCGGAGGTCGATGTGGTCGGTCACGTGTGGAACGACAGCGACTTCATGGTCTCGACGTAGCGGCCGTCGGGCGTGGCCGGCATGAAGACCCTGCAGTCGTCCAGGTCGCCGCCGTACACGTGCAGGGTGATGGAGGCGGCCGACGGCCGGGCGTTGGCCAGCACGTGATGGTCGGTGGGCGGAATCAGGCAGCCGGCCGAGCCGGTGCCGGCCAGCAGCGCGCCAATCGGCGTGACCCGGAAGAAACCGTCGGCGTCGGCCTCGACGCGATAGTGCGTCACGGCGATCTCGCCGTCGACGACGCCTTCGACACACCACAGCCCGCCGTGATCGTGAACGGCGGTGCCCTGCCCCGGGCCCCAGGTCATGACAATCGCGCTGTACCGTCCGGCCGGGTCACGGTGCAGCAGGCGGCGGGCATACGCATCGGGACGCGGCTCGGTGAACCGCGCCGACAGCGCCAGCGCCCGGGTGCCCAGCAGGTGCTCGAGGTCTGCCTTGACGGCCGAGGTAATGGCCTTCGCGTCGCCGGCCTCGACCGAACGATCCAGGCGGGTAATGAGGTCCGTGAGTCCGGGACAGTCGGTCGGCACGGTTCCCATTCTACTTCTTCAGATTAACCTCGAATAGCTTGAGGATGCGCTTGTACTCGTCGACGGTGAGCGGAAAGCACGGCGGCGCACACGACAGGGGCAAGTGTCTTCATGGCGATTTGTAGGCGGCGTACAGCAGTTGATCGCGGATCGTTCCGTCCTTGATCGCGCTCCGGCGCAGGTGCCCTTCCAGCACATAGCCGGCCTTCTCAAGCACGCGGATGGAGGCGCGGTTGTCGGCAAACGGCAGCGCGTAGATGCGCGTCAGGTCGTGCAGCCGGAAGACTTCGGCCGTCACGGCCTGCAGGGCCTCGGTGGCGATGCCGCGGCCCCAGGCGCTTTCACCCAGCCAGTAGCCGATCTCGGCCGAGACGCGCTCAACATCGGTATGCAGCTCGATGCCAATGCCGCCGGCGGCCTCGCCGTTCACTTCCATGGCCCAGACCGTGGGCGCGGGCTGCTGCGTGATCCACTCGAGAAACTTGCGGGCGTGCTCGCGTTGGTACGGAAACGGGAAGCGATCCCGCAGGTGCATCGAGACGTGGCGGTTGTTGGCGTGGGTGACCAGGGCGTCGAGGTCGGCCAGCGCCCAGGGGCGGACCGTGCATCGCGTCAGTTCCAGGCGCATGCTAGCGTCGCGTGTCCACGAGCTCGGGCGGGCCGGTCAGCCCGAGATTGGCGCGCAGCACCCGGTTGCCCCCGCTCGCCCGCGCCTCCCGCAGCGCATGGCGGGCAGCCTTGATCAGGTCGAGCTCTTCCCACGCCGACTCGCGCTGGGGCACGGCGGTGGACGTGGCGACCGAGGCGGTGACGAACTCATCGGGCGCGTCCTGGGCCGCCGGCAGCTTGAGCTCGCGAATCGCGGCGCGGACCTGCTCGGAAATCTTGAACGAACCCGGGCCGTCGGTGGCGGCCAGCACCAGGGCAAACTCGTCGCGGTGATAGCGCGCCACCAGGTCGCCGGGGCGGCCCACCACCGTGGCCAGGCAGCGCCCCACCTGCTTCAGCACGTCGTCGCCGGCCTTGCGGCCAAACTGGCGGTTGAAGGCACGGAAGTGATCGAGGTCGACGAAGATCAGCGACAGCGGCAGCCCGTCGCGGCGGGCGCGGCGCCACTCGCGCTCGAGAAACTCGAGGAATTGTTCATGGTTGGAGACGGCCGTGAGCGGGTCTTCGGTGCTCAGCCGCTGCAGCTGCAGGCGGGCCGACTCGAGCTCGGTGGTGCGCGCTTCGAGAGTCCGGCCCAGTTCGCCCGCGCGCACCTCGACGCGGCGCCGGCTGATGTACGCCCAGACACTGAAGGTGGAAAGCGCGCCGATTAGCGCCGCCGCGAATCCCCATTCAATTTCCACTCATGCCTCCACCCGCCCTGCGGGTGTGCGCATTCTACCTCGACCGGGACTTTCGACGCGGGAGGCCGCCGGCCGCGCCCCGGAACGCCGGCGCCGGCCTCGCCGGGAGGGCGTCCTAGCGTGTGTTGGCGCTGAACGTGTCGCAGCCGTTGAGATCGCCGCTCGAGAGCCCCTGGCGCAGCCAACGCGCGCGCTGCTCGGACGTGCCATGGGTGAAGCTCTCGGGCGAGACGCGCCCGCCGGTCAGCCGGTCGTCGCCAATCGCGGCGGCGGCGGCCAGGCCCTCGTCCACGTCGCCCGCGTCGAGCATGCCGCGCGTTGCCGCGTGATGGCCCCACACCCCGGCGAAGCAATCGGCCTGCAGCTCCATCTGCACCGACAGGGCATTGGCGCTACGTTCGCTGCCCCGCTGCTGCGCCTCCGACACCTGGCGGTTGACGCCCAGGAGGTTCTGGATGTGGTGGCCCACTTCATGCGCGACCACGTAGGCCTGCGCGAAGTCGCCTGGGGCGCCGAAGCGGCGATCGAGCTCGCGGAAGAACGACAGGTCGAGATACACCTTCTGGTCTGCCGGGCAATAGAACGGCCCGCTGGCGGCGGAGGCCCGTCCGCAGGCCGACTGAACGGCGTCTTCAAACAACACCAGGACGGGCGCGTCGTAGCGCTTGCCCGACGCCTGGAACACGCGTTCCCAGGTGTCTTCGGTGTCGGCGAGCACGGCCGCCACGAACTCGGCGGCGGGATCACCCGTGGGCGCGCCGGTCGGCACCGACTGCGCCTGCCCGGGATTGGCCTGCTCGACCACCTGGAGCAGGCTGAGCGGGTTGGTGCCGGTCAGGCACGACACGGCCAGGACGATGAGGAGCATGCCGATGCCACCACCGCCAATGGTGCCGACACCCAGACCCCTGCGATCCTCAATATTGGAACTCCGACGGCCACTTTCCCACTTCATACTCAGATGCCATGCGAGAAGCGCGCCAGAAATTCCAGGGCCACAGATGACACAGATGACGCAGAATCAAGAAAGCAGAATCAAGAAAATGGACGACACCCACCTGGTGACCTGCCCGTACTGCGGCGAAGAGATTGAGATTTACGTCGAGGCCGACGTGCGTGGCAGCTACGTCCAGGACTGCGAGGTGTGCTGCAACCCGTGGAACGTCCGGGTGTCGCGCGAAGACGGCGAGGTTTACGTCGAGATCGGGCGGGCGGACGGCTCGGAGTAAGGGAGGCCGGCGGCGAACCCGCACGGCCCTTGCGGGTCTGGGCCTTCGGTCTGCGCGCTCACGGCTGCGGCAGCTCGAACGTGGACGCGTGCAGGTGAACGATTTTCCAGTCCGAACCAATGCGACGAAACACCAACGTTCGCCGGCCAACCTGCGTATCGCTGCCCAGGTGAAAGGTCAGCACGGCGAAACCGTCGTACTCCTGGACCAGCAAGTCGCGCGGTTGCAGGTTCATATACGGCGGAGTCGTTCGCCCGCCCCGGATTTGATCGAAGACGGCCTGGAAGGTTCTTTGAATCTCCGGTTTGCCCTGGACGCGTTTCGGGAACACCCGGGGAGGGCCCGACGGCGGGTGGACGATCGTGGCATCGTCAGCGAAACGATCCAGGAACGCCGTCATGTCCAGATTGTTGAACGCAACGATGAAGCGGCCCGCCGCTGCTTCGACAGTCGATGAGTCTTGAGTACGCTCCCCTGTGGCAATCACTGTCGGCCGCGCGTGGATCGGCGCGACCAGGCACAACGGGAGGACGAGAAGACATAACGCCACTCTGAACTTCATGCGCGGATTGTAAGCGCGGTGCCGGCCAGAAGACCACAAATGCCGGGGGCGGGAATCGGTGCCGCTGGCGCGAGCCGAAGGCTCGCGACGCCAACGGGATGAGCGCCCTCGGCATACCGCCGAGTGAGTGAAGCGAGCGAGGGGTATGCCGGGGGCGGGAATCGAACCCGCACGACCCTTGCGGGTCTCAGGATTTTAAGTCCTGTGCGTCTGCCAGTTTCGCCACCCCGGCCAAACTTGAAACTCAAGAGTTGAAAGTTGAAGGGTTGATAGTTGGTAGTTCACTGCCCCCTGAAACTGAAACTGCCACTTCCAACTTCAACTCTCAACTACCAACTCTTCAACTTTCAACTTTCCTGCAGCCGCTTCAGCAACTGTATCTGCCCGGCATGATACAGGTCGTGGGCGGCGACGCCGCGGACCAGGGCCTCGAAAGCAAACGGCTTGCCCGGCGCCGTGCGCGTCCAGCGCGCCGCGGGGAACGCGGCGACCGCCGCGCGCAACCGGGCGTGCTCGTCTTCGAGCAAGCGCAGATCACGCCGCCACTCCCCCGGCGTGCCCTCGAGCGGCCGCTCCCAGAAGTTGCTGCCCGCGATCGCGAATGAATGCGCCTTCTCCCCGGTCAGCCGGCGGCGGATGTCGTACTTCCAGTACGCCGCATGCACCACCAGTTCCCAGATGTTGTGGCGATCTGGACGAATCCGCCACGCGGCCTGCGCCACGGTAACGCCGCGCAGCGAACCACGGAGGTTGGTGCCGTGCCACGAGCGCTGGTCGAACGCCTCGTCGATCGACGCCAGCAACAACCCTGTGGTCGTCATCTCAGTGAACCAGCTTCGACTCCCGCGGCCCGCCGATCACGCGCGCGATCATGTCGCTCAGGCGCGTCTCGTCGATGTTGAACGGACCGGCGCTCGCGGTGCCGAGCTGCAACTCCAGGTGCACCAGCACACCGCCCTCGTCCGGGCTCACGATCCAGCTGAATCCCCGCATCGACACCGACGGCGGCTCGCCGTTCGGGTCGCGCACGCGGTCGAGGGCCGTCAGCATCTGCTCCAGCAGCAGCTTCACGTCCGCCACCGTCCACGATTCGGCGTCGGCGGAGACGCCCTTGACCTTCTGCGTCACCGCGCTGCTCGCTCCCCGCACCCACACGTCCACGTCAATCATCGGCATTGTCCTTCTCACGAATTCTTCCAATTTGGCGCGCGCTTGTCGATCCACGCCTGCACGCCCTCGGCCGCGTCGCCGGTCTTCAGCAACCCGGCCAGGTAGTCGCGCTCGGCCTTGTCGAGCGCCGGCTCGGCCTGCGCCCGCAGCGTCAGCCGCGCGGCGGCGACGGCGTGCGACAGCGCCACCGCGGAGTGCGGCGACAAGTGGGTGTCGAACCAGTCGCCGGCGGCCTCGACCAGGCTGGCACTGGGCGCCACCATCGACAGCAGGCCGGCGTCGTGCCAATAGCCGGCCGACTGCAATTGCCCGGTCACGATCGCCCGGGTGGCGCGCGACGCGCCGACGCGCAACGGCAGCACGGCCGCCGCCACCGGCGGAAACGCCGCCAGCCGGATCTCGGGCAGGCCGAAAGTGGCCGCGTCGGTGGCGAGAATGTCGTCGCAGGCCATGGCCAGCTCGAAGCCGCCGCCGAGGCAGCGCCCCTGGACCAGCGCGGCGGTCGGCGCCGGAAACGCCAGCACCTGCCTGATCACGCGATGCGTTTCCGGCAGCACGGTCGCCATCATCGCCGGCTCGTGCTCCTGGATCTTCGCGCCAAACGAGAACTCGTCGCCGGCGCCCTCGAGGGTAAGCCACTTGATGCCGGGCGTCGATTCCAGCTCGTGCAGCGCCCGGCCGAGCGCGCGGACCAGGTCGAGCGACAGCAGGTTGCCCGGCGGCGCGTTCAGCTGCACGCGCCGCCACGCGCCCTCGCGCGCCGCCTGGATGCGGACCAGGCCGCTCACTGGAATACGCCCGGATCGGTGGCCGGCGCGTCGCAGGCAAAGTCGCGACACACGTAGGCGGTCGCCTGGTTCTCAATCATCGTCATCTCCGCGACCCACGGCATGTGCGCCGCCAGGGCCGCCTGTTCGGCCGGGTCGGCCAGCACCATCACCGCAAACGGCCGATACCGGCGGTTGGCCGCCCGCCACAACGCCTGTGTGTCCGCGGCGTCGCGCGGCCCGACAATCACGATCTGCTCGCCGCCGGCCTGCAGCGCCGACAGGACGGCGGCCATGAACGGCACCGCCCGCCCCTGGTCCTCGAGCCGGCCGCCAAAGGAGGCCACGGCCGCGTCGGCGCGCGCCCCATACGCGGCGTCGCCCGTCAAGTGCGCCAGCGTCCACGCATTGAGCGCCGACACCGCGGTCGGCGACGGCTCCGCGCCATCGTAGTCTTCTTTCATGCGCAGCAGCACCGACGGATCGCGGCCGGTCGTGCTGAACCAGCCGCCGCCCTCGGCATCCCAGAACAGGGCGTCCTGCCGCGCCTGCAGCGCCCGCGCCCACTCGAGCCACTCGGCCTTGCCGGTGGCCTGGAAGACCTCGAGCACGCCGAAGATCAGGTAAGCATAGTCTTCCGCGTATCCCTCGATGGCCGCATCGCCGCCGCGGTAGCGGCGCCACAGGCGGCCCGAGGCCGCCTCCCACATGGTCTGCCTGATGAACGTGGCCGCGCGCACCGCGGTCGCCAGGTGGCGGGCGCCCGGGTCGCCGTCGCCGAGGTGCCCGGGCAGCACGCGCGAGGCGCGCGCGAAGGCCGCGATCATCAAGCCGTTCCACGCGGTGAGCACCTTGTCGTCCAGCTGTGGCCGCGGCCGGCCGTTGCGCACGTCGAACAGCACCTTGCGGGCGCGCAGCAGCACCTCGGCAATCGCCACGGGCGTCTGGCCGCTGGCTCGCGCCAGATCGGCAATCGACTGCGCCGTGTGCAGCAGGTTCTTGTTGACGAACTCCTGTTGCGGGTCAAACGGCGCGTTGCCGTTTGGCAGCACGCCGTAGCGGCCCTCGAACACCAGGCTGTCCTCACCCAGGGCGGCGCGAATCTCGTCCTGGCCCCAGATGTAGAACGCGCCCTCCATCTTGTGCTCGGGCGCAGGCTTGCCCGCCGTAGCCTTGGCAGAGGCGGGCGGGATGCTGTCGGCATCCTCGGCCGAATAGAAGCCGCCGGCCTCGTCGGTCATGTCGCGCTCGACGTACTGCAGCGTGTCTTCGGCGACCTGCGCGAAGAACGGGTCGTCGCTCGCCTGGGCGGCCTCGAGGTACGCCAGCACCAGCTGCGCCTGGTCGTACAGCATCTTCTCGAAGTGCGGCACCCGCCAGTTGCCGTCGACCGAGTAGCGGTGGAACCCGCCGCCGATGTGATCGCGCATCCCGCCAAGCGCCATCGACCGCAGCGTCTGCACCACCATGTTCAACGCCGAAGCGTCGCCGATGCGCTGGTGCTCGCGCAGCAGGAACAACAACTCGCTCGGCCGCGGAAACTTCGGCGCGTCCCCGAAGCCGCCGCGCCGGCTGTCGAAGGTCTGCGCAAACTGCTGGACGGTCTTGGTCAGCGTCGCGGCACCCGGCGTGCGGCGGTCGTCCTGGCCACGCGCCAGCTGGGCCAGCCGCGCCACGATCTCGCCGGCCGACTTCACCACGTTCACACGGTCGTCGCGCCACGCCCGGTTGATCTCGGTCAGCACGTCCACGAAGCCCGGCCGCCCCCACTGCGACGTGGGCGGGTAATAGGTGCCGCCGAAAAAGGGCTGCAGCTCGGGCGTCAGCCACACGCTCATGGGCCATCCGCCCGAGCCGGTGGTCGCCTGCACAAACGTCATGTAGACGCGATCGACGTCGGGCCGCTCTTCGCGATCGACTTTGATCGAGATGAAGTGATCGTTCAGCACCCTGGCCACGCCGTGGTTCTCGAACGACTCACGCTCCATCACGTGGCACCAGTGGCACGTCGCGTAGCCAATCGACAGGAAGATCGGCTTGCCCGCCGCGCGGGCGGCCGAGAACGCCGCCTCGCCCCACGCATACCAGTCAACCGGATTGTTCGCGTGCTGCAGCAAGTACGGGCTCTGCTCACCCGCGAGACGATTCGACATCCCTCGATGATACTGCGAGCGCAGGAGGGCCGCCGCGTCCTTAAAGTCAGCCACAGATTCCACGGATTCGCACAGACTTCGTTCGCTGGCGCCGGGCTTCCACCTTCGCGAAGACGCTTCGGCGGGACAAGTCGCCCGGCGCTCGGTGCGATGAGCCCCGGCGAAGCATGAGTCCAACGGATCGGCTGCAGACTCATGCTGTCGCCGGGGCTCATCGCACCAGCGGCGCGCAGCGCCGCCAGCGAACCGAGTCTGGCGGGCGGCCAATCGGTGTCTTATCTGTGTTTAATCTGTGGCGGTATTTAATCTGTGGCGGTATTTAATCTGTGGCGGTGTTTAATCTGTGGCGGTGATGACTGCGGCAGCCAACTCAGGATGCCGCACAGCGGCGTCTTGCAGGCGCGCGTAGCTGGCGGTCACTTCCACGCCGTACAGCAGGATGACGACGCTGACATAGATCCAGAGCAGGAACACGACGACCGCGGCGAGCGAGCCGTGGACGACGTTCCAGGTGGCCAGGTCGCTGGCGTACCAGGCAAACAGCGAGAACGCGACGCGCCACAGGATGCCCACCATGATCGCGCCCGGCCAGACGTCGCGAAAGCGGACCTTGGTGTTGGGGATGAAATAGAAGACCAGCGCCACGCAAAGGATCAACAACAGTGTCGCGGCGTAGTGGCCGGTCACGCCGCCCGCCCACCC
>CAYGMD010000185.1:0-8846 GCA_964350785.1 uncultured Acidobacterium sp. | reverse complement strand
GGCTACGTCACGGTCTTCACGTCGATCGCCTTGCTCTGGCACAACCTGATCGGCGCCGCCGTCGTGTTCGTCGTCGGCATGATCGTCAGCGAACTGACCGGGCCGAGGAAGCCGCAGTCGGCGGTGCGCGGCCCGACTGTGGGGACAAACCTTTAGGTTTGTCCGTCGCACCAATGGCCGGCCGCCCCCTGCTGCTCGCGCTGCTCGCGGTAATCGCCCTGATGGTCGCGTCGTGGACGCTCGGCGAGTGGCTGCGCCAGAGAAAAGACAAGTAACAGGAGACAAGGAGTTAAAGAGATTTCTCTGTAACTCCTGAACTCTTGTTATAGCTTGTCGAGGTTTTCTTTCCCGATCACCACGTTCCAGCACAGCAGCTCGTACTGCGCCACGCCGGCCTGGTAGTACGGGTCGGCATCGCGGATGGCGTCGAGCGCTTGCTGCGGGTTCTCGTCGGGCACGCGCACCAGGAACATGCCGCCAAAGCGGGGTTCGTGGGGGCCGCCGGCAATCATGACGCCGTCCTCCTTGAGCTTGCGCTGGAACGCGCGGTGGGCTTCCTGGTGGACGAGCACTTCTTCAATGGGCCGACGGTAGCGGACGATCACCATTCCATACATGCGGAACAGGATACTTCAGTCCCACAACGTCTATGATACGGCTATGCCCTCTCTGACGTTTCTTGGCGCCGCGCGGACGGTCACCGGCTCCAAGCACCTGCTTGAGATCGACGGGCATCGCATCCTGTTCGACTGCGGGCTGTTTCAGGGCCTCAAGGAGTTGCGGCTGCGCAACTGGGCGGCGCTGCCGGTTCCAGCCGACACCATCCACGCCGTGGTCCTGACCCACGCGCACCTCGATCACACCGGCTGGCTGCCGCGGCTGGTGGCCTCTGGTTTCAAGGGCAAGATCTATTGCACGGGCGGAACCTTCGACCTGTCGAAGTTGATCCTGCCCGATGCGGCCCACATCCAGGAAGAAGACGCGCGCCACGCCAACAAGCACGGTTTCTCGAAGCACCACCCGGCGCTGCCGCTGTACACCCTGGCCGACGCCGCCGCCGCGCTGGCGCGGTTCAAGGCGTGTGCGTTCCACACCAAGGTGCAGGTCAGCGACCACCTGGACATCGAGTTCATCAACGCCGGACACCTGCTGGGCTCGTCGTTCGTGCTTGCCGCGCGCCGCGGCAACGGCGGGGGCCGCGTGTTGTTTGGCGGCGATCTCGGCCGTTACAGCCGGCCCATCTTGCCGGATCCCTCACCCGGCGTCGCCGCCGACGTGCTGCTGGTCGAGTCCACCTACGGGGATCGGCTCCACCCGCCCGAAGACAACGGCGCGGCGTTTGCCGCCGTCGTGCAGGAAACCGCGGCCAAGCGCGGCAAGCTGATCATCCCGGCCTTTGCGATTGGCCGCGTCGAAGAGCTGCTCTACTGGCTGCACCGCCTCGAAGACGAGGAGCGCATCCCGAAGCTGCCGATCTACGTCGACAGCCCGATGGCGCTCGAAGGCCTCGAGTTCTACGAGCGCCGGGGCAGCGAGCTGGATCCCGTGCGGGCGACGGCGCGTAACGGCGGGCCACGCTTCACGGCCGTCGAGACGGCCGACGAGTCCAAGCGCCTCGTGCAGACCCCGGGCCCCTCGATTGTGATCGCCTCGAGCGGCATGGCCACCGGCGGCCGCGTCGTCCATCACCTGTTTGCCGAGTTGCCCTTCGAGCGCAACACCGTGTTGTTCGTGGGCTTCCAGGCCGCGGGCACGCGCGGGCGCAACCTGATTGAAGGCGCCAAGTACGTCAAGATGTACGGCCAGGAAGTGCCGGTTCGCGCGCGCATCGCCAAGATCAACGGCATGTCGGCGCACGCCGATCAGGGCGAGATCCTCCGGTGGCTGCGGACGTTCCCGCAGGCCCCGAAGACCACTTACCTCGTCCACGGCGAGCCGCCGGCGCAGGCGGCCCTCCAGGCGCGCATCCAGCGAGAGCTTTCGTGGTCGGTGGAGGTTCCCGCCCACGGCCAGACCGTTGACCTGCCCCTCTAGCATGACCACCCAACGTCCCTATCTCCTCGAGCAAATCGGCGATGCGGCCGTCGTCCAGTTGTATGCCGACGGCTTTGACGAGCTGACGCTCAAGGAGAAGACGCTCGTCTGGCATCTCTACCAGGCGGCCCTCGCCGGGCGCGACATTTATTACGACCAGCGCCACCGGTTCAATCTCGGCATCCGCGCGCTGCTCGAGGAGGTGCTGACGCACGCCGAGAGGGTGCCCGCCGGCACCCTGGCCGAGCTGACGCGTTACACCAAGCTGTTCTGGATCAACACCGGGCCCTACAACAACCTGACCGCGCGCAAGTTCCTGCTGGACCTCGATCGCGCCCGCGTGAAGGAAGCGATGGCGATCGCCGCCCGCAACGGCGCCGACTTCGCCCTGGCCGAGGGGGAGTCGATCGCCGACCGCGTCGAGAAGTACGCGCGCATGTTCTTCGACCCCGACTTCGAGCCCATGGTCACCAACAAGACCCCGGGCGACGGCCAGGACATCCTGGCCTCGAGCGCCAACAACCTCTATGACGGCGTGACCATGGCCGACCTCGAGGGCTTTACCGAGAAGCACCAGTTGAACTCGCGCCTGGCCATGCGCGACGGCGCGCTGGTGGAAGAGGTCTACAAGGTGGGCGGCCTCTACGACGTCCAGATTCGCCGCATTGTCGGCCACCTGCGCGACGCGCTGCCATTTGCGCCGCCGGCCCTGGCCAACGCCCTGGCGGCGCTGATTCGCTTCTACGAAACCGGCGCCGCGGCCGAGCGCGAAGCCTTCGACATTGCCTGGGTCCAGAATCGCGACACCGCGGTCGACACCATGAACGGCTTCATCGAGGTCTACATGGACGCCCGCGGCATCAAGGGCGCGTGGGAAGCCCTGGTCTATTACGCCAATCACGAGCGCACCGAGAAGATTCACGCGCTGGCGACGCACGCCCAGTGGTTCGAGGACCACCTGCCGATCGATCCCAAGTACCGCAAGCCCACGGTGCAGGGCGTCTCGGCCATGGCGATTGAAGTCGTCATCGAAATCGGCGACTCGGGCCCGATCACGCCGATCGGCGTCAACCTGCCCAACGACCAGCGCATCCGCGAATGCCACGGCAGCAAGTCGGTGTCGCTCTCGAACGTGCTCGAGGCGTACGAGAAGTCCATGCCCGACAGCTACCGCCACGAGTTCGCGTGGGACGATGCGGAGGTGGAGCGGGCGAAGCGGTGGGGGGCGTTCGCCAGCGAGCTGACCACCGAGATCCACGAGGTGCTCGGTCACGGCTCCGGCCGCATGGCCGATCACATCCAGGCGACGCCGCAGGACCTGCTGAAAGAGCAATTCTCCGCGCTCGAAGAATCGCGCGCCGACCTCGTGGCGTTGTATTTCGTCGCCGATCCGTACCTGGCCACGCTGGGGCTGGTGCCGGCCGACGAGCAGCAGGCGGTGGTGCAGACCGAATACGAAGCCTACGCGCGCAACGCCCTGGTGCAGTTACGCCGGGTCCGCGTCGGCGCCCAGCTCGAAGAAGATCACATGCGCAACCGCCAGGCCATCGTCCACTGGCTGCTGGCCAACACGAAAGCCATCGACGTGCGCCGCCGCGACGGCAAGACCTTCTTCGTGCTGAACGACTCGGACGCGTTCCGGCTCGGCGTGGCGAAGTTGCTGGCCGAGGTGCAGCGGATCAAATCCGAGGGCGACTACCAGGCGGCCCGCGAGCTGTTCGAAACCTACGGGGTGCATTTCGACCCTGATCTGAGGGACGAAGTGGTGGCGCGCGTCGACCACCTCAAGCTGCCGTCGTACACCGGCTTCGTGATGCCGAAACTCGAACCGGTGGTCGATGGCGCGGGCGCGATTGCCGACGTGAAGATCTCGTATCCTTGCGATCTCACGACGCAGATGCTCGAGTACTCCGGGCGCAAATGAAACAGGAGATCAGGAGATCAGAAGTAAGATTTCTCCTGATCTTCTGACCTCCTGTGGACCTTCCAACGATGCAGAAACTGCTCATCCTCCTGATCTGTATTGCCACCCCGGCCAGCGCGCAATCCCTGCAGGAGCGGATGCTGCAGGCCGAGGATGCGCGGCCGACCACCGAGGCGGGCCTGGCGCCGCTGATGGAAGGCCTGAAGGGCAACGGCCGGCGCACCGCCATCCGCGCGATTGGCCGCCTCGAGCGGCCGGCGATGATCCCGCTGGTCGCCCCGGCCCTCGCCGACGGGGTCGGCATTCGTGCCGAGGCCGCCAACGCGCTGGCGCAGATGGCGCGCACGCCGGCGGCCGTGATCGAGGTGCAGAAGCTGCTGACCGATCGCGCGGCCGTGGATGCCGAACTGAATACCTGGGAGCCCTGGGGCGAGATCGCGGCGGCGCTTGGCCGCCTGCCGTACGACACGGCGGAGCAGGTCGCGGCGGTCGAGGCGGTGTTGATCGCCGGGCTGCCGTCGCCCGACTCGATGAACGACGTCGATTCGGCGGCGCTGATCGGATCGGCGCGCGGCTTCGAGTCGCTGGCGCGCACCGTGCGGGCGAAGAAACTGCCGCCACTGGGAACGAGGACCTGGGACCTGCTGCGCTGGGCGGCGACGGCCCAACGGCCGGCGGCGGACCCGCGATCGGTGCTGACGCGACGACTGGCGATGGCGGCGCTCGTCACCGGCGGCCAGGCCACCTCCTCGGTGATCGAGCGCGGCCTGCTCGACGTGGATGCCGAGGTGCGGCGGTTCGCTGCGGCCGGCGCGGCGACGGATGCGCCGATCAGCGATCGCGACGTGCTGTTGACGCGCGCCATGGCCGACAAGGAGCCGCGCGTGCGCCTGGAGGCCTTGCGCGGGTGGGGCCGGCACCTGCAGAAGACGTCGTGCGCGCCCGTGCGCGCCGCGCTGAAGGACGCCGACCCGCACGTGCGCCTGCAGGCCATCGACCAGCTGGGCGCCGGCTGTCCGGCGGCCGAGCCGACGTCCGAGCTGGCCGCGCTGGCGGCCGCGCTATCGGTGCAGCCGCGCACCTGGCACGCGCCGGCGCATGCGCTGCTGTCGCTGGCCCGCACGCAGCCCGCCGAGGCGGCGAAGGTCCTGCCGGCGTTCGCGGCGCACGGCACTTGGCAGGTGCGGATGTACGCCGCCCGCGCCGCCGGCACGCTCGGGGACACCGCGACGCTGACCGCGCTGATGGGCGACACCGTCGATAACGTGCGCGAGGCCGCGCTCACCGCCCTGATTGAGTTGAAACGGCCCGAGGCCGTGGCTGCGGCGATCGATTCGCTCGGCCGAACCGACTACCAACTGGTGCTCACCGCCGTGCGGGCGCTCGAAGACAAGACCCACGCGCCGAAGGCCACTATGCCGCTGGTGACGGCGCTCGGCCGCATCACCAGGGAACACAAGGACACGTCGCGCGATCCACGCCTGGCGATCCTCAATCGCCTGCAGGCCTACGGCGATACCTCGCAAGCGGTGAATCTCGAGGGCTACCTGAAGGACTTCGACCCGGCCGTGGCGGCCAAGGCGGCCGAGATCCTGTCGGCCTGGACGGGCCGGCCGCGCGTGGCCGCGCCGCAGCCGCTGGCCGGTCCCGGCGTGACCATGGCGGCGGTCAATGCCCTGCGAGGCAAGGCGCTGCGCTTCCACATGGCCGCCAACGGGTTCTTCGACATCGCGCTCGACGTCGACGCGGCGCCGCTCTCGGCCCTGCGCATCGCGCGCCGCGCCGGCGAAGGCTATTACAACGGCCTGACCTTTCACCGCATTGTGCCGAACTTCGTCATCCAGGGCGGCAGCCCCGGCGCCAACGAGTACATGGGCGAACCCTTCTACATGCGAGACGAGGTCGGCCTGCACCTGCGCGGCACGGTGGGCATCTCCACCCGCGGACGCGATACCGGCGACGCGCAGATTTTCGTCAACACGGTCGACTCGCCGAGGCTCGATCACGCCTATACCGTGTTCGCCAGCGTGATTGCCGGCATGCCGGTGGTCGACGGCATTCTCGAAGGCGACGTCATCGAGCGCGTGGAACTGGTCACCCGCTGAATGATCTCGTCACGCCTCCCCGCCAACCTCGAACCGAACGCCCTGACGCGCGCGATCGACGCCAAGCGCCGCCGCGGCGTGGCCGTGGCCGACCTGACCGAGTCGAACCCGACCCGGGTGGGGCTCCACTATCCGCCGGCGCTGCTGGCCGGGCTGTCGCACGCCCAGGGACTGGTCTACGACCCGCAACCGCTTGGCCTGTGGCCGGCGCGCGCCGCGGTCGCCGCCGATTTTCGCCGCCGCGGCCTGGTCATCTCGGCCGATCGGGTCGCCATCACCGCCAGCACCAGCGAGGCCTACGCCCTGCTGTTCAAGCTGTTCTGTGACGCCGGCGACGCGATCCTGGTGCCGCGGCCCAGCTATCCGCTGTTCGAACACCTGGCGCGTCTCGAGTCGGTCACGGCCGTGCCCTACGATCTCGAGTATCACGGCGCCTGGCGGATCGACCTCGATTCGGTCCGCCGCGCCGCGAGTCCCCGCGTGAAAGCGTTGCTGATCGTTTCGCCCAACAACCCGACCGGATCGTTCCTGCACCGCGACGACCTCGCGGCGCTGTCGGCGCTGGCGGCCGCCCACGACTGGCCGATCGTCGGCGACGAGGTGTTTGCCGACTACCCGCTCGACCCGGCGCCGGCGGCGGTGTCCGTGATGACGGCCAGCGACGTGCTCACGCTCAGTCTGGGCGGCCTGTCGAAATCGGCGGGCCTGCCGCAAGTGAAGCTCGGCTGGGTGGGCTTCGGCGGCCCCGCGGCGAAGGTGGATGCCGCGCTGGCCGCGTTCGAGATCGTCGCCGACACGTACCTGTCTGTATCAACGCCGGTGCAGGTCGCCGCGCCGTCGCTGATCGAGCATGGGGCGCTGGTCCGCGCGCAGATCCTCGCGCGGGTGCGGCAAAACCTCGCGGCGTTGCGCCAGCTCGCGGCGGCCTACCCGTCGATCACCGTGCTGCCCGTTGAAGGCGGCTGGTCGGCCGTGCTCCAGGTGCCGGCGGTCCGCTCCGAAGACGCGCTGGCGCTCGAGCTGCTGGACCAGGATGATGTGCTCGTGCACCCGGGCTACTTCTTCGACTTTCCGCGCGAGGCCTACGTCGTGCTGAGCCTGCTGCCCGCCGCGCCGGTGTTCGAGCCGGCGGTCATGCGCGTCTTGCGCCGCGCCGCCGCGGCCGCGTCATGATGCGGCGCCAGAGCGGCATCAGCGCGCCGCTGTTCGCGCTGGTCTCGACCGAAAGCTGGGGCATCGGCGAGTTTCGCGACCTGCCGGTGTTTGCGAAGTGGGCGGGCGAGGCGGGGCAGTCGCTCCTGCAGATCCTGCCGATCAACGAGATGCCGCCGGTCGAGCGTTCGCCGTATTCGGCAATGTCGGCGATGGCGCTGGACCCGATCTACATCTCGCTGCCGCAGGTCGTCGATTTCGCCGGCCTGGGCGGGGAGCTGGCGCTGGACGAGGCGGATCGGGCGGCGCTCGATTCGCTCCGGCAGGCGCCGCGGCTCGACTACACCGGCGTCCGGCAGCTCAAGCAACGCTGGCTGCGGCGCGCGTTCGAGAGGTTCGTCCGCCTCGAAGTGTCGCGCGGCTCGCCCCGCGCCGTCCGCTTCGACGCGTTCGTTGCCGAGGAAGCCTGGTGGCTCGACGAGTACGCCACGTTCCGCGCCCTGCACGTGTTGCACGAGGAACTGCCATGGCACCTGTGGCCCGAGCCACTCGCCCGCGCCGAGGCCGCCGCGGTAGCGGCCGCCCGCGAGGCGCTGCGGGCCGAGATTCGCTATCGCATGTACCTGCAGTGGCTGGCCGCGGAACAATGGGCCGAGGCCAAGCGGCTGGCCTGGCCGCTGCGGATTTTCGGCGACCTGCCCTTTATGAACTCCGCCGACAGCCCCGACGTGTGGGCGCGGCAGCGCGAGTTTCGCTTCGACGCCACCATCGGCGTGCCGCCCGACGCGTTCAGCGAGACCGGCCAGGACTGGGGCCTGCCGCCCTGGCGCTGGGACGTGATGGCCGAGACCGGCTTTGCCTGGATGCGGGCGCGGGCGCGCCGCTACGCCGCGCTGTACGACGGCTTCCGCATCGATCACCTCGTCGGCCTGTATCGCATGTACATCCGGCCGCTCGACCGGTCGCTGCCGGCGTTCTTCGAGCCGGCTGACGAGCCCGAGCAGGTGCGCCTCGGCGAGACCATGATCGGCGTGCTCGGCTCCGGCTCGCCGGCCCCGGTGCTGATTGCCGAGGATCTCGGCCTGATTCCGCCGGTCGTGCGCGAGTCGATGGCGCGGCTGGACCTGCCGGGCCTGAAGGTGCTGCGCTGGGAGCGGCACTGGGATCGGCCGGGGCATCCCGCGATCGACCCGGCGGAGTTTGACGAGTGCTCGGTGGCGACTACGGGCACCCACGACATCGAACCGCTCGCCGCGACGGAAGAGGGCCGCACCGAACCGCAGCGCGAGGCGACCCTGCGGTCCCTGCTGTGGGCCGGCTCGCGCCTGACGCTGATTCCCCTGCAGGACGTCTTCGGGTGGAGCGAGCGGATCAACACGCCGGCGGTGGTCGACGAGCTCAACTGGACCTGGCGCCTGCCGTGGCCGGTCGACACGTGGCTCGATGGCCCGCGCACGGTCGGATCCGCCGATCGCCTTCGCGCCTGGACGCGCGATGCCGGCCGCTAAACTTTAACCACGAAGGACGCGAAGGCCACGAGGTTAGGAAATTTGCGTCGTGTCCCTCGTGGACTTCGTGGTTGCATTGAACAGATGAGCGAAACCGAAAGCCCCACCCCGCCTGTCCCCGAA
>CAYGMD010000184.1:0-8886 GCA_964350785.1 uncultured Acidobacterium sp. | reverse complement strand
CGGTGGCCGTCTACAGCCGGATGTTTGCGCCGTCACTCGGCGTGGCGGAAGATCCGGCCACCGGCGGCGCCAGCGGTCCGCTTGGCTGCTACCTGGTCAAGCACGGGCTGGTCACGCGCGAGCAACGCCGCGACATGGT
Organism: uncultured Acidobacterium sp.; assembly: GCA_964350785.1. Lineage (GTDB taxonomy): Bacteria > Acidobacteriota > Vicinamibacteria > Vicinamibacterales > UBA2999 > 12-FULL-67-14b. Next base: position 8,747 of record CAYGMD010000184.1, on the reverse strand, counting down.
GAGCCTGCAGGGCGTGGCCATGGGACGCCCCAGCCGCATCCACATGCGGATCACGGAAGACCGTGACGGTCAGATTACGCGCGTGCAGGTGGGCGGCAAGGCCGTGCGCGTCGGCGAGGGCACCATCGACCTTTAGTTAGGGCGCCAGGCGCGACCGTGTCCAGCCGTCGCTGCCGCGGGTGTAGAGCAGGCGGTCGTGCAGGCGGCTGGGCCGGCCCTGCCAGAACTCGACCTTCTCCGGCGCCACGCGGTAGCCGCCCCAGAACGCCGGCAGCGGGACCGATTGCCCGGCGTATTGCTCCGTCAACTCGGCGTAGCGGGATTCGAGCACGGCACGATCGCTCACGGTCGTGCTCTGCGCCGACGCCCACGCGCCGACCTGGCTTTCGAACGGGCGCGAGTGGAAGTACTCCTCCGACTCCGACCGCGAGACTTTCGTCACCGCGCCGGTGATGCGGACCTGGCGCTCGAGCTCGACCCAGAAGAACAGCAGGCACGCGCGCGGGTGCGCGGCCAGCTCGCGGCCCTTCGCGCTCTCGTAGTTCGTGAAGAACACGAAGCCGTCATCGTCGAATCCCTTCAGCAGCACGATGCGGGCGTCGGGATCGCCGTCGGGCGTCGTGGTGGCCAGCGTCATGGCGTTGACGTCGAGAATCTGCGCGCTGGCGGCCTCATCGAACCACGTCGTGAACTGGCGAATCGGATCGGCATCGGCCTGGTCTTCGCCCAGGGCCCGGCTGGCGTACTCACGTCTCAAGTCGGCAATAGTCGTCATGACGGTTCTTTCACCTTGTCCAGGATCTCGACCCAGATGCCGAGGAAGCGCGGGTCCTTCGACGAAGCATCGAACGTCTTCGGTGAGAACCCGTCGGTCGTGGCAATCGTCAGCGGAATGACGCCGCCCGCCACGATCGGCAACTCGACTTCGGCGGCCTGGCCCGGCACGAGGTCGAGAACGCGGCGCCAGCCGAACGTGGTAATGGTGGCGCGGTTGGCCTGCGCGCCGCCGTGAATGCGCAACACGACCGGCGTCGTCCGTTGCGGCGTCACTGCCACCGTCACCGCCGCGGACAGCTTGCCGACGGTCCAGAAGCCGTTGGGTTCCGGATACATCTGCTCGGTGTGGAAGTAGCACATCACGCCAGAGTAGTTCGCGGCCGACAGCACCTCGCCCAGGTGGGGCCGCGCCCCGGCATCGACGACGGCCACCGGCGTGATCGTGATGGCCGCAATCGCGCGCTCCATTTCCACTGGGCCGCGGAAGCCGACAAAGCCGGCGTCGAGCGCCAGCCACAGGCTGGTGTGCCAGGTCTCGCCGGGGGTGGGCTGCAGCAGCCACGTCTGCAGCGGCGGACCGACGCGGCCGACCTGCAGCGAGAACGGGGTGGGCCGCGACGGCACCTGGTTCCCAAAGGTCACGTCGACGTTGTAGGTACCTGCCGGCAGCGAGAAGCGGCCGTTGTGAAACACGCGAATCGGCTGTGGGTCGGTGCGTTGTCCCGGCACGACCCCCAGCCGCACTTCGGGCAGCACGGAGGCGGCGGCGACCTTGCGCAGGGGGGCGTAGATAATCGCCGCGGGCCGCACGCGCCCGTCGTACCCGTCGAGCGTGGTCAACCGCGCGCGCGCGCCGAGGTCGACCCGCGGCATGGCCGCGCCCGCCGGCAAGAACGGGAACGTCGCCGCCACCAACAGCAACGCGCCGGCAAACGTCGTCACCGCGATCAGCGCCGCCGGCCCGGCCTTGGCCGTGCGCTGTCGTGCCAGAAACCATCCGGCGCCGGCGGCGACGGCCAGCCACCACAACGTGTGCAGCCAGGCAATGGGCGCGTCGTGCAGGATGAAGGTGGGCGCCAGCGCCCACAGCTCCCAACGCGGCGACCAGTATTCGAGCAGCGACGACGTGCCGTCGCGGCCGTTGTTGATCAACAACCCGTCTTGCGCCAGCGCCAGCGTGACGCCGATGCCGATGCTGATCCACAGCAGGAGGTGCTGCCCGGCCCGCCGGGCCGACCCCACGGGGGCGGCGCGGAACGCGGTCGCCATCGGCAGCGACAGCAGCAGCAAACCCGAGGCGAGCGGCCGCGCCGGCGCCGAGGTGCCGCCCCACCAGATGCGGAAGGCGCCGACCGTGGCCACCAGGGCGCCGAAGACGACGACGATCTCAATCGCCTGTCGCTTGGCTTCGCTGCCGCTGCGCCACATCTGGTACAGGCCGGTCACTGCCAGCACGTAGACCGGCGCAAAGGCCAGCAGCCCATACTCCTGGTCGAAGAACAGGCCGGGCGCGCCGAACACCAGGTTGCGCGGCGAGGTTTGCACCAGGGCGCCGTACGGCGCCATCGGCAGCGGGATCCCCCAGATGGCGTAGAAGAACGCGAACCAGCCGATCAACGAGAGCGCATAGGGCCCGGCGACCGCCCAGGCTTTCGGATTACGTAAAAGGGGAGCAGGTCCACTTTTCAGCCGCAGCACCGCCACCACGACGAGGGCGGCGGACATGGGCGCGTACTTGGTGCTCAGCCACGGCAGCGCCGCGCACGCGATGCCGACGGCCAGCCACCGCGCCATGCCGGCGTGTGCCGGGTTGGTGCGGATCGAGGTGACAAGCGCGATCATGACCGCCAACGCCGCGACAATCTCCGGATACACCGTGAAGGTGTTGAACAGGAACGGCGCCGAACCGGCGACGGCGGCCCATGCGAACGTCGCCGCCCCCGCGGTGTTGACCGCGCCCATCGTCCACCACCACGCGATCGCGGCCGCCGTGGCGCCCATCAGGATCAACATGAGGACCACGGCCGGGTAGCCACCCACGCCGTACACCGGCGCCATCAACACCGGCAGGCCCACCGGATGAATCGAGTAGATCTCCTGGTCGGCGCCTCGGGTCAGGTAGTGCGGTTCGAGTTCGCTGGGGAAGTACTCCCGGTAGTCGCCCCGGGCGTGGTTGTTCTCGATCTTGAAGTCGCCGTCGCGCCACAGGCTTTGCGCAATCACCAGGTAGTGCGGTTCATCGCCAGAGGGGAACACCGGCGTGCCGGTCAAGCGCATGGCGGCGAGGCCGGCCAGCAGCGCCGTGCCGAGCCATATCGCACCGACCACGCGGCCAATGGTCAGGCGCTCGAGCCAGCGCGGCGTGAGCAGGCGGCTCTGCCACAGCGTCCATACCTGCAAGCCGGCGACCGCCAGCCACACGACCGCGCCCAGCGGGCCGGCCAGCGCCTGGAACACCGGCCAGCGGTCCGGCACCACGGGCACGAACGGCAGGACCAGGACCGCCAGCGCCATCAGCGGCAGCACCAGCTCGCCCAGCCGCGGCCGGCGATTGGTGGTCGTGCCGCGCGGCGCGTTGAGGTGATCGATGCCGACCAGGACCAGGCCGGCGAGACACATGAAGCCGAGCAGCGCCTGCCACGGCGGGAGCATCGCGAAGCGCGCCACGCCGGCCGGGGTCACGGTTTGATCGAGCACGCCCCGCGTGACGTAGAGCGCGGCGCCCGTGATCGCGCAGGCGAGCGTGGGCCACAGAAAGGCGAAGCTCGACATCTGTCAGTGATTCTACATAGGATCGCGGGCATGAAACGGTTCCTTGTTACCGCGTGCGTGGCCGCCGTGCTGAGCGCGTGCCAGTCGACACCGCCGTCCGCCCCGGCTGCCGCCAGTGCCGGCTTCGATGTCCTCATCACCGGCGGCCGCATCGTCGACGGCACCGGCGCGCCGTGGTACCTCGGCGACGTCGGCATCACAGGCGATCGCATCACCGCGATCGGCCGGTTGGCGGGGCAGCCGGCCAGGACGACGATTGACGCGGCCAACCTGGTGGTGTCGCCCGGCTTCATCGACATGCTGGGCCAATCCGAGTTCAACGTGCTGGTCGACGGCCGCGCCGCCAGCAAGATCACGCAAGGCATCACCACCGAGATCACCGGCGAGGGCTCGTCGATTGCGCCGGTGAACGATCGCCTGGCGGCGTCGGTGAAGGCGCAATACGACCGCTTCAAGGTGGTGCTCGACTTCCGCACGCTCGATCAGTATTTCGCGCGGCTCGAACGGCAGCGGCCCGCGATCAACCTGGGCACCTTCGTCGGCGCCGGCAGCCTGCGCGCCTACGTCGTCGGCGACAGCCAGCGCGAGGCGTCGGCGTCGGAGATCGCCGAGATGCAGCACCTGGTCGAAGCGGCGATGGCGCACGGCGCGCTGGGTGTCAGCACGTCGCTGCAATACGTGCCCGGCCGGTTTGCCTCGACCGACGAGCTGGTCGAGCTGGCCAGGGCCGCGCGCAAGCACGGCGGCATCTACATCTCGCACCAGCGGTCCGAGTCGGGGCAGATCATCCCGTCGCTGGACGAGGTGTTCGCCATTGCCGAACGCGCGAAGATCCCGGCCGAAGTGTGGCACCTCAAGACCGCTTACAAGGCCAATTGGGGACGCATGCCGGAGGTGCTGAAGCACTTCGAGGCGGCGCGCGCCCGCGGACTGGATGTCACCGCCAACATGTATCCCTACGATCGCGCGTCGAACGGCCTCGATGCGTGCCTGCCGCTGTGGGTGCGCGAGGGCGGGCTCGACCAGATGCTGGCGCGGCTCCAGGACCCGTCACTGCGCGACCGCATCAAGCAGGACATGGACGATGGCCACGCGAAGGACTGGGAGAACCAGTGGTACGGCTCCGGCGGCGGCGCCGGCGTGATGGTGTCGACCGTGCTCGATCCGGCGCTGCGCCAGTGGGAAGGCAAGAACCTGGTCGAGATCGGCAAGGCGATGGGCAAGGACCCGCGCGACGCGGCCATGGACCTCGTGATTGCCGACCGTGGCGAGACGTCGGTGATTATCTCGATCATGCGCGAAGACGACGTGCGGCTGGCGCTCGCCAATCCGATGATCTCGATCGGCACCGACTCGGGCGCGCGCGCCGAAGACGGGCCGTTCTCGGAATCGAAGTCCCATCCGCGCGCGTGGGGCTCGTTCCCGCGGGTGCTGGGCAAGTACGTCCGCGACGAGAAGCTGATCACGCTCGAGGAGGCCGTCCGCCGGTTTACCTCGCGGCCCGCCGCCCGGGTCGGCATCAGCGACCGCGGCCTGCTGCGCCCCGGCATGAAGGCCGACATCACGATCTTCGACCCGGCCGCGATTCGCGACGTCTCGACGTTTGTCGATCCGACGCATTACTCGGTGGGCATTCCGCACGTGCTGGTCAATGGCCGGGCGGTGGTCGCCAACGGGAAGATCACCGAGGAACGGCCCGGCCAGCCCATCCGTGGGCCTGGTTACCGAGCGCCGAAATAGGCAAAGGCAACCACGAAGCGCACGAGACCCACGAGGTCTTCGTGCCTTCGGGTTCTTCGTGGTTGCATTGGACCCGGGAGGCGACCATCAGCGTCATACTCGAGTGCGGCTCGTGACTCCCACCACGCTCTCCATCTCGGCCGTGTTGTCGGGCCTGTCGGCCGCGCTGGACATCACCGAGGGCCACCCCCGCGGCCACGCCGCCCGCACCTGCCTGATCGCCATGCGCATTGGCGACGCCCTGCGCCTGTCGCCCGAAGAATCCTCCGACCTGTTCTACGCGGCGTTGCTGAAGGACGCGGGCTGCTCGGCCAACGCCGAGCGCGTCTACCAGATGTTCGGCGGCCCCGACGAGCACGAAACCAAGCGCGCGGTGTGGCTGCGCGACTGGCGCAAGCTCGATCAAAAGGTGCGCTATGCGCTCGAGTGGGTCGAGCCCGAGGGCGACTTCCTGGCGCGGGTGCGGCAGTTCCTGCGCCTGGCCGCCATCGGCCCGAAGGCCGAGCGCGAGCTGTTTGAAATCCGCTGCGCCCGCAGCGCGGCCATTGCCCGCGCGCTGGGCATGTCGGAAGCCACCGCGCAGGCGGTGCACCTGATGGACGAGCACTGGGACGGCGGCGGCCACCCGCGGGGGGTCAGCGGCGAGCAGATTCCAATCGCCGCCCGCATCATCGGCCTGTCGCAGGTCGTCGAAATCTTCTGGGGCGTGGCCGGGCCGCGGCGCGCGCTCGAAATGGCGGCGCAGCGGCGCGGCCGATGGTTCGATCCCGAACTGGTGGATTGCCTGCAGGCGATCTCGAGTCCGGCGCTGTGGGCCGCGCTCGAAGCGCCCGACCTCAACGCCGTGGTGGCGGCCGCCGAACCGGCGGAGCGGGCGATCGAGGCGACCGACGACCGCCTGGACCAGATCGCGACGGCGTTTGCGTGGGTGATCGACGCCAAGTCGAGCTTCACCTTCGAGCACTCCGACCGGGTCTCGTCGATCGCGCTGGCGATGGCGCAGCGGCTGGACTTCTCGCCGGTGGCGCAAACGCGCCTGCGCCGCGCGGCGCTGCTGCACGACATTGGCAAGCTGGCCGTCCCCAACGCCATTCTCGACAAGCCCGGCCGGCTCACGCCCGCCGAATGGGCCATCGTCAAGCAGCATCCCGAGCACACGCTGAACGTGCTGCGGCGCGTGCCGATTTTCGAGGAGCTGGCCGAGGATGCCGCCAACCACCACGAGCGGCTCGACGGCCGCGGCTACTTCCGGGGCCTGAACGCAGAGCACCTGACGCCGACCGCGCGCGTGCTGGCGGTAGCCGACGTGGCCGATGCCCTGATGAGTGCCCGGCCCTATCGCGAGGCCATGTCGATCGACCAGGTCGTGACACTGATTCAGCAAGGACGGGAGACGGAGTTCTGCCCCGACTGCGTCGATGTGCTGGGCGTGACCCTCGCGGCCGCCGCGGCGTAACGCTTCAGCTGAGCCTGCCCGCGCCCAGCGTTCGACGGGCCACAGATTTCACCGATTCACACAGATACCCCAGGGCCCACGTCGCCGGGCTTCGCCCGGCGAGGCGGCGAGGTCACGCCCGCGAAATTCGAGAGACACTCTTGCTCTCCAGTCTCTCGATTTCGCGGACGTAACCTCGCCTGCCGGCCGCAGGCCGGCGTGGGCCCTCAGTGTCTGGTTCGCGCGGGAACTCTTGAATCTGTGTAATCCGCGTCATCTGCGGCTCGTCCACATGCGGACATAATCTGCGTATGCGTATCGGTATCGATCTGGGCGGCACGAAGATCGAAGGTCTCGCACTGGCCGCCGACGGCCGCGAGCAACAGCGCCGCCGGATCGCCGCGCCCCGCGGCAACTACGACGACACCGTGCGCGCGATTGCCGGACTGGTGGCCGCCCTCGAAGACGCCGCCGGTGAGCGTGGCACCGTCGGTGTCGGCATCCCGGGCGCCGTGTCGCCGGCCACCGGCCTGATCCAGAACGCCAATTCGACGTGGCTGATCGGCCGGCCGCTGGCCGAGGACCTGTCGCGCGCCCTGGCGCGGCCGGTGCGCCTGGCCAACGACGCCAACTGCTTTGCGCTGTCCGAAGCCACCGATGGCGCGGCCGCCGGCGCCGCGGTGGTGTTCGGCGTGATCATCGGCACCGGCACGGGCGGCGGGGTGGTCGTGCACGGCCGCGTGATCGCGGGCGCCAACGCCATTGCCGGCGAGTGGGGACACAACCCGCTGCCGGCGCCTGCCGACGATGAACGGCCGGGGCCGGCGTGTTACTGCGGCCGCGCGGGCTGCATCGAGACCTTCCTGTCGGGGCCGGCCCTGAGCCGCGATTACGCGGCGGGCGGCGGCGAGGCGGTCAGCGCGCGGGAGATCGCCGCGCGCGCCGCGGCCGGTGAGCCGCGGGCTGTCGCGGCGCTTGCGCGTTACGAGTTGCGCTTCGCGCGTGCCATCGCCTGCGTCATCAACGTCCTGGATCCCGACGTGATCGTGCTCGGCGGAGGCCTCTCGAACATCGAGCGGCTCTACACTAGCGTGCCGGCGCTGTGGTCTCCGTATGTCTTCTCGGATCGGGTGGCCACCCGGCTCGTCCGTGCCATGCACGGCGACTCGAGTGGCGTGAGAGGGGCCGCGCGGTTGTGGCCCAACGAGCCTGACGCCTGACGAGCGCCGTCACGCGCGAGCCCCACGAGCGAAGCGAGCCCTGTAGTCCCGGCGCGTTTTTATATACAATCACCCCATGAAGCTTCGCATCGCATTCCTCGCCCTGGCCACCGTTTGGACCGTCGCGGTCACGCAGTCATCGCTCGGCGCGCAGGCCGCGGCCGCGCCCGGTCCCCGCACGGTGTGGGACGGTGTCTACACGGAGGCGCAGGCCACGCGTGGCGCCGAGGTCTACAAGTCCGCCTGCTCCGAGTGTCACGGCGCCGACCTGAACGGTGATGGTTTCGCGCCCGCGCTGACGGGTGCGGAATTCATGGGCAACTGGAACGAGTTGTCGGTGGGTGACCTGTTCGAGCGCATCCGCATCTCGATGCCGCCCACCGGTCCCGCCGGCGTGACGCCGGCGCAGAAGGCCGACATCATTGCCTACGCGCTGAAGTTCAACAAGTATCCCGCCGGCACGGCGGAACTCGAAGGCAAGACCGACGTCTTGAAGCAGATCAAGATCGAGATGAAGAAATAACAAGAGTTCAGGAGGTCAGGAGAGATTATTCTCCTGGCCTCTTTTGTCTCCTGTTAGGGCTGTTTCCGCCACCACGGGTTGCCGAGGTTGGTGAACGGGCCCCCATCCACGGAAATGCTGGTCGCGACGCGATAGGCGAGCGGCGACAGCAGGCGCAAGGTCTGCTTCAGCCGGATGGTCTTGCCGCCATGCGTGAATGGCGTGCTTTCGTAGTGCAAGTTGTAGATCCCGCCCAGGTCCCCGCCCACGGGCCCCGCCTCGGTTCGAACAAATCCTCGGG
>CAYGMD010000183.1:1663-8906 GCA_964350785.1 uncultured Acidobacterium sp. | reverse complement strand
TCCTGCAGGAGCGCACCTATCGCCGCGTCGGCGGCACCGACGAATCGCCCGCGAACATCAGGATCATCGCCGCCTCCAACCGCGCCCTGCCCAAGCTGGTGAGCGAAGGGAAGTTCCGCGAGGACCTGTTCTATCGGCTCAACGTCATTCCGGTCGCCCTGCCGCCGCTCCGGGAGCGCGCCGACGACATCCTGCTGATCGCGCATCACGTGCTGGCCAAGTACGCGCGCCAGATGGGCCGCGCCATCGAGGAGTTCTCGCCAGAGGCTACCACTGCGCTTCGGGCCTACCCGTGGCCTGGCAATGTCCGCGAGCTCGAGAACGTGATCGAACGGGCGGTCGCCCTCGAGTCCGAACCGCGCGTGCAGCTGGGCACCCTGCCGGAGAACCTCCGCAGCGGGCGTCCGGCCACCGTGGTGGGCGGCGCCGGCGCCGGCGATCTCGGCGAGGCCGGACCCGGCTTCAACCTCGAACGTCATCTCCAGGACATCGAACGCTCGCATCTCGAGCGCGCGCTCGAACGTGCGGGCGGTGTGCAGACCCGCGCAGCGGAGGTCCTCGGCCTCAGTTTCCGCCAGTTTCGGTACCTGGCCAAGAAATACGGCCTCAGGTGAAGCGTCCCTTGACAACTTTGGCAGCCAGAGGAAGAGTTCGTGTGTCTACAGTTCGATGACCCAGAGCTGCGCCGGTGACCGGTAGAGAATCTTATAGTCGCCAGGCGCGCCTGCCGGCAGTTCGAACGGAACGAGACAGACCAAGTAGCGGACTCCTTGGGTTCTCCATGTAGGCAATGCGGCCCGCGTGTTGGCGTAGGTGATTGATTGCCGGCCGGTGCGCAGGTAGAGAAGCGCTGGATTGGTGGATGCGATCATGCCGTCCGTCCCGAGATTGTCCCGAACCCAGTCCAGCGCTGCCTCGACCTCCCGCGCGTTACCCAACCATTCCCCACGACTCGCGGAAGGCTGGCCTCGCGCAAGAAGAATGTAGCCGGCGTGATCGTAGAGGTTGAGGCCGATGAGGCAGAGGAGGGCCATTCGCGCGACCTGCGGTGACCGCGTCAGCGTTTGCAGGCCGATGGCCAGATAGAAAAACAGAAAGGGAGTCAAGGGGAGCACAAACCTGAAGCTCCAGAACGGCCACAGCAACACGACAGCGAGGGAAATCGGGACCAGGAATTCCGCAACCGTCATCCGCCGTCGGGCCGTGGCAATGAATCCTGTCAGCACGATGGTGCCCAGCGTCAGTGAGATCGTCATCGTCACCGCCGCTACGTCCATGCCGCTCGGCAGACGCAGTGGGGAACCTCCGAGGGAGAACGCTTCTTCTCCGCTCTCGCTCGCACCTCGAAGAAAGGTCGGCACGAAAATGCCGCCCATGTCACGAGCGAGCACGTCCGTGAGGTTGGTCGCGATGCGGGCCGGAATATCGCCAACGGAAATTCGCCCGAAGCCCGGTGCGCCGGCCCACCGCATCCAGAATTGGTCGCTGTAGCTGTAAACAATCGCGCCGCCGTGCGCGAGGCGCTGCTGCGCCGTGGGGGCATGCGCGCTGGCATAAGTCATCCACGGCAGCAGGCATAGCACGACGACTGCCGCAAACAGCGCAGCGTTCTTCCACAGCCGCTCTTTGAGCAGCCAGAACGCCACGGCGACGATCAACCCGGCGGCCGCCGACCGAATCAGCACGGACGCCGCGGCGATAGCCGCCGCAGCTATCGCATACAGCAAGCGTCGGCGATCATCTGACGACTCGACGCTGCGATGGATCAGCACGACCGTCGCCAGTTGAGCGAGCGTAAACACGCATTCGGACATGACCGTTGAGGTCGCCAGAAACACGAACGCCGGCACGACGACCGTCGCGACCGCCACGCAGCCGGCCATCTCACGAGACAGTCCCCGGTGGGCACGAAGGTAGACAAAGCTCAGGAGTCCGACGCCCATCATCGCGGCGATCGAGACACTTTTGAGCAGCGCTACGTTCTGGGGGAACTCCGGGCTCACTCTAAAGACCAGCGAGAGAACGGCGGGAAATCCCGGCGGATACAGCGGCAGAACAGCGTCGGTCGCTGAGCTGATGATCCGATAGCCGCTGCCGTTGGCCAGCGATGTCGCCAACAGCACGTACCACGCGTCGTCGACCATCAGGCCAGCCGCGCCGTTCAGCCTCAGCCAATAGATCGGCAACGCCACCAGCATCACGATCAGCGCGGCCACAACATGACGCATTCGGTTCGTCATCGGTCGCAGGCCCCCATCGGTTTGGCGCGACGTGAGATGACCATGACGGAGGTGCCGAAGGGCAGCCAGCCGGCAATCGCGTGTTCGCAACGGAACCACGCCGCCAGCCCCAGGTTGAGCAGGCGTGGCGGAATTCGAGGGATCGCGGCCGACGACGCCGACAGCGCTTCGATCGCTCGGACGTACAACTTGGGCAAGATCAGGGACTGGAACAGGTAGCGCTGCTCCAGAATGTCGAGGCCTGCGGCCCGGACCAGGCGCGCCATTTCCGCAGCGGTGTATCGTTTCACGTGATGGTTGAGATCGTCGTGTGATGTCCACAGCCAGTCGAAGGCCGGCACCGTAATGACCATCGCGCCGCCAGGGACAAGCAGCCCAACGCTCTGGCGAAGCAACAGCTCTGGCTGTTGCGTGTGCTCGAGCACGTCGAGCATCAGTATCAGATCGTAGCCGCCATCAGATCTGAACGTCGCGAGCTCGCCGAGGTGGATCCGGCCTCTCCAGCGTTCGCTTTGCGCCACCGCCATGGGATCGGATTCGATCCCTTCGACATGGCCAAACGCTGCCAGAGTGTCGAAGAACAGTCCGGCGCCGCAACCGATGTCGAGAATTCTCGCGTCCCGCGAGCCGGCGAGGACATCGTGGACCTTGCCGAGAAGGATCTGCTCCCGGACCCGCCACCACCAGTGCTCGCGGTACAGCTGTGAATAGGCGGCCGTGTAGGTTGCTTCCATCAACCCGCGCTGGTGATCCTGGCAACCACGTATTGTGGCCGGCCCTTGGCTTCGCCGTAGACGCGGCCCAGGTACTCCCCGATCACGCCGAGAAACAACAATTGTGTGCCCGAAAGAAACGTCATGATCAACAGCGACGCTGTGAATCCTTCCGGAACCCGCCCGACGGCCAACCGCACGTAAATGGCATACAGCGCGAAGGCCACGGACGCGGCGATGGCCAGAAGTCCCGCGACGGATGCGGCCCGGAGCGGGAGGATTGAGAACGAACACACACCGTCGATGGCCAGCTTCATCAGCTTCCAGGTCGTGTATTTCGGTCGGCCGGCGAAGCGCGCTTTGCGATCGACATCGATGCCCACCTGCGTGAAGCCGACCCAGGCGCGTAGGCCACGCAGGTATCGCTCGTGCTCGGGGAGCCGGCGCAACGCGGCGACGACCGGTGCGCCAAGCAGCGCGAAATCGCCCGTGTCGAGAGGGAGCTTCGTGTCCGAAAGGACCGAGATCATCCGATAGAACAGCCGATACGCAGTCCGAATCATCCACCGTCCTTCTCGGGTCGTTCTCCGGGCAAACACCACTTCCGCGCCCGCCTGGTAATGCCTCACGAATTCGGGAATGACCTCCGGCTGGTCCTGAAGGTCAGCGTCCATCAGGACCACGGCGTCGCCAGTGGCATAGTCGAGTGCCGCGCCGAGTGCGGCCTGATGTCCGAAATTTCTGGACAGCACGACGACGCGGATGCGCCGATCGCGCCGAGCTGCCTGTTCGAGGAGGTCGCGCGATGCATCGGTACTTCCGTCGTCGACGAACACGACTTCATGCGGCCCGCCGTCGATACGGTCGAGCACCGGAAGCAACCGGTCCAGGAGATCTGGAATCACTTCCTGCTCGTTGAAGACAGGAATCCCGACCGAGAGTCTCACGATTTCCTCCGTCCTTGAAAATGGACCATCGACCACAGTCTGCCGCCAATGAAGTACGGTTCAATGGCATCCGGTTCGAAGGCGGCGCCAAGCAACTCGCGCCAGCGCGCGAGCGGTCTCGCGTACCTGCCGCGGTCGAGCCTCGCCATCACCCATGCCAGTGACTTGCGTTCGGGGACGACCAGTTCGAGGATATGAATCCTGCCGTCGGCGATCAGCAGGCCCGCGACCTGAACAAGAATCTGTTCGACTTCGGCGTCGGCCAGGTGATGAAGGAAGCTGTTGATGAGGACCATGTCGAACGTGCCGAGCGACGACAGATCAGCCGTGGTAAGGTCGGCATGGATAAACCTTCCGCGGAACCGGGCGCGCGCGGATTGCAGATACCGCTCGTTGATGTCGATGCCGACGTAGTCAACCGCGTCGAATCGGCTCGCGTTGGTCCCTGCCCCACAGCCGACGTCGAGTACTCGCCGGATCGCGTGATGGCGAAGCCATCGCTCGACGGGTGCGAACTTCTGCGCCGCAAATGGGGCCTGCCACGCCCGATACACACCGGCGTGCTCGAGAAGGCGGTCGCGCGCTCCCTTCACCGCCACCTCACTTCAAACGTTCCGGCAGCCTCGGCATTCGGAAACTCGTTCCGGACACGGGCGGCAAAATCCGAGGACGGCCCAAAAGAGAACCGCCGGCCGTGGTTCAGCACGATGACGCTGGCGGTGCGCCAGCCGGGCATGTCACTCAACCCTTTCTCTGCCGACACGTGGTCACCGAAGAAATCGAACAGCGTGCCAGAGGCGCTCGACCGTCCGGCCAGAAAATACACCTCCGGGCAGTCAGGTCCCGCGACCAACCGCCCGTCGCCGATGTGCGCGGCAATCAGATCCGTCACGCGGCGGTACGTCATGGCGTCAGCCGCGCTGACTCTCAGGTTCGCCCTTCCAAGGTCGAGCGGCGTGTTCAGCGTGGACGGCTCGTGAACGAACCCAAGATTGTAAATGTAGCCACGATTCATGATCACGAGCGCAAACATTAGCAGCACCGCGACGAACGCGCCAGCCGCGGGGCGGCGAAGCGCCGCGCTGTTGGCGGCAACGGCAGTCGCTGTGAGCACCACAAGCGGCGCAATGTAGCAGAAATAAATCGGCGCGCTGAACGGAAACTGGACGAGCGACGCCCATGCCAGCATCGTCGCAAGTCCGTAGAGAATCCGGCGATCCTGCACGTCGGACACCCGCCCCGACAATAAGAGCGAGCCGGCGGCGACGGGAAGCAGCGCCGCGAAGCCTCGAGCCGACTGCCAAACGAGCTGATACGACGCGGCTTGGTAGAGGCTCGCCGTCACGAGGAACGCTCCCAGGAGCCAGAGCGCGACAATGATCTTGTGGTTAACCCGCGCGGGTGCTCGAGCGAGAGTGGGAAACGGCATCACCATCGCTACGAGAGGAGAACCCGCGAGGATCCAATAGGCTGGTGGCATGTCGAAACTGGCGAATTGCACACGCTTCTGCGGAAGAACGAACAACCCGTCGACGAGCGTTCCGAACTGCCCCTCGACGAGGTACGGAGCGATGAAGAACAGCAGCGGTACCACCGCGGAGGCAAGCGCCATCAGCGGTGCCAGAAGCACCTCTCGGACTCCGGGGAACGGGCGACGTCCATCCGCGGTCAGCAGCACCCGGCTGCACGCCGCAATCGGCAAGAACAAATAGAGCAACTCGGCGAGCCCGAGGCGAGCCGTTAGGATTACGAATGCGAGTCCCAACCCAGCGACTGCGACACTTGCAAACAGAATGCGGCCCGGCCACCACCTCCTCGTCCCTTGTTCCCGGCACCCGCCGTAAAGGAGGGCCATGACGAGCGCCACCAGGACATACAGGCCCGTTTGTTTCATAAGGATGGAGACTCCGGCCGCAAGTCCGGCAGCTGCCGCGTACCGCAGGGATCCTGTCTCCACATATCGTATGAACGCCCAGACGCAGGCCAGCGCCCAGACGAGAACCCACCAGGAAGGTAGTGCGGCAAAGTAGTTCGGAAAGCTCCAGCCAAGCGCCACCCAGGCGCCCACGGCCGCGCCAATCGGCCCAACATACCGTCTGAGGATCAGATAAGTCAGCAACTGGGCGATCGCCGCCCCGGCGAACAGCAGCCAGCGTGGGTGAAGCAGGTTGACACCGGCGAGCCGGAAAACCGCTGCGTGTAGCCACGCCAGCCCGCCCGTGTAGGGTTCCTGGTAGTCGACGTGAGGCACGGCGCCGGCCAGCACCCGTTCGGCCGACTGGCCGATCATTCCTTCATCGTGTGGGACCCACCCTCGCGGAACGAACGCCACGAGGTACGCCAATGACAAGGCGACAAGCCCGGCGGCAATCAGTCGCTGCGCCAGCCCGGGCGCCGTCCGCCCCTCTGCCACGCCCATCACGATGTGCTCGGGCAGGTTCTCGGGGAAGGATGGCCGCATTTTGGCCTCAGTCTAGCAGCAACCCGGACCAGACCTTCACTGCGGGCCTTGCGCACCTGACAATAACTGACAGCGATCCTTGACACTTCCTGTCAGTTTCCAAGGTTCTTTGACCAGTGTTCATGCTATTCCTGTCTTTCTGTTTATCCGATAACCACCGCTCTAGCAGACAGTTAGCCATGTTTAAGTCCACGGTCTGCTGGGCTGGTACGAGGTTTGCTGTAAGACGGGCCAGACGACGCCGCTCTTGCGGGGCGGCGTCGCCAAACAGAACAACGGCAACCTGGTGAACTTTTGGGGAGAGAATCATGCGTATTCGCAACAACAAGGGCTTCACGCTCATCGAACTGCTTATCGTCGTCGCGATCATCGGCATTATCGCGGCCATCGCAGTCCCTGGCCTGCTCCGCGCGCGTATGGCCGGTAACGAGGCGTCGGCCATCGGATCGCTCCGCGTGATCAACAGTTCGCAGCAGGCGTACTCGTCGAGCTGTGCTAACGGTTTCTATGCCCCTACTCTGGGTGTTCTCGGTACCGCGCCAACGGGCGGCGGCACGCCGTTCATCAGCCCCGACCTTGGCATAACGGGTGCCGTCGTGAAGAGCGGCTACTCTGTCACCATGACAGGCCCGGTGGCGTCACCTGCGGCAACGTTGGCAGCCTGTAATGGCACAGCGGCGGCCGCGCTCGCCGGCGGCTACTGGGCCAACGCCACCCCCAGCGCCTTCGGATCGACGGGGACGCGTAATTTCTGGACCAACACGCTGGGGACCATTTACTTTACCAGCGTCTCCGGCGCTCTCGTCGATGCCGCGATCGCTGCGGCGCCGACGGCGGCCGGCGCTCCCCTCCAGTAACCGATCCGATGCTCGGCGGCGAAGG
>CAYGMD010000183.1:0-1563 GCA_964350785.1 uncultured Acidobacterium sp. | reverse complement strand
GGCGAAGGCGGGTACGGGGTAGAATCCTCTCCATGTCTCTCGCGTCCGCGACCGAGCCCCACGTAAAGCGCACCGGGTTCCTGGTGTTCGCACTCATCGGATTGGTGGCGTCATCTGCCTCCGCCTTTGTGCACTACCAGCTCATTGACGATCCTACTTACGCCAGCTTCTGCGATATGAACGCGACGTTCAGTTGCACGGAAGCGTATTCGAGCCGATACGGCGCGATCGGTGGCGTGCCCGTGGCGATCTTTGGCGTGATCTTCTTTGCGTTCGTTCTCGGGCTGGTGTCGCTTTGTTCGCCATCGCCGGCCGCCGCCGGCAACCTGCCCGGCTACATCTTTGCTTCGTCCACTATCGGCCTCGCCGTGGTGCTCTATCTCGCGTACGCCTCGTTCGTCATCCTCACGGCCGTGTGCGTGCTCTGCGTAGGCACGTATGCCGCCGTCATCGGGCTGTTCCTGCTGTCGGGATCGGCCACCAGGTATCCCATGACCAGCCTCCCGAATCGTGCCCTTGGAGATCTGCGACTACTGTTTCGGACGCCGTCGGCGTTGGCGGCCGCGGTCGCGTTTGTGATTGCCGCCGGAGCCGCGGTCGCGTGGTTCCCCGGCCAGTCGGTCGCCACCGTCTCGGCGGACGCCGGCGCCGGCGACGCCGAGCAGGCGCCCGCTGCCGCGACCCTGACTGCCGCCCAGATCACCCAGTTCGAGGAATACCTGGCGCAGCAGCCGCGCGTGCCGATGGTGGTGCCGGCCGAAGGCGCGGCCGTGGTCGTGGTGAAGTTCAACGACTACCAGTGCCCGCCCTGCCGCCAGACCTACCTGGAATACAAGTCGGTGTTCGCGAAGTGGGCGAAGCAAAGCCCGGGCAAGGTGCGCTACGTAACGCGCGACTACCCGCTGGAGCGGCAGTGCAACGCGTTTGTGAACCAGGAGCTGCACCCGGCCGCGTGCGAGGCGGCGGTGGCGGTTCGCCTGGCCCGCGAGAAAGGCAAGGCCGAGGCGATGGAGGAGTGGGTGTTCGCCAACCAGCCGTCGCTCACGCCCGAGAGCGTGAAGGCCGCCGTGGCGACGGTCGCCGGCGTCGCCGACTTCGATGCCCGCTTCGCCGCGACGCTGGAACTGGTGAAGGCCGATATTGCGCAGGGCGCCGGCCTGAAGGTGTCGGGCACGCCCACCTTCTTCATGAACGGCATGCGCTTGCCAGGCCTGCGGGCCGAGTATTTCGACGCGGCCATCGCGTGGGAGCTGCGGCGGGTCACCAGCGGGAAGTGATGACGGCAGCGATCGAAACCGAGGGGCTGACCAAGGACTTCCCGATCGGCTTCTGGCGGCCCCGGCCGTACCGGGCCCTGGACCACCTGACGCTGCGCGTCGAGGCGGGCGAAGTCTTTGGGTTCCTCGGTCCCAACGGTGCCGGCAAGAGCACCGCGCTGAAGCTCTTGATGCAGTTGCTGTATCCCACGTCCGGGTCGGCCCACATTCTCGGCCGGCCCGTCGGTGATGCCGCAATCCGCCAGCGGATTGGCTTTCTCGCCGAGAACCCCTACTACTACGACTA
>CAYGMD010000182.1:0-9006 GCA_964350785.1 uncultured Acidobacterium sp. | reverse complement strand
GTAGCGTCCGGCTTCAGCCGGACCATTCCCTTGAGCCAGGGCGGCCGCCGCATTAAGGCAAGCCAGCAGGGTGACGATGATCAACGTTGGGCGAATCACAGACAATATGGTGCCTGAACTGGCGCCCGCGTGGGTTACGCGAGTGTTACATTTGCTACGGCCACGTAAACAATGCAGACCAGCGACCACCCCCGCCGCCTGATTGTCGGCATCACCGGCGCCAGCGGCTCGATCTTCGGTGTCCGCCTGCTCGAAATGCTGCAGGGCACCGGCATTGAAACGCACCTGATCATGAGCCGCTGGGGCGCGCGCACCCTCGTGCATGAAACCAGCTACACGCCGGAGCAGGTCCACGCGCTGGCCTCGGTCGTGCATCCGCTGACCGACCAGGGCGCCACGATTTCAAGCGGCTCGTTCGTGACCATGGGCATGGTGATCGCGCCGTGCAGCGTGCGCACGCTGGCGGCCATCGCCCACGGGCTCGGCGACAACCTCATCCACCGCGCCGCCGATGTCGTGCTGAAGGAGCGCCGCAAGTTGGTGCTGGCGGTCCGCGAGGCGCCGCTCAGCGAGATCCACCTCGAGAACATGCTGAAGCTGTCGCGCATGGGCGTGGTGATTTCGCCGCCGGTGCCCGCCTTCTATTCCAAGCCCGCCACCATCGATGACATGGTGAATTACACCTGCGTCCGGCTGCTGGATCAACTCGGCCTGCACGTGGACACCGCCCGTTGGAGCGGCTTCGGCGAGGGCTCGCTGCGCTCGTAGGGCTCGGGGCTACGCCCCTTCGTGGGGCTCGCCGCTTCGCGGCTCGTAGGGGGGCGCCTCGCTCCGCTCGGCGTGGGGAGGGACCCCCAGGAGGCGCGTAGCGCCGACCCCCACGATGGCCGAAGGCCGAGCCCCACGGCGAGCGAAGCGAGCCGCCCTTCCAGATATACTCATTCCGTCAGTTCTGTCTCCGATTGCAGCCGAGGTTTACCCCATGAAGTATTCGAAGCTTGTTCGCGCGCTCAGCGCCATTGCGCTGTCGGCGCTGGTGTTTTCGCCCGGCTCGGCGCCCCGAGTGGCCGCCCAGGGCGATGCCAACCAGATTGTCCCCCTCAACGCCTACAAGGACCTGAAGTGGCGCAGCGTCGGCGCGACCCGCGGCGGGCGCGTGACCGCGTACTCCGGCGTGCGGCAGCAGCCCCACACCTTCTACTTCGGCGGCGTCGGCGGCGGCGTCTGGAAGACGGACGACGCCGGCATCTCGTGGGTGCCGGTCAGCGACGGGCAGATCGCCACCGGCTCGATTGGCTCGATCGACGTCGCCCCCTCGAACCCGAATCACGTGTGGGTTGGCACCGGCAGCGCGGCCATCCGCTCGAACGTGATCATCGGCCGCGGCGTCTACAAGTCGACCGACGCGGGCAAGAAGTGGGAGTTCATGGGCCTCAAGGACTCGGGCCAGATCGGCGGCATCAAGGTGCACCCGTTCAACACGAACACGGTATGGCTGGCGGCACTCGGGTCGCCGTTCGGGCCCAACGACGAACGCGGCATTTTCAAGACCACCGATGGCGGCAAGACCTGGAAGAAGACGCTGTTCGTGAACAACGAGACCGGCGGCCGCGACATCGAGGTGGACTGGGAGAACCCCGACATCCTCTACGCGGCGATGTACAAGGGCTTCCGCAAGGGCTGGGACATCATCAGCGGCGGCCCGGCCAGCGAAGGCGGCATCTACAAGTCGAGCGACGGCGGCGAGACGTGGAAGAAGATCTCGGCGGGCCTGCCCGGCAAGCTGATCGGCAAGATCGACCTCGAGATTGCGCGGAGCAACCCGCGCGTGCTCTACGCCATGGTCGAGGCGCCGGGACCCGAGGGCGGCCTCTACCGTTCGAACGACGCCGGCGAGACGTGGACCAACATCAACGCCAGCCAGCGCCTGCGGGCGCGGCCGTTCTACTTCCACTACGTCAACGTCAACCCGAAGAACGACAACGAAGTGTGGGTCAACGAGCTCGGCCTGCACAAGTCGGTCGACGGCGGCAAGACGTTCACCCCGGTCGAGACGCCGCACGGCGACAACCACGGCATGTGGTTCAACCCCGACAACCCGAACACCATCCTGCAGGTCAGCGACGGCGGCGCCAACGTCAGCCTGAATGGCGGCAAGAGCTGGTCGTCGATCCTCAACCAGCCGACCGCCGAGTACTACATGGTCGCGGTCGACGATCAGTATCCCTATCGCCTCTACATGCCGCAGCAGGACAACAGCACGCTGATCATCCCGAGCATTCCGCCGGTGTCGTGGGGCTTCGAGCACCCGGCGCAGGGCTGGCAGCAGGCCTCGGGGTGCGAGACCGGCCAGATCTGGCCGAAGCCCGACGGCAAGGTGGTGTGGGGCGCCTGCAAGGGCGAAGTGGGCCGCTACAACACGGTAACGGGCCAGGAGAAGCACTACTGGGTCTATCCGCAGAACCGCTACGGCCACGACCCCGACGACATCAAGTACCGCTTCCCGCGCCAGACGGTGGTCTACGTCTCGCCGCATGATTCGCGCGTCATCTACCAGGCGTCGCATGTGCTGCACCGGTCCATAGACGAGGGCGTCTCGTGGGAGATCATCAGCCCCGACCTGACGGCGAAAGAGCCGCAGTACCAGATCGTCTCGGGCAACCCGATCACCCGCGACGTCACGGGCGAAGAGGTCTATTCGACCATCTACTCGATGATCGAATCGCGCCTGGAGAAGGGCGTGATCTGGGTCGGCGCCAACGACGGCCCGGTCAGCGTCACGCGCGACAACGGCAAGACCTGGAAGAACGTGACGCCCAAGGACCTGGTCGGCGCGCGCATCCAGACCGTCGAGGACTCGCCCCACATGAAGGGCCGCGCCTACATTGCCGGCTACCGCTTCATGCGCGAGCACGACCTCAAGCCCTACATCTACCGCACCGACAACTACGGCGAGTCGTGGACGCTGCTGACCGACGGCAAGAACGGCCTCCCGATCGACCATCCCACGCGCGTCGTCCGCGAGGATCCGAAGCAGGCCGGCCTGCTCTATGCCGGCACCGAGTTCGGCTTCTTCGTGTCGTTCAACGGCGGCAGGAACTGGCAGCCGCTGCAGCAGAACCTGCCGGCCACGCCGGTGACCGACATCAAGGTGCACCGCAACGACCTCGTGATCTCGACCATGGGCCGCTCGGCGTACATCATGGACAACATCACGCCGCTGCAGCAGTTGGCGGCGCTCGCGAACGCGGCACCTGGCTCGACCGGCGGCCACGACGGCGGCAGTGCCGAGATGGTGCCAGAAGGGCGGCACTTTGGTGCCGCCGAGCAAGCCGCCCGGCCCCTGCCGGCCGTCGCGCTGTTCCAGCCACGCGAAGTCATCCGTTACCGCAACGGCACGGCACCGGCCTCGCCAAACGAGCCGGAGTACCCGGCGACCGGCGCGCAGTTCGACCTGTATTTCGCGAGCGCCCCCGGCGCCGAGACCAAGCTCGAAGTGCTCGATGCGAAGGGCGGCGCGCTGAAGACGTGGAACGTGCTCGCGCCGCGCAGCGCCGGCCAGGAAGCGCCGGCCGGCGGCGGCGGCTTCCGTCGCGGCGGCGGCAGCACCCCGGGCTTACGCGCCGAGGCCGGCATGCAGCGCATCACGTGGGACTTGCGCTACGCGGGCCCCTGGGCCCCCAACACGCCCGAGGGCGGCTTTGGCGGGCCGATGGTGCCCCCCGGCAAGTACAGCGTGCGCCTGACCTCGGGCGGCCAGACCATCACCCGCGCCTTCGACCTGAAGTCGGACCCGCGCGTGGCCGGCGACGGCGTCACCGATGGCGACATTGCCGAGCAGGTGAAGTTCCAGTTGCAGGTCCGCGACGCCATCAGCGACGCCCGCCGGCTGCAGCAGGGCATTGAACAGGCGATGCAGAAGGCCGGCCTCAAGCCCGCCCTCGACCCGGGCGGCCCCGGCAGCTCGCCCGGCAGCACCAAGTACGATCACCCGCTGCGCGAGCTCTACGCGAAAGTGGTGACCACGCCCGGTATCTACACGCAGGGCATGCTGATCGATCAGCTGAGCAACGTGCAGCGCATGATCACGCAGGCCGACCAGAAGGTCGGCAAGGACGCCTACGACCGCTACGCGGACCTGGTGAAGGAGCTGGCCGCGCTCGAGGCGCAGCTCAAGAAGATCGGCGGCTGATGTGGCATCCGGCTTTAGCCGGATAGGCGGTCGTGGGGACAAACCTTCAGGTTTGTCCTAATTCGTAGGGCCGGGCCTTCAGTCCCGGCCTTTTTCTTTGGCCTGTCCGTTCCGGCGAACGCGCCACCCCATCCCTCCTGCGTTCGCTCTCGCTCGGCGGTCAAATCTCCCTCGGCGCATTAAGCGCAGAGCCAAGCATGTAGTGCCAAGCAGACGCCTGCGTAGCCTCCGGTCGATTTGTCGGATCCGTTCGTCGCCTCACTCGAACGCTCACGGCAGGAGGGACGGGGCGTCGCGCCCGCCCCGCAACCCTAGGTTGGGGCAAATCCAGAGACTGGCGCCCTCCACCTAGCGCGAAATTATTCACGTTATGGCACCGGCGCCAATTCCCGGGTTCAGGTGCCGCTCAAGTGATGCGAATCGTTCTGGCTGAATGACTTGCGGCCGGCTCGATTGACGGCAATAATCCGCGCAACGGTGGATGGCTCGGGAGTGCCGGGGTTGCCGCACCGGGCGTCTGACCAGCAATTGGCGCCAGACACCTATATGACGTTAGACGCCGCCACGAATCGCCAGCCGCAGCCAGGGCTGTGGATCTTTACGGGCAAGCATTTCAGCATCGTTCGAGTGAATAGCGAGAAGCCGCGTCCGAATTTGTCGGCAGCCGAGGAATCGATAGCGAGCACCGCCGAACTGCTAGCGGTCTATGGCAACGCCCTCACGGCTATGTCCGGAACGTACGAACTGGCGGGCGACCGCCTCACCACGCGGGCGATCGTTGCAACCCGCAACGGCCCGATGAGCCCTGGGTCGTTCCAGACGTTGTCGTTCACGCTCGACAGTGCGACGCTCGTGCTCACAAACGCGGCAACGAACCAGGGAGCCGTCGC
Organism: uncultured Acidobacterium sp.; assembly: GCA_964350785.1. GTDB lineage: Bacteria > Acidobacteriota > Vicinamibacteria > Vicinamibacterales > UBA2999 > 12-FULL-67-14b. The sequence goes on along the minus strand of CAYGMD010000182.1, from coordinate 3,924 downwards.
GAACCCCACGACTTGGAAGTTGGTTCGACTCGAGTGAATCCGCCATGCTTGGCGGCGCCGGGTGTCGAGTTGACTGCGCTGCCGTGATGCCGACCACCGTTGTGGGCTGGTTGTTACAGGTCGGTCGGCTGAAGGCCGGTTCGCTTCGCGATCCGCTTGAGCATGACGGGCCCGATCTCTTCGTCATCATGGAACGCGAAGACGAAATCAGGCCATCCCTCGCGGGCGAGCGTCCGGTGCGAACTTGACTGTCGTTTAAGCCGCCATCCAATTCGCAGGAGCGCGGCGAGAACACGCCGTGCCTTGGTCGCAGGCCAGTTGCTCACGCCGCTTGGAACGTAACGTTCAGGAACTCGCCAGGTGCTTCCTGGTGTTCGAGACGCTCGGCCAAGACACGCAAGGCCAGCGCCTGCACCTTCGCGACAGCTTCGGGCTGGTCGGCTCCATAGCAGAGCACTCCCGCGAGATCGGGAATCTCGGCAATCCACCGGCCATCCTGTTCGCGTTCGAGCTCAATCTTGAAGGTCACATTGGCACTCTAGCACCCGAGTGGCGGCCTAACAAGCTGCACCCGTCGGCGGCCGCGTCACCCTGATCCCGTGTAGAATCGCCCACCTGCGGCCGCCGCGGGTGAGCCGCGATCGCTAGACCCACAGAAAGCGAACATGGCTGCGAAGAAGAACAAGAAGGTGACGTCACAATTCGCGCGGTATCTCGGTCCCGTGATGGCCGCGATTCGCGAGCTTGGGGGATCGGGCCGTCCGGACGAGGTCAGGGCCGTGATAGCTCGGCAGCTCAAAATGTCCGAGGCGGAGCAGTCAGAACCCCTTCCATCTGGCGTCCAAACCCGCTTCGAGAACCAAGTTCACTGGGCGCGTTTCTATCTCGCCAAGGCTGGCTACATTGATTCGTCTCAGCGCGGCGTATGGACACTGACAGAGAAGGGACGGCAGCTCGGCGAAGTCACTGACGACGACGTGCAGGCCATCGTCAAGGACGTCAACGCTCAAACAAGAGGCGGCGAGGACGACGAAGTTGACGCCGCTCCGAGTCCGTTAGGCGCAGTTCCGGCCACGGGTAATTATCGCGAAGAATTGGCTAGGACGCTTCAAGCCCTTCCAGCCGCAGGTTTTGAGCGGTTTCGCCAGCGCCTGTTGCGGGAATCTGGATTTCAGGAAGTCACAGTGACCGGTCGGTCTGGGGACGGCGGAATAGACGGAATCGGGATACTTCAGGTCAATCCGCTAGTCAGCTCCAAGGTCCTCTTCCAGTGTAAGAAGTACGCAGGTTCCGTTGCGCCGAGTCAGGTGCGAGATTTTCGGGGGGCAATGACTGGTCGTGCGGACAAGGGCATCATCATCACGACCGGCTCATTCACTGCCGAAGCGCGGAAGGAGACAATACGAGACGGCGCGCCTCCAATTGAACTCGTTGACGGCGAGAAATTGGCAGGAATGCTCGAATAACTTCAGTTGGGCCTGAAGCCTCGGCAAACCTACGAGATCGACGAGCCCTTTTTCGGCCAGTTTTCGAAATAGGCGGGCGGATGTTGTTACGACGCGCAGTCAAACGGCCGTCAGATCACCGAATGTGGATTCATCATGTGTGACTTCGGGCAATCTCACCCGCACCCACAGGACTTCGGATTTCTTGTCGACGTCCCGGAGATTCGCGATCTCGTTGGCGAGACTCGCCGGTTGACCGGCGAGATCGCCGACACGGCCGCGCGCGTCGAGGCGCTGCGGCCGGCCTTCGGGAAGTTGCTCGCCGCCGATGGCTGGCTGCCCAAGGCCTACGGCGAGCCCGACCTCAAGAGCGGCATGGGCAGCGGCATCGGGCAGTACGCGCTCTATCGCGCCGAAGACGGCTCGCTCTGCCTGTTCTCCCTCGTCATCCCGGCCGGCGCCGAAACACCCATTCACGATCACCTGGCGTGGGGCCTGATCGGCGTCTACCGCGGCATGCAATCGGAAACGGTGTATCGCCGCCTGGACGATGGGCAGGACGAGGCGAAGGCGCAGCTGGAAGTGGCGCGCAAGCAGACGGTGAAGCGCGGCGAGTTCTACACACTGCTGCCGCCCCTCGACGACATCCACTTCGTGAAGACCGTGTCGCGGGGGCCGTCGGTATCGATTCACCTGCTGGCCAACGACACGGCGTGCGTCACGCGTCACCGCTTCGACGCCACGTCCGGCATCGTCACCCCATTCCGCTCCGGCTACAGCAACGCCAAGTGCCCTGAACGACAAACCTGAAGGTTTGTCGCCACATTCCGGTACGCAGTTTTTGCTCTCTTGCGCTGTTCGCCAGACGATGGCACCGTCGTCTCATCTCGCGATTTCGCGAATGAGGTGAGAACGATGGGAGGACGAGTCATGAGCGAACGGCCTTCGGTTTACGGACAGCTGCCGAGCGACGGCGACATTCTTACGACTGCCGAGTACCTGCAGACGGCAGAGAGCCTGCGCGTGCAGGAACTGGTCTTTGGCACCATGCGCGTGGCGGAATCCCCGTCGCCGCGCCACCAGGATCTGCTGCTGGAGATTGCCGTGCTGCTGCGCGTGTTTGTCGGCCAGCATCGGCTGGGGTCGATCTGGATTGCGCCGCTCGACGTAATCCTGGATGCCCGCCGGGCATTGGTCGTCCAGCCCGACCTGTTTTACATCTCGAACCAGCGCCGGGACATCATCACCGATCGCATCTGGGGCGCGCCCGACATGGTGCTGGAGGTGATGTCGCCGAATCCCCGGATCGGCGACCTGCAGGAGCGCGTCGGTTGGTTCTGCGAGTACGGCGTCCGGGAGTGCTGGCTGGTGCACCAGCTGACCCGGGACATTGAGGTCCTGCAGCTCGAACGCCACGGCGTGTCGTCCCGCCGGACCTTCCGGGGGCTCGAGCATATCGAGTCGAGCGTGCTGCCCTTCTTCGCGATTGCACCCGAAGTGCTCACCGGCTGGTGACACGACCCGGCACGCGCTGACGACGGGACACGTGAGCACTGAACGACAAACCTGAAGGTTTGTCGCCACGTTGTGCGGGTATGATGGGAATGACCGCATGCCCAAGAAGCTGTACAACAACATCCTCGAAACCATCGGCAACACGCCCATGGTGCGCCTCAACCGCATCCCGAATGGGCTTGTCGCCGCCGACGTCTACGCCAAGATCGAGACGGTCAACCCCGGCAACTCGATCAAGGACCGCATGGCCGTGAAGATGATCGAGGACGCCGAGAAGGCCGGCAAGCTCAGGCCGGGCGGCACCATCATCGAGGGCACGTCGGGCAATACCGGCATGGGCCTGGCGATTGCGGCCGTGATCAAGGGCTACAAGTGCGTGTTCACCACCACCGACAAGCAGTCGAAGGAAAAGGTGGATGCGCTGCGGGCGTTTGGCGCCGAAGTGATTGTCTGCCCGACCGACGTCGACCCCGAAGATCCGCGGTCGTACTACTCGGTGTCGTCGCGCCTCGAGCGCGACACGCCGAATTCGTGGAAGGCCAACCAGTACGACAACCCCTCGAACGCGCAGGCCCACTACGAGCAGACCGGGCCCGAGATCTGGGAGCAGACCGGCGGCGAGGTGGACCACCTGGTGGTCGGCGTCGGCACCGGCGGCACCATTTGCGGCGTGGCGAAGTATCTCAAAGAACAGAAGCCGTCGGTCAAGGCCTGGGGCATCGACACCTACGGGTCGGTGTTCAAGAAATACAAAGAGACCGGGATCTTCGACAAGAACGAGATCTATCCGTACATCACCGAGGGCATCGGTGAAGACTTCCTGCCCAAGAACGTGGATTTCAGCCTGATCGATCACTTCGAGAAGGTGACCGACCGCGACGCCGCGATCATGACCGGCCGCATCGCGCGCGAGGAAGGCATTTTCGCCGGCAACTCGGCGGGCTCGGCGGTAGCGGGACTGATC
>CAYGMD010000181.1:6461-9030 GCA_964350785.1 uncultured Acidobacterium sp. | reverse complement strand
ACTTCGAGCGGGTCTTCCTCGCTGATGTCGCGCAGGTCGCGGATGTCGGGGTGCCGGTACAGCGCGTTGTCGTCGAAGTTCATCTTGGCGTCGAGCGCCAGCAGGTCGCCGCTCCTGGTGACAATGAGCGGGTTGATCTCGAGAATCGACGCGTCGGTGGCGAGGAAGGCGGCGTAGAGCGCCATCATCATCTTGACGCCCTTCTTCAGCGAGTCGCCGGCCAGGCCAAGGGCAAAGCCGAGCTGTTGTGCCTGGAACGCCTGCAGCCCGATGCCGGGGTGGATGAACACCTTGTGGATTTTTTCGGGCGACTCGGCGGCGATCTTCTCGATCTCCACGCCGCCTTCTTTGCTGACCATGAGCACGATGCGCTGCGACGAACGGTCAACCACCAGGCCGAGGTACAGCTCGCGGTCGATGGCCAGGCCCTCTTCCACGAGCAGGCGCGAGATCTTCTGGCCGTCGGGACCTGTCTGGTAGGTGACGAGCGTCTTGCCGAGCAGCTCGCGCGCGACCGTCTCGGCCTCGTCGGCCGACTTGGTGAGCTTGACCCCGCCGGCCTTGCCGCGGCCGCCGGCGTGGATCTGGGCCTTCACCACCGAGACGGGGCCGCCGAGGCGCTTGGCGATGTCGTGGACTTCTTCCGGCGTGAACGCCACTTCCCCGCGGGGAACCAGCACGCCGTACTCGGAGAGGACAGCTTTCGCTTGGTACTCGTGGATGTTCATGTGGAGGCGATTAGTTTATTACATTCGGGAGTCGGGAGTCGGGAGTCGGAGAAGGTCTTTTCGACTCCCAGTTCCGGTCTCCCGACTCCCGGAGTGTTAACATTGCGAACTGGGCACCACCTTAATGACACCCCACAAGGCCTTTTCCTCATCCCTCGGTTCGAAATTCCTCATCGCACTCACCGGGCTGTTCCTGTTCCTCTTCCTGGTGAGTCACCTGGCCGGCAACCTGCTGTTCATCGCCGGCCCTGACCAGTTCAATCACTACAGTCATGCGCTGATCAGCAACCCGCTGATCCTCGTCGCCGAGTTCGGCCTCGTCGCCATCTTCCTGCTGCACATCGTCAAGACCGTGGGCATGTTCCTGGCCAACCGCGGCGCCCGGCCCGAGCGGTATGCCGCCACGAGGTGGGCCAAGTCCAAGAACGACCGCAGCCGCAAGAGCCTGTCGTCGACCACGATGATCCTGACCGGCAGCATCACGCTGCTGTTTGTGATCACCCACCTGGTGACATTCAAGTACGGGGCGTACTACGAGACGGCCGACGGCATTCGCGACCTGTATCGGCTGCAGCTGGCCGTGTTCAGCGATCCCACGTACGTGCTGTTCTACCTGGTGTGCATGGGCGTGATTGGCTTCCACTTGTGGCACGGCATCTCGAGCGCCGCGCAGTCGCTCGGCATCGACAGCCCGCAGTGGACGCCGCGCATTGTCTGGACGGGCCAGTTATTGACGGCCGTGATTACGGCGGGCTTTGCCCTGTTGCCGGTTTTCACCTTCGCTTTGGGGCGTAACTAATGGCGATCGGGCTCGAACGCCCAGCGGGTCGTTCCGATGGAACGACCCCAGGATCGTCGATGAGAATAAACATCCGGCTCGCGGAAACCAGCTGAAACGCACAATAAAATGGTGCTCGACTCAAAAACGCCCAGTGGCCCGATTGGCGATAAGTGGGATCGCCGCAAGTTTGAAAACAAGCTGGTGAACCCGGCCAACCGCCGCAGGTTCCAGGTGATCGTCGTCGGCACCGGGCTGGCGGGCGCCTCGGCGGCCGCCTCGCTCGGCGAGCTCGGCTACCCCGTGAAGGTGTTTGGCATTCACGACAGCCCGCGCCGGGCCCACAGCATTGCCGCCCAGGGCGGCATCAACGCCGCCAAGAACTACCGCAACGACGGCGACAGCATCTATCGCCTGTTCTACGACACCATCAAGGGCGGCGACTACCGCGCGCGCGAGGCCAACGTGTATCGCCTGGCCCAGGCGTCGGTCAGCATCATCGACCAGTGCGTGGCCCAGGGCGTGCCGTTCGCGCGCGAGTACGGCGGCCTGCTCGACAACCGGTCGTTCGGCGGCGCCCAGGTGTCGCGCACCTTCTATGCCCGCGGACAGACCGGCCAGCAGCTGCTGCTCGGCGCCTACCAGTCGATGATGCGGCAGGTGGACGCCGGCACGGTCACGCTGTTCCAGCGCCGCGAGATGCTGGACCTCGTGGTCGTGAACGACCAGGCGCGCGGCATCATCTGCCGCAACCTGGTGACCGGCGAGCTCGAATCGCACGAGGCCGACGCCGTGCTGCTGTGCACCGGCGGCTACGGCACGGTGTTCTACCTGTCGACCAACGCCGTGAACTCGAACGTGACGGCGGCCTGGCGGGCGCACAAGAAGGGCGCCTACTTCGCCAACCCCTGCTTCACGCAGATTCACCCGACCTGCATCCCCGTGAGCGGCGATCACCAGTCGAAGCTGACGCTGATGTCCGAAAGCCTGCGCAACGACGGCCGCGTCTGGGTGCCGAAGAAAAAAGGGGACAGGCGTGCGCCGAAAGAGATCCCGGATGCGG
>CAYGMD010000181.1:0-6451 GCA_964350785.1 uncultured Acidobacterium sp. | reverse complement strand
GGGCGACAAGCGGCCGCCGGCCCAGATTCCCGACGCCGAGCGTGATTACTACCTCGAGCGCCGCTACCCGGCCTTCGGCAACCTGGTGCCCCGCGACGTGGCGTCACGCGCGGCCAAGGCGGTGTGCGACGAAGGCCGCGGCGCCGGCGATTCGGGCCTCAGCGTATACCTGGACTTCGCCGACGCCATCAAGCGCAGCGGCATCGACACCATCAAGGCCCGCTACGGCAACCTGTTCGACATGTACACCCGGATCACGGACGAGAATCCGTACCAAGTGCCCATGCGCATCTACCCGGCCGTCCACTACACGATGGGCGGCCTGTGGGTGGACTACAACCTGCAGTCCACCATCCCCGGCCTGTTCGTGCTGGGCGAGGCAAACTTCTCGGACCACGGCGCCAACCGCCTGGGCGCCAGCGCCCTGATGCAGGGGTTGGCCGACGGCTACTTCGTCGCGCCCTACACCGTGGCCAACTACCTCGGTGGCACCCCGCTGCCGCCGGTCCAGGCCTCGCACGACGCGTTTGGCGCGGCCAGGGCCGATGCCCAGGCCCGCATCGACAAGGTGCTGCAGGTCAAGGGCAAGCGCACCGTGCGCGAGTTCCACCGCGCCATCGGCGCCATTTGCTGGGACCACGTGGGCATGGCGCGCACCGAGGCGGGCCTGGCCGGCGCGATCACGCAGATTCGCGCGCTGCGCGACGAGTTCTGGCAGGACGTCACGGTGCCGGGCGAGGCCAACAACCTGAACCCGGGCCTCGACTACGCCGGCCGCGTGGCCGACTACATGGAGTTTGCCGAGGTGCTGGCGCTCGACGCCCTCGAACGGCGCGAATCGTGCGGCGGCCACTTCCGCGAGGAGTTCCAGACCCCGGACGGCGAAGCGCTCAGAAGAGACGACGAGTACTCGTACGTGGCGGCATGGGAGTTCAAGGGCGTGGGCGCGCGGCCCGAACTGCACAAGGAACCCCTGGTATTCGAAGAAGTCCATCCGACGCAGCGGAGCTACAAGTAGGGGCTGGTGGGGGCTGGTAGGGCTGGTAGGGCTGGTAAGGCATTCCACCCGCCCGACCTTGCCCTACCTGCCCCACCCGCCGAAGGTTTACTTATGTCTATGACGGTGAAGTTGAAGGTGTGGCGGCAGGCGGGACCCGACCGGCCGGGCCGGATGGTCGACTACGTCGCGAACAACGTGCATGCCGACATGTCGTTTCTCGAGATGCTTGACGTCGTGAACGAGGACCTGATCCGCAAGGGCGAGGACCCGATCGCGTTCGACTCGGACTGCCGCGAGGGCATTTGCGGCAGCTGCGGCCTGGTCATCGACGGCGTGGCCCACGGCCCCGACAAGGGCGCCACCACCTGCCAGGTGCACATGCGCCGGTTCAAGAGCGGCGAGACCATCACCATCGAGCCGTTCCGGGCCAGGGCCTTCCCCGTCCTGAAGGACCTGGTCGTGGACCGCTCGGCCTTCGACCGCATCATCGCCGCCGGCGGTTACGTGTCGATGAACGTGGGCGGCGCGCCGGATGCCAACAGCCTGCCGATTGCCAAGGACGTGGCCGACCACGCCATGGATTCGGCGCAGTGCATCGGTTGCGGCGCCTGCGTGGCGGCCTGCAAGAACGCCGCGGCCCACCTGTTCACGTCGGCCAAGATCACCCACCTGGGCCTGCTGCCCCAAGGCGAAGCCGAACGCGACCGCCGCGTGGTCCGCATGGTGGAACGAATGGATGCCGAAGGGTTTGGCAGCTGCTCGAACGAAGGGGAATGCGAAGCGGTGTGCCCGAAGGAAATCTCGATTTCCAATATTGCCAGGATGAATCGAGATTTCCTCAAGGCGATCGTGCGCTAACTGGAGGCAACCCTTTAGGGTTGCCTATACTCCAATTACATCAACCAGTTCCTTCACGGCGCCGGCCGACTTGTTGAAGGCCGCCTGCTCTTCGGCCATGAGCTTGATCTGGACGATCTGCTCCACGCCCTTGGCGCCCAGCTTCACGGGCACGCCGACAAACAGGTTGTTGATGCCGTACTCGCCCTGCAGGTAGACCGAGCACGGCATGATCTTCTTCTGGTCTTTCAGGATCGCCTCGACCATGAGCGCGGCCGACGCGCCGGGCGCGTACCAGGCGCTGGTGCCAACCAGCTTGGTGATCTCGGCGCCGCCGTTGGCGGTGCGCTCACAAATCGCGGCAATTCTGTCGGCCGACATCAATTCCGTAATCGGAATGCCGGCGACCGTGGTGTAACGCGGCAGCGGCACCATGGTGTCGCCGTGGCCGCCCAGGACGAACGACGAGACGTTCTCGATGGACACGCCGAGTTCCATGGCAATAAACGTGCTCATGCGCGCCGAGTCGAGCACGCCGGCCATGCCGATCACGCGCTCGCGCGGGAACTTGCTCAGCTTGAACACGGCCTGCGACATGGCGTCGAGGGGATTGGCCACCGGCACGATGATGCAGTTGGGCGAGTGCTTGACGATCTCGGCCGTCACGTCCTGCATGATCTTGTAGTTGACGTTCAGCAGGTCGTCGCGGCTCATGCCGGGCTTGCGGGGCATGCCCGAGGTGATGACCACGACGTCGGAGTTGGCGCTTTCGGAAAAATCCTTGGTGCCGACGCCGACCACGCGCGAGGCCGAGCCTTCAATCGGGCACGATTCGTAAATGTCGAGGGCGACGCCCGCGGCCTTCGTCTCGGCGATGTCCACCACGACGACATCCGCCAGCTCTCTTTGCGCGATGGAACGCGCGACGGTTGCGCCGACATTGCCCGCACCACCAACGACCGTAACTTTCCGATTCATGAATGCACTCCGTTAGGTCAGATTCCCTTTATTCGTCCGCGCACGATCCACAGTTTCTGTGGAAAACCATGTTGAAAACTGCGCGTGAACACCGTGTACCGCCCGCGTTCTGGAACAAATCAGCGAATTGCACCATCCATGGTGCGCCCTTTCTCGCGATCTCCTCAACTCCTGTTTCGTCCGGACAACGCGAGTAACGTATTATATCGGCTCACGCTGTTCCCGATTCAAAGTTCCATCTTTTCCGCAAAGGCCCAGCCGCAGCATGTTGATTGTTGTCGCCGACGATCTGCCGAAGTCCGCCCTTGAACTGCTCCGTGCCGAGGGCTGGACGGTTGATGCCCGTTCAGGGCGAACCCCCGAACAATTAAAGGCGGACCTGCCCGACGCCGTGGCAATCGTGGTCCGCAGCGCGACCAAGGTGACGGCCGACATCATTGCCGCCGCGCCCAGCCTGCGGGCGATCGCGCGCGCCGGCACCGGCGTCGACAACGTCAACGTCGAAGCCGCCAGCGGCCGCGGCATTGTCGTGATGAACGCGCCGGGCGCCAACAGCATCAGCGTGGCCGAGCTCGCCATGGCGCAGCTGTTGTCGCTGGCCCGCAAGCTGCCCGCCGCCGACGCGTCGATGAAGCAAGGCAAGTGGGACAAGAAGTCGTTTCTGGGCGAAGAAGTGCGCGGCAAGGTGCTGGGGCTGGCCGGCCTCGGCCGCATCGGCCAGGAAGTGTGCCGCCGCGCCCAGGCCTTCGGGATGACGGTGATCGCGCACGACCCGTTCATTTCCGCCCAGATTGCCGCCGACCTTGGCGTCGAGCTCGTGTCGTTCGACGATTTGTGCGCGCGGGCCGATTTCCTGTCGCTCCACATGCCCGCGACGGCGCAAACGCGCCACATCTTCAACGCCGCGCGCTTTGCCGCCTGCAAGAAGGGCCTGAAGCTGATTAACACGGCCCGCGGCGAGCTGATTGACGAGGCCGCCCTGGTCGAGGCGATCACGAGCGGCCAGATTGGCGGCGCGGCGCTCGACGTGTTCACCGCCGAGCCGACGACGGATCACACGCTGCAGCAATTGCCGCAGGTGGTGGCCAGCCCGCACATTGCCGCCTCGACGCGCGAAGGCCAGGAACTGGTCGGCGTGGAAACCGCCTCGGCCCTGCGCGACTTCCTGAAGACCGGCGTCATTCGCAACGCCGTCAATTTCCCGTCGGTGGCCCCCGAAGAGTTCCAGCGCCTGCAGCCGTTCATCAAGCTCGGCAAGCAACTGGGCTGCCTGGTCGGGCAAATGGGCGAAGCCCGTATCGAAAGCCTCGGCGTCCGGTACTACGGCGACCTCGCCCCGGGCCAGCACCCCCTGATCGTCAACGCCGTCCTCGTGGGGCTGTTCCAGGCGATCCTGTCCGACACGGTCACCGAGGTCAACGCGCGCGCGGTCGCGGCGGCCCGCGGCATCGACCTGGTCGAGTCGTCCAGCACCCGCGCCCGGGAATATCGCAGCCTGCTGTCGGTGAAGCTGATGACCAGCGACGGCGAACGCTGGGTGGAGGGCACGGTCTCGGGCAACAGCTCGCGGCTGGTCCTGCTGAACGGCGTGCCGATCGAGGCGCCACTGAACGGCACCCTGCTGCTGCTCGCCAACCACGACCAGCCTGGCGTGATCGGCGAGGTCGGCACCATTCTCGGCAAGCACGGCATCAACATCGCCAACTTTGCCCTGGGCCGCAACGGCACGGGCGCCGTCGGCGCGGTGAACGTCGACGAGCCGGGCGATCAGATCGGCGAGGATGTGCTGAATGCCATCCGCGCGGTCAAGCCGGTGAAGGCGGCCTGGCTGGTGCGCGTCTAGCCACTGGACGCGGCGGCAATCAGGGCAGGTGGATTGTTTGCGTAATGCCGGCGGGATCCATCAGCACCACGCCGGTTTCTTCGATCTTGATCACGGTGGCGCCGCTCGGCAGCTTGTCGCCCGTCTTCACAAACGCCAGGGCGCCGTTGTCGTTGATGATCGCCGTCAGGACCGTGACGCCACCGTCCTGGCTCGCGGCGATTCCCGACAGCTTGATCTGCGGCACGGGCGCCGCGAACGACACCGGCTCGCCTGCCGCCACCGGCTCGGCGGGCGACGGCTCGGCCGCGGGTCTTTCACGGTAGCTGGAAGCGCCCGGCGCGCGGCGCGCGCCAAACACGAACGGATTGCGGCCCCGCGCCGGCGTCCGCGCGGGCTGCGTGTCGAGCCGCTCCCGCAACTGCCGCGTGAACGGCGCCGCTTCGGCGGCACTGCCGAGCGGCCGTGGCCCCGACCGCGGACGCGCGCCGGCCGAGCTCTGCTGCGGGTTGGATGAGGACGCCCCCCCCGCCAGCCAGCCGGCCGTCAGGCTGAGGGCGCCGATCAGGAGCACGGTTCCAGGAGCCAGGTTCTTCAACATTGTTTCGCCGCGGCGGCTTCCCTATTAGACCAAATTTGAACGCCGCCGGTGTCAAAGCTCCGGCTGACGCCCGCCCCGACCGCGCCGGGAGACCACAATTCGCTGTGGTATGATTCGTCGTGCACCCCAATTCGGTCGAGCGTCTTCGAGATACGCTGACTGAATCGTCGGTCCTCGCGGTCATCCCGGCGAGGTTTCACTCCACCCGTCTCCCCGGAAAAATCCTCGCTGATATCGCCGGTCACCCGATGATCGAGCACGTGTACCGCCGCACCACGGCGGCCTCGCTCGTGCACGCGGCGGTGGTCGCGACCGATGACGAGCGCATTGCCCAGGCTGTGGCCGCGTTCGGCGGCGCCGCGATCATGACCAGCGCCAGCCACGTGAGCGGCACCGACCGCATTGCCGAGGTCGCCCGCGAGCTGCCCTGCCGGCTCGTGGTCAACGTCCAGGGCGATGAACCCCTGATTGAGCCCGCCACCATCGACGCGGCGATCGCGCCGCTGCTCGCCGATCCCACGCTCGAAATGAGCACACTCTGCCGGCCCCTGGCCGACGGCGAGCTGAACACGGCAAGCGTCGTCAAGGTGGTCACCGGCCTGAACGGCCAGGCGCTCTACTTTTCCCGCTCGCCGATGGCCGGTAGCGCTGCGCATGTTGGTCTTTACGTTTATCGGCGCGACATCCTGCTGAAGTTAGCGGCCCTCCCGCCGGCGCCCCTCGAGGCCGCCGAGTCGCTGGAACAGCTTCGCGCCCTCTCCCACGGCATCGGCATCCGCGTGGTGCCGGCCAGCCACACCGCGGCCGGGGTCGACACCCCAGCCGACCTCGAACGCGTTCGACAGCTTCTGGCTCCCCACGAAGGGGCGCCCTACGTGATGTGAGATGGCGATGGAAAATACCGGACGGCAAACCAAATATATCTTCGTGACCGGCGGCGTGGTGTCGTCACTGGGCAAGGGCCTGGCGGCGGCCTCGATCGGCGCGCTGCTCGAGGGTCACGGCTACAAGGTCACGCTCCAGAAATTCGACCCGTACATCAACGTCGATCCCGGGACGATGAGCCCGTACCAGCACGGCGAGGTCTACGTCACCGACGATGGCGCCGAGACCGACCTGGACCTGGGGCACTACGAGCGGTTCACCAGCATGACCGCGACGCGCAACAGCAACTGGACGACCGGCAAGATCTACCTGTCGGTGATCCAGAAGG
>CAYGMD010000180.1:0-9211 GCA_964350785.1 uncultured Acidobacterium sp. | reverse complement strand
GTCCTCGCGTAGCCATTTAGCGTAGGCCTACCAGCGCGGCTCGCGCCGTCCGCCGCCACCGCCACCGCCACTACCGCCGCGGTTACCACCGAAGCCACCGCCGCCGCGGCCGCCGCCGCCGCCGCCGAAGCCACCACCGCCACCGCGGGCTTCCTTGGGACGCGCTTCGTTGACAGTGAGTGTCCGGCCACCCAGCTGCGATTCGTGCAGCTCGGTGATGGCCTTCTGGGCGCCTTCATCGGTGCCCATCTCGACGAACCCGAAACCGCGGGCGCGTCCAGTGGCCATGTCGCGCATCACCGTGACCGATTCCACGGGGCCGACTTTTTCGAACAACTCCTGAAGATCCTGCTCCGCCGCGGTGTAGGGAAGATTCCCCACGTACAACTTCCGACCCATCGTCTTCTCCTCGTCTCGCTACGCGAGAACGCTTGCCACAGCCCTCGCGGGCTGCCGGCCGCTGGCAGAGACCCGCGGTTCCAAAACTGACCCGTCGGGGCGGCACGTTGCTGAAGGCTGTCGTCAAACCGGGACAAGTGAGGACAGAACCAATTGGCCCTGAAAACACGGAAGGCCGCCTCTGGGCGGCCCTCCCCTACAGCACCTTTCAGTCTACCAGAAATTCCCAGGTCACCGGCCCGGCCGGCGGGCCCTCCGCCGACCGGTCGGGCTGGGACGAATCGCGGCGCGCATTGCTCCCCGCCGCGCATCGTTAATAATGATTCCCTCAGTGTTTTGGCCCACTACGCTCCAAACCGCCACCCTCTTCGCCGCCACCGGCCTGTCCGTCTGGGCGGTGGTCATTTCGCGCACGCGCCGTGGTGTTCCCGGCAGCGGCTCGTTCAGTTGGCTGATGGCCGCGGTTGCGATCTGGTGCTTCACGAGCGCGTTGCACACTTTGGTGGACGACACCGGGGCGCGCGTGTCGATCGCCAAGGTGCAATACCTCGGCGTGGCGCCGATCGGCGTGCTGTGGCTGCTCTTCATCAGCGAGTACAGCCGCGCCGCCTGGCCGGCGCACCGCCTGCTGCGCGCGGCCCTCTGGATCGTGCCGGTCATCACGCTGACGCTGGCCGCCACCAACGACCTGCACTACTTGTACTGGACGGCGATCGCCGAAGTGGCCACGCCAAGCGGCACCCGGCTGATCTACACCGGCGGCACGTGGTACTGGCTGAACGCCGGCTACACCTACGTGCTGATGGCGATCGGCACCTGGATTCTCGCGCGCGGGCTGCGACGGTTCCCGCCGCCGTATCGCCGCCAGACGGTCTTGATGATCGCGGGCGCGATCGTGCCGTGGCTCAGCAACGCCCTCTACCTGACGCGCGCGCTGCCGGCCACCGGCCTCGACCTGACGCCGATTGGCTTCACGGTCTCGGGGGCGTGCTTCACCTGGGCGCTTTATCGGCATCGCCTGTTCGGCCTGGTCCCGGTTGCCCGCGACATGGTCGTCGAGAGCATGAACGACGGCGTGCTGGTGCTCGACGCGCAGCGCCGCATTGTCGACCTCAACGCCGCCGCCGAGCGCCTCACCGGCTGCGGCGACGCCTGCCTGGGCCGGCCGGTGGATGAAGTGGTGTCGTGGTGGACCGCGGCGGTGGCCGACGACCGCCCGTCCGGCGAAGGCCAGCCCGCGATCGTCAAGGTCGAGCCGGGACCGCGGTACTTCGAGGTCAAGGTCTCGGCGGTGCGCGACGCCAGGCGCCGCTTCGCGGGCTGGCTGGTCACCGTGCACGACGTCTCGAGCCGGCGCCGCAACGAGGCCGAGCGCTATGCCTTCGAGCGGCGCGTGCAGGAGCAGCAGAAATCCGAGAGCCTGATGGTGCTGGCCGGCGGCGTCGCCCACGATTTCAACAACCTGCTCACGGGCATCCTGGGCAACGCCGAACTGCTGGCGATGCAGGCCCCGGCCGAGTCAGGCCAGCGGCGGGCGGCCGAGGCGATCGTGATCGGCGCGCAACGCGCCGCCGACCTGGTGTCGAAGATGCTGGCCTACGCCGGCGGCGGCCGCGTCGTCGCCGAGCACGTCGACCTCGACGCGCTGGTGCGGGAGATGGTCGACCTGCTCGAGGCGTCGGTGGCGCGCCAGTGCACGCTGACCTACCAGAGCCCGGGCCCGCTGCCGCTGGTCGAGACCGACCCGACCCAGATCCGGCAGGTGGTGCTCAACCTGATCATCAACGCCACCGAGGCGGTCGACGACCACGCCGGCGTGGTGACGGTGGCGACCGGCGAGGAAGTGCTCGATCGCGAGCGCCTGAAGCACATGACGTTCGGCAACGACAACGAGCCGGGGCGCTACGTGTTCATCGACGTCGTCGACAACGGCGCCGGCATGAGCGAGCACACGCTGGCGCGCATGTTCGATCCGTTCTTCTCGACCAAGGACCAGGGCCGCGGCCTCGGCATGGCGGCCGTGCGCGGCATCGTCCGCAGCCACCATGCCGCCTTGCGGGTGACGTCGGCCGTCGGTCAGGGCACGCGGTTCAGGGTCTGGTTTCCCCTCGTCTTGTCGAGCCACTCGACCAGGCCGGCCAACGAGCGGACCCGCGGGCAGTCGACGCCGCCGTAGAGGCCGGCCATGTCAAACAGCACGGCGTCGCGCAGGCCGGCGCGGCGCGCCCCCATCACGTCGACGTGATACAGGTCGCCGACGTGCACGGTCCGGGCGGGCTCGGCGCGCGCCTGTTCCAGCGCCAGGTGGAACAGCCGGGGGTCGGGCTTCTCGACGCCCCATTCATGTGAATCCAGCAGGTGGTCGAACCAGCGCGTGAGCTGCAGCCGATCGAACAGGTGGCGCAGGCGGCCGTTGGCGTTCGATACCACCACCAGCCGCAGGCCGCGCGCCCGCAGCGCCGCCAGGGCCGGCGCCACGTCGGGTTCGACGTGCTCCCAGAGGTTTTCGCCCTTGTGATACTCACGCAACTCGGCCAGCGCGGCATCCGTGCCGGCATCCTGGGCCACGCCGGCATGCTGCAGCACCAGGTTGAAGTAGAGCCAGCCGCGCGAGCGATCGTCGGTCGCGCTGATCACCGAAGCCTGGTCGAGTTCGTGGGTCGCGCGCTGTTCGGCGGCGGCCAGCGCAGCGGCGGTCACGGTGGCGCCGTGGCGAACCAGCGCGTCGGCCACCCGGGGCCACGACGGATGGCACAGCACGCCGCCGGCATCCAGGAACACGGTATCGATCACTCGCCACCGCCCGCGACCACGCGGCCGACGTCGCCCTTGAACGACGACAGGTCGAGCGGGGGTTGCGCGCTGGCCGGCGGCAACCAGTGGTGGTACTCGACCAGCGGCCGATCGTCGGTGAGCACCGGACCGGGGCCGACCAGCGCGCGCATCTCGTCGGGGCCGGCGGTGAACCAGGCGCGGAGCACGGCGAAGTGCGTCAGGCCGACGGCGTCGAGGGCCTCGCGGGTGGACGGGTGCGCGCGCATGCGGGCGAGGGCACCGGGGTCGATCTGCAATGGCTGCAGCGCGCCAATCATGAACTCGCCGTCGTGCCACAACGTGGCGTGCGGAAACACCTCGAGGAAGGTGCGCATGATCAGCCTGTATTCCACCGAGGGACGCTTGCCGATCCACTGCATCACGATGCCCTGCGGCTTGAGCGCGCGGCGGACCAGCGAGAAATACTCGCGCGAGTAGACGTGACCGGCGCCGGCATGGCCGGGTTGAATGATGTCGGCGGTGATGACGTCGAAGCGGCGATCGTTGAAGGTCAGGAAGCTGCGCCCGTCATCGACGCGGACCCTGACGTTGGCCGCATTCAACAGGTCGTAGTTGACGTGCGCGAAGAACGGCGCGGCCTTCACCACGCTCCCGGACAACTCGACCACCTCGACCTGGACGCCCGCGTGTTGGCTGACCGCGCCGGGCGTGGCGCCGCCGCCCATGCCCACCACCAGCACATCGCGGGGCGCGCCGTGCAGCACCATCGGCAGGTGGCCGAGCATGCGGTGCAGCTTGACCATGGCCGGCTGATCGTTGGCCTGGTGCAGGCCGTCCAGGTAGAGCACGTGCTGCAGGCGCGTCGCCCGCACGCTGACCGCGGTCTGCGCCCCTTCGTCGCGCCAGAATTCAGGCAGGAGGTCGCCGTAGCGGCGATCGATCGCGATCTTGAAGGGATCACCAATGCGCCGTGCGATCGGGATGAAAGCCGCCACCACCAGCACCACCACAACCACCTGCGGCCAGCCTTTCCTGGTGGCGGCGAGCAGGGCGCCACTCGCCACGAAGCAGGCGGCGAGCGTGACCAGCGATGCCATGGCGCCCAGCCGTGGCAACAGGACGAAGCCGGCCACCAACGACCCGGCAATCGCGCCGATCACGTTGAGCGCGTAAAGGCGGCCGATGCGATCGCCCAGGCCACCGGTCTCGCGGCCCGGCGTCAGCGAGGCGGCGCCAAGCGCGAGCGAGAATCCCACGCCCATGGCGATCGAGGGCGCGAGGATGGCAATGCCAACCGCCCGCCACAACGACATGGTGTCCCACCCGTGTTTCACCGTCCACAACAGGATGCTCATCGCGGCGATCGTCGTCAGGCCGGTGCCGGCCTGGACCACGGTGAGCCAGAACGGCAGGTTCAACCGGCGTCGCAACATCCGCGCGGCAAGCCACCCGCCAATGGCAATGCCGGCGAGCACGGTGGCCAGCATCGCGGTGAATGCTTCTGAGGTGGCGGTCACAAACTGCAGCATCAGGCGGAACCACAGCACTTCCAGGCCGAGCGCGGCGAAACCGGAAATGGCCACGACCCAGTACACGGCCGGGAACAGGTGGCGGTTCTGCTGGTCGGGGGCCGGCGGCGTGGCGACTGCAACGGCGGCAAGCGGCGCGGCTTCCTCGTTGCGGCTCATCCACCAGGCAATGCCCCCCACCGCGACGTTGGTGACGGCCGCCACGAGAAAGGTGCGGCCGATGCCGATCGCCGGGATCAGGAAGAACCCTGAGGCGAGCGTACCGGCCATGGCTCCGGCGGTGTTGATCGCGTACAGCGTGCCGATGGTCGAGCCGGTTGAACCGGACGATACGTGGTGCGTCCTGATGGCAGACACTGCCGAACTGAGCAGCGGCAGCGTCATGCCCATCATCGTGGTGGGCAACGCGAGGATGGTGAACGAGCACACCAGCCGGGCCACGGTCAGCCAGCCCAGCGACTCGGGCGCGAGCTGATGAACCTGGAGGTAGAGGGCCGACGCCGCCTCGAGCAGCCAGGGCGAGGCCACGCCGGTCAGGCCGACAAGGATCTCCGCCGCCGCAAACGCCCGCAACGGCGGCACGCGCCGGCGCAGCAGCCATCCCGCCAGCAGGCTGCCAATCGCGAGGCCGGCCATGAACGACGCCAGCACGGTCGTCGCGGCATACACCGTGACGCCGAACACCAGCGACAAGCGCCTCAGCCACAGCACTTGATACACGAGGCCCGCGATCCCGGAGAAGAAGAAGAGGGCGAACACGGCTCGCCAGTTGCGCATTGGGACTGCGATCTTACCGCGTCCGTGCAGTCCCGCTATAATCGGCCCTGCGCATGTCCGACGTTCTCCGGCCGCCCCGCACGCACCTTGACACGGTCTTCGGACCGCTTGAAAGCCGCGTGCTCGACGTGCTGTGGTCGCGCGCCGCCGCCGCCTCGGTCCGCGATCTGCAACCGGCGTTTCCCGGGGTCGCCTACACCACGCTGATGACCACCCTCGATCGCCTGTTCCGCAAGGGCGTCCTGCGCCGCGACAAGAGCGGGCGCGCGTTCTTCTATCGCCCGCAGTTCTCGCGCGACGAGCTGCGTACGCAACTGGCCGGGTCGGCATTCGCCACCATGTTGCCGGGCGACGGGTCGCCCATGCGGCCCATCCTGTCGCAGTTCGTCGATGCGGTCGGCGACCGCGACCGCGCGCTGCTTGACGAACTGGAAGAGCTGGTGCGGGCCCGGCGGGAACAGCTGGAAGGCGGGGACGGGAAATGATCCGCTCCGTGCTGCTGCTGTCGGTGGCCCTCGCCGGCTATGCCGTGCTCAGCACCCTCGCCTCGCTGCTGGCGATGGCAATCTGGAACACCAGCCGGCGCGTTCGCGCCGACTGGGCGCCTGCCGTGCGGGCGCGACGCCTCGTCACGCTGCGCGCGTTCCCCAGCGTCGCCGCCGCCGTCGGGGTCGCCGCGGTGATCATGCCGGCGTTCCTGATCTTCGAACCCGTGCGCGCCGTCGAAGCCGTTGGGCCCGTCCTGATCGGCCTGGCGCTGCTGGGATTGGTCCTGCTTGCCGCGGGCATCGGCGCCGCCGCCCTCAGCGCATTCGCCACCTGGCGCATCGAGCGACGGTGGCTGCGCGCGGCCCGGCTGCTTGATTTCGATCCGCCGGCCGGCGTGCCCGCCTATGCCGTCGAGTCGTTCACGCCGGTGGTGGCCCTGGTCGGCGTGTTCACGCCGAAGTTAATCGCGGCACGCACCGTCATCGAGGCCTGCAATCGCGACGAGCTGGCGAACATCGTCGCCCACGAGCGCGGCCACCTGCATGCCCGCGACAACCTCAAGCGCTGGCTCATGGCGTGCGCGCCCGATCTGCTGCGCTGGACGCCCGCGCATCGCGCCATCACCCTGGCCTGGGATGACGCAGCCGAAGACGCGGCCGATGACGCGGCCACCGCCGGGCACGACGCCGCCCGGTTGGACCTGGCCGCGCTGCTGGTCAAGGTGGCCCGGCTGTCGGCAGGCCAGGCGCTGACCGCCGCGACCATCAGCCCGTTCATCGCGCGCGACCGCCTCGATCGGCGGGTCCGCCGGCTGCTGTCGTCGACGCCCGGGGCACCCTCGCCACGATGGGCGGTCGTTCAGCCCCTGCTCGCCACCGGCCTCATCGCGACGATGCTGGCGATTGTGAATAGCCCGTCCGCGCTGAAGACCGTCCACGAAGCCGTCGAAGCCGTCGTCACCTACGGCCGCTGGTAGTAGTTCGACCGGCTTCGTATTGTGGTGGGCTATGCGTCTTCGGGTCTTCCTGTTCCTGGCCACCCTTGCCCTGCCCGCATCCGCGTTCGCGCTGAAGGGCCGTGTGGTCGACCAGCAAGGGCGTCCGGTCGCCAACGCCACGGTCACCGTGCTGGGCCGGCCCGGGGAAGCGATCACCGGCGCCGACGGCCGCTTCGAGTGGCTGCCCGATCCGCCCACCCCCTTCGAGGTGCTGGTCATCGACAAGGCGGGGTCCTACTCCCGGCCCGTGCTGATCGAAGCGGTGGCCGCCGGGCAGGAAGTCCTCGTGACCATTGCGCCGTTGATGAGCGAGTCGGTCACGGTCACCGGCTCGGCGCCCAGTATCGAGGCGACACCGGCCGCGGCCACCACCAGCGTGAGCGGGCGTGACGTCTCGGTGCGCCAGCCCGCCAACCTGATGCAGGCCATCGAGAACGTCGCCGGCGTCAACCAGGTCTCCGAAGGCCAGGCCGCGGTGCCGGCGATTCGCGGCCTCGCCCGGGGCCGTACCTTGATCCTGATCGACGGCGCCCGCGTCAGTTCCGAACGGCGGGCCGGCGCCAGCGCGACCTTCCTGGATCCCTCGCTGGTCGAAGGGGTCGACGTGGCGCGCGGACCAGGTTCGGTCGCCTACGGCTCCGACGCCTTTGGCGGCGTGATCTCCGTGCGGACGCGGCGCGTGGCGCCGGGCTCGCCGTGGGCCGCGCAGTTTTCAGGCACGGCCGGCGCCGGCGTCCCCGAACTGCGCGGCTCGGTCGAAGTGTCGAAGGGCTTCGCGGCCGGCGGCATCCTGATGGCCGCGCACGCGCGCGAGGCCGACAACTGGGACAGCCCGCAAGGCGAGGTCTTTAATTCGGGATTCTCCGATCAGGGCTTCATGGTCCGCGCCGAGCAGAAGGCCGGCGCCGGCATGCTGAGCGCCGGGTGGCAAAGCGACTTCGGCCGCGACATCGAGCGGCCGCGCAACAACTCGCAAATCGTCCGCTTCTACTATCCGACCGAAGACTCGCATCGCTTCACCGCCGGCTACGAAGCACGGGAGACGGCCGGCTTCCAGCGCCTGGGCGTCGCCACCTTCGTCGGCCGTTACGCGCAGGTCACCGACCAGGATCGGTTTGCCACCGCGACCACCGGGCGCAGGATCGAACGTGCCGAGGTCTCCGCCAATGACTACCAGGTGCGGGGTTTCGGCGAGCGGCTGTTCGGCAAGTCGCGGCTCGAGATCGGTCTCGACGTGAACGGCCGCGCCGGCCTGCACGCCATCGACGACCTCATCACCTACAACCTGGCGGGCGACGTGGTAAGCACGCGGCCCAATGTCTCGGTCGACTCGGCGCGGCGCACCGACACCGGGGCCTATGTCTCGATCGACTCGGCGCTGACCGCGGCGCTGGTGGTCGGCGCCGGCGTGCGCGGCGCCTACGTCACGACCCGGAACGAGGGCGGCTACTTTGGCGACTACGCCACGGGCAACGGCGCCTTCTCCGGCTTCGTCTCGGCCACGCTCGGCAGCTTCAGGGGGCTCAGCCTCACCGGACAGCTCGCGCGCGGCTTCCGCGACCCCGTCTTGTCGGATCGCTACTACCGTGGCCCGACCGGACGCGGCTACATCACCGGCAATCCCGACCTGGAGCCGGAGACCAGCATCCAGGGCGACCTCGCCTTGCGCTACGTGGCGCCGCGATTCCGGCTGGCCACCTACTACTACGACTATCGCATCCACGACCTGATCGAGCGTTACGCGACCTCGGC
Organism: uncultured Acidobacterium sp.; assembly: GCA_964350785.1. GTDB lineage: Bacteria > Acidobacteriota > Vicinamibacteria > Vicinamibacterales > UBA2999 > 12-FULL-67-14b. The sequence goes on along the minus strand of CAYGMD010000180.1, from coordinate 493 downwards.
CGACGACTTCTTCTTCCGCAATCGTGGCAGCGCACGCATCCGCGGGTTCGAGATCGAAGGCCAGGCCGACCTTGGCGCCGGGCTCTCTCTCGAACTGGCCACCCAGGTGGCCGAAGGCCGGGCGCTCGACGACCACGCCTACCTCGACGACATCTCGCCCACCAACCTGTCGGCCGTCCTTCGCCGGCAGTTTGGCGAGCGGGCCTTCGCGCAGGTGCGGGTCGCCTATTTCTCGGACGACGAGCACGCGGGACCGACCGAACAGGTCGTGCCGGGGCACACGCTGCTCGACGCCGCCGCCGGCCTGCGCGTGTCGAAGCCGCTCGAATTCCGCATCCAGGCCCGCAACCTGCTCAACCAGAAGTACTACGCGAGCCAGGACGTGCGCGCGGTGCTGGCCCCGGGCCGATCGGCATCGCTCGTCGCCACCGTGAAGTTCTAGGTGTGAATGTCAAAGAGGTTGTTCATCATTAAGCAGCCTCTTGGAAACGCA
>CAYGMD010000179.1:0-9228 GCA_964350785.1 uncultured Acidobacterium sp. | reverse complement strand
CTGTACGCACCCTAGCTCTTAGCTTCCAGGAGTCATGATGTGCGCGGCCGTCGTGCCCGCACCCATGATCCACGCGCCGCCCATCTTGTTGTTGTCCGGAAGGCCCAGCGACGCCGCCGTGGCGTTGGGCACCGCGATCGTCACGTGCAGGCGCGTCGCCGTCGCGTCTTTCCCCTGCCGCGTGTAGAACACCGAGCCGAATTCCGGCTTCACGCGCGTGCCGGCCTTCTCGAGCTCGGTCAAGGCCGCTTCGCGGGCCGCGCGATCGGCGATCTTCGCTTCGTAGATCTTGTTCTGCTTGACGCGCTCGAGATTGCCGACGCTCGTGCACTGCGACGAGATCGGCTGCTCGCCGGCATCGCCGGACTGGTCGTAGCACATCAGCCGGTTGGTGCCCGGGCGGAGCGTGTCGTAGCTGCCGTCGGCCTTCCACTTGATGACCATGGCGCCTTCGCGCATGTTGGCCGGCGCCGCGGCGAGCGCCGCGTCGAACGGGCCGGGGGCCGCGGCCGGGGCCGGGGCCTGCGCATAGATGGAGCTGGCGAGCGCCAGCAGGCCGGCCGCCAATAGGACAGTTCGTTTCATGAGTAACCTCCAGGTTACGGGCTTCCAAAGGCGCTCAATCGCGCCCCAAGGAGGATACGCCAAAGGCGTCGATCCAAGCTGATAAGATCGCCTCGACCTCATGAGAGTCCGTTTCGCCCCGTCCCCCACCGGCCATCTCCATGTCGGCAACGCCCGGACCGCACTGTTCAACTGGCTGCTGGCCCGCGGCCAGGGCGGCACGTTCATCCTGCGCATTGAAGACACCGACCTCGAGCGGTCGACGAAGGCCTCGGAGCAGGCCATCCTCGATGATCTGCGATGGATGGGCCTGCAGTGGGACGAGGGCGTGGACGCCGGCGGCGACTACGGTCCGTATCGCCAGACCGAGCGGATGCAGACCTACGCCGATCACGCGGCGCGGCTGCTGGCGGAAGGGAAGGGCTACTACTGCTTCTGTTCCGCCGAGACCCTCGACGCCCAGCGCAAGGCCCAGCTTGCCGCGGCGCTGCCGCCGAAGTACGCCGGGACCTGCCGCCACATTCCACCGGCCGACGCCGCGGCGCGCCGCGCCAACGGCGAGGCCGCCGTCATCCGCCTGCGCGTGCCCGAGGGCCGCGAGGTCGCGTTCGACGACGCCGTGCGCGGCCTGGTGACGTTTCACACCGATGTGATCGGCGATCCGGTCCTGGTCCGCTCCGACGGCATCCCGGCCTACAACTACGCCGTCGTCATCGACGATGAGCTGATGAAGATCACGCACGTGATTCGGGGCGAGGATCACATTTCGAACACGCCGCGGCAGATCCTGCTGTACGAGGCGTTCGGGTACGCGCCGCCGAAGTTCGCGCATTTGTCGCTCGTGATGGGGCCGGACCACGCGCCGCTCTCGAAGCGCCATGGCGCGACCTCGGTGCGGGAGTTCCGCGACAAGGGCTATTTGCCGGAAGCGCTCGTCAACTATCTCGCGCTGATCGGCTGGTCGCCGGGCCAGAACGAAGAGCTGTTGCCGGCCGCCGAGCTCGCGCGCCGCTTCCGGCTCGAGGACGTCGCCCACAGCGCGGGCGTCTTCGACGAAGACAAGCTGGCGTGGGTCAACCGGCACTACTTGAAACTGTGTGCGCCCGATCGGCTCGCGACCCTGGCCGAACCGCATCTGCGCAGCCGCGGTCAGCTTGTGGGACCGTTGTCGGCGCCGGCGACGACGTGGCTGCAGCAGGTGCTGCCGGCAATGGCGTCATCGGTGGATCGCCTGCCGCAGCTGGCCGATCGCCTCGAGGCGGTCTTTCGCCGGCCCGGCGCGCCGCTCGAGAACGAACCCGGGCTGCCGGAAGTGGCGGCGGCGCTGGCTGCCGAGCTGGCAGGCGGGTTGCGGTTGACCGACAAGGAGACGTTCCGCGCTCTGGCCGGCCGCGTGAGGGATCGCACCGGGCTGAAGGGCAAGGGGCTGTTTCATCCCATTCGCGTGATCCTGACCGGTGCGGCCGAGGGGCCCGAACTCGACCTGATTGTGCCGGCGATCGATCAGGCGGCTGACCTGCGTGACTCAGGACTGGCGCCCGTCGCCAGTTGCCAGGCGCGCGCGACGTCCGTCGCAAAGACCTTGGCACCTTAGGCACCTTAGGCACCTTAGGCCCCCCAGGCACCCCAAGACCCTGTAAGATGCGCCCCATGAAGCGCCAATTCATGCTGCTCGTGCTGGGTGCGATGGTGGCCGGCCTCGTCGCCCAGGCCCAACAAAAGCCCGCGGTCCCGCGCGCCGCGGCGGCCGCCGCGGGGCCCTTCGATGTCACCGTGAGTGAGGGCACCTCGATGTCGGTGGCCATCTCGCCCGACGGCCGCACGCTCGCCGCCGACATGCAGGGCAGCATCTGGACGATGCCGGCCGGTGGCGGCGCGATGACGCGCATCACCGACCCGTTCAACGACGCGCGCCAGCCGCGGTGGTCGCCCGACGGCCGCACCATCACCTTCTTTGCCTATCGCGACGGCGGCTACGACCTCTGGTCGGTCAATCCGGACGGCTCCAACCAGCGCAAGGTCACCTGGGGCACGTTTGACGACCGCGAGCCGATCTGGTCGCACGACGGCACGCGCATCGCCTTTTCGTCGGATCGCGGCAATGCCCTGGGCAGCGACTACAACATCTGGATCCTCGACACGCGTTCGGGCGCCATCACCCAGGTGACCCGGGCGCCGGGCGAAGACTTCATGCCGACCTGGTCGCCCGACGACACCGAGATCGCGTTTGCGTCGTCGCGCGATGCCTACGACGGCGTGTGGGTGATCAACGTCGCCACCGGCGCCGAACGCAAGGTCCGCACCGTCACCGGCGCGCGCGTCGATGCGCCGTCGTGGGGGCCGGGCGGGCAGTTGGTGTATCACGTGACCGCCGGCAACCAGACGCGCTACGAACTGGACGGCAAGCCCGTGACCGGCGCCGAAAACGTGTTTGCGTTCCGCGCGGCGTGGGCCTCGGCGACCGAGATCGTCTACGTCTCCGACGGCAAGATTCGCCGGCGGTCGATCGCCGGCCTGCCCATGCAGACCGTCGACTTCACGGCGACCATGCAGGTGACGCGCCCGCAGTACCGCCGCCGGGTTCGCGACTTCACGTCGGCCGCTCCGCGCAAGGCGCTGGGCATCGTTCGCCCGGTGATTTCGCCCGACGGCACCCAGGTCGCGTTTGCCGCGGTCGGCGACATCTACGTGATGCCGGTGGGCGGCGCGGCCGTCAACGTCACGAAAGACGCCGCGCTCGACACCGATCCGTCGTGGTCCCCCGACGGCGCGTCGCTGGTCTATTCGTCCGACAAGGACAGCGAGCAGCTGCAGCTCTGGATCCGCGACATGAAAAGCGGCCAGAGCCGCAAGGTGACCAATCTGCCGACGCAGCCGCAGGGCGCGTCGTTCTCGCCCGACGGCAAGCGCATCGTGTTCTTCAACGTCGACGGCATGTGGCGCGTGGCCGAGATGTCGATTCTCGATCTCGACACCGGCCGCGTCACCAAGATCCACGATTCGCTGCCGCAGCCCGGCACGCCGACGTGGTCGCCCGACGGCAAGCGCATCGCCCTGGCCGGCATTGCGCCGATGACCGTGCGGTTCCGCGAGGGGACCAACCAGGTGCAGACGATCTCGGCGTCGGGCGGCGACGTGAAGTGGTACGCGCCCATCCCGATGCTGTCGATCGATTCGCGCGGCGGCGGCGGGCCGGTGTGGTCGCCCGACGGCACCAAGATGGCGGCGATCTACGAGGGCGTGCTGGCGGTGTGGCCGGTGGCCGCCAGCGGCGAGCCGCAGGGGCCGCCGCGCCGCGTGACCGTCGAAAGCGCCCATGCGCCCAGCTGGCAGGGCGACTCGCGCCACATCCTGTATCAATCGCTCGACCAGCTGCGCATTGTCGACATCGAAACCGGCGACACCCGGACGGTGCCGCTCAGCCTCACGTGGACGCCGGCGATCCCGAAGACGCGCACCGTGATTCACGCCGGCAAGCTGCTCGACATGAAGAGCGCCGCGGCGCGCACCAACGTCGACATCACCGTGGTCGGCAACAAGATCGTCGCCGTGGCCCCCCACGCCGCCGCCCACCACGCGCAGGGGACGGTCGTCGACGCCTCGAACCTGACGGTGATGCCGGGCCTGGTCGAGTTTCACTCCCACTTGCAGAAGGATTACGGCGAAGCGCAGGGCCGGGCCTGGCTGGCGTTCGGCGTGACGACCGTGCGCAGCCCGGGCAACACGCCGTACGAGGCGGTCGAGGATCGCGAGGCCAATGAGGCCGGCGTTCGCCCCGGGCCGCGCGTCTACGGCACCGGCTACCTGATGGAGTGGAACCGCGTCTACTACAAGATGGGCATCGCCATCTCGAGCGTGAGCCAGTTCGAAATGGAACTGCAGCGCGCCAAGGTGCTCGAGCACGACCTGATCAAGAGCTACGTGCGGCTGCCCGACCTGCAGCAGAAGCGCATGGTCGAATTCGCGCACAGCATCGGCGTGCCGGTGGCGACGCACGAGATCTGGCCGGCCGCGCTGGTCGGCGTCGACAACACCGAGCACACCGCGGCGACGAGCCGCCGCGGCTACTCGCCGAAGCAGGCGACGCTGCAGGGCACCTACGACGACGTGGTGCAGTTGTTCGGCCAGAGCCAGCGCATTTTCTGTCCGATGATTTCGGGTGGCGGGGCGCGCAAGCTGTTCGAGGACGATCCCACGCTGAAGCTCGACCCGCGCTTCAGGCTCTATCCGGGCTGGATGCAGCGCCAGGTGGCGGCCCAGCCCAACGCCCCGGGTCCGAGCGGCGGCCTCGATGCCACCGGCGGCCAGGGCAAGATGGTCCTCGACATCATGAAAGCCGGGGGCCTGGTCGTGGCCGGCACCGACACGCCCAACGGCATCAACCTGCACGGCGAGCTGATGTCGTATCGCCTGGCCGGCATGGCGCCGTTCGACATCCTGAAGACGGCGACGGTGAACCCGGCGAAGGCGCTCGGCCTCGAGGCCGGCACCATTGAAGCCGGCAAGCTGGCCGACATCATCATGATCGAGGGCGACCCGCTCGAGAACATCGCCAACACGACGAAGGTACGGAAGGTCATGGCCAACGGCCGCCTGCACGACGTGGCGCAGCTCGTCGCTGCGAGGCAGTAGAATTAACAGGAGATCAGGAGTCAAGGAGCAAGGTCTTTTGAAATGCCTGCTCCTGATCTCTTGATCTCCTGTGTGGACTCCTGAACTGCAATGATCATTTACGGGATCAACCCGGTTGCCGAGGCCATCAAGGCCGGCAAGGTGCGCGAAATCCGGGTCGCCGAGCGCGCCGACGATCGTCTGCAGCGCCTCCTGGACGATGCGGCGAGCCACGGCGTGAAGGTGCGGCGCGTCTCGCGCGAGGTGCTCGACAACGAATCGCGCGGCGGCTCGCATCAAGGCGTGGTGGCCGACGTGGCCAAGCGAGCCGACGTGACCCTGGACGATCTGGCCAGCGGCGCGGACGGCCCGCCCCTGATTGTCGTCCTGGACGAGGTCGAAGACCCCCAGAACGTCGGGGCGATCCTGCGGACGGTGGATGCATCCGGCGCGACCGGGGTGGTCCGGCAGACGCGGCGGGCGGCCGCCCTCGACGGGGCCGCCGCCAAGGCATCGGCCGGGGCCGTCAATTACGTGCCGGTCGCCGACGTCGTCAACATCGCCCGCAGCCTGGAAGAACTGAAAAAGGCCGGGGTCTGGACGGTGGGACTCGACGCCGACGCGAAAATGTCCTACTATGAGTGGGATCTCACCCTTCCGACGGCGATCGTAGTGGGCGCTGAGGGGCACGGGCTGCGACGGCTCGTGCGGGAACGGTGTGACCAGGTGGTCAGCATCCCCATGCTGGGCCATGTGGGAAGTCTTAATGTTTCGGCCGCGACTGCGATCGTCTTGTATGAGGCGGTCAGGCAGCGGCGGAGCCGGAGCCGGGGGAGGCCAGAAAAGCCCTAGGAAACAGGGTTTTCGGCCGTTTGCACCCCGGAGCAGATAAGGACGTTGTTAGAGATAGGTGTCCCTTCCGTTTGCATGGCTGGCACAAGTCGTGCTAGTATTCCCGTTTTGTCTAGGCTGGCGTAGCTCAGCCCGGTAGAGCAGCTGATTTGTAATCAGCCGGTCGGGGGTTCAAATCCCTTCGCCAGCTCCATCTTTTGAGCGCGCTGGAGCCGACACGGAATCGCAAACAAGGGTTCATCCTGACAAGACGCCCCGGCTCAGCGAGCCGGCCAGCAAACAGGGGCAGGTGGCGGAGCGGTCAATCGCAACAGACTGTAAATCTGTCGCCCCAGTGGCTACGAAGGTTCGAATCCTTCCCTGCCCACCAACTTTCGCAGGGCATGGGAGGCGAAAGTTGTTTTGAAAAGTTGAGAGCGAGTTGGGCGAAATGGGAAGGCCGAAGGCGGGAGTAACTCAGTGGTAGAGTCACAGCCTTCCAAGCTGTTGGTCGCGGGTTCGATCCCCGTCTCCCGCTCCACTCGACGCGCCGTTCGACGGGTCGAGTGTCCTGAGCGAGGGCCGACCTGAGCGTAGCGAAGGTCGGCGCGAGTCGAAGGACGAACGCTGATGTAGCTCAGTAGGTAGAGCACGTCCTTGGTAAGGACGAGGTCACCGGTTCGATCCCGGTCATCAGCTCCAGTTGTGCGAAAGAGAACCCGGGTTTCTTTTTCGCCTGGCAAGGCAACGAACAGACCCGGTTCTTTGGTTTAACCGACGCCGGCACGAAGCCGGGTCGTAAGGAAGCGAGCGCAGACGAGTCATGGCGAAAGAGAAATTCGATCGGTCCAAACCACACGTTAACGTCGGCACCATTGGCCACATCGACCACGGCAAGACTACGCTCACCGCGGCGCTGACCAAGGTTTCGGCCGACAAGGGCTGGGGCAAGTACGTGTCGTACGACCAGGTGGCCAAGGCCTCCGAGTCGCAGGGCCGCCGCGACGACACCAAGATCCTGACCATCGCGACGAGCCACGTCGAGTACAGCACGGCGAACCGGCACTATGCCCACGTCGACTGCCCGGGCCACGCCGACTACATCAAGAACATGATCACGGGCGCGGCGCAGATGGACGGCGCCATCCTCGTGGTGAGCTGCATCGACGGCCCGATGCCGCAGACCCGCGAGCACGTGCTGCTCGCCAAGCAGGTCAACGTGCCGTACCTCGTGGTCGCCCTGAACAAGGTCGACGCGGTGGACGACACCGAACTGGTCGACCTGGTGGAACTCGAGGTCCGCGAGCTGCTCAAGGGCTACGGCTTCCCCGGCGACGACGTCCCGGTGGTCCGCGTGTCGGCGCTCGGCGCCATCAACGGCGACCCCAAGGGCGTCGAGTCGGTGCAGAAGCTGATGGAGGCGCTCGACACCTACATCCCGCTGCCGCAGCGCGACGTCGACAAGCCGTTCCTGATGCCGATCGAAGACGTGTTCTCGATCTCGGGCCGCGGCACGGTCGTCACCGGCCGCATCGAGCGTGGCCAGGTCAAGGTCGGCGAGGAAATCGAGATCGTCGGCTTCAAGCCGAGCGAGAAGAAGGTCGTCACCGGCGTCGAGATGTTCCGCAAGCTGCTCGACTCGGGCCAGGCGGGCGACAACGTCGGCGTGCTGCTGCGCGGCGTGGAAAAGGACGACATCGAGCGCGGCCAGGTGCTGGCCAAGCCCGGTTCGATCAAGCCGCACACCAAGTTCAAGGCGGAAGTGTACGTGCTCTCGAAGGACGAGGGCGGCCGTCACACCCCGTTCTTCAACGGCTACCGTCCCCAGTTCTACCTGCGGACGACCGACGTCACCGGCACGCTCAACCTCGCCGAGGGCGTGGAGATGATCATGCCGGGCGACAACACCAGCGTGACCGTCGAGCTGATCGCCCCGGTGGCGCTCGAGCAGGGCGCGCGCTTCGCGATTCGCGAAGGCGGCCGCACGGTCGGCGCCGGTTCGGTTACCGAAGTTATCGCTTAGTCGTTACTGACGGGAGTCGGGAACCGGGACCCGGGAGTCGAAATTCGACTCCCGACTCCCGACTCCCGACTGCCGACAAGGATCAGCAATGAGAGACATCATCCAGTTGGCGTGCGGCGAGTGCAAGCGCCGGAACTACAGCACGACCAAGAACAAGAAGAAGACGACCGAGCGGCTCGAGATGAAGAAGTACTGCCGCTTCTGCCGGAAACACCAGCCGCACAAGGAGCAGAAGTAGGCGCGAAGGCCAGTAGCTCAATTGGCAGAGCACCGGTCTCCAAAACCGGGGGTTGGGGGTTCGATTCCCTCCTGTCCTGCCAGTAATGCCTGAAGCGGAAAGAGAAGTGGTGTGAAAGCAGTAATGGCTGAACGCGACGAGACGTCGGTTGCCGGACGCGTTCGGGACGGGGCCGCCGGATGGGTGGGCCGCAGCCGGTCGTTCCTGGCCGGCGTGCGCAACGAGATGTCGCGCGTGACGTGGCCGTCGCGCCGCGAGGTGTGGGCGACCACGATCGTCGTCATCATCACCTCGATCATCTTCGGCGTGTACCTGTGGGGCGCCGACCTGATCATGAGCGCGACCATGCGCGCGATCTTCCAGTACTTCGGAGTGGCATGACGGTGACTGACGACGCCACGAAGCAGTGGTACATCATCCATACCTACTCTGGTTTCGAGAAGAAAGTCTCGGAGTCGCTGCAGCAGCGCGTGCAGGCCTACGGCCTGCAGGAGGCGATCGGCGAGGTGCTGATCCCGACCGAAGACGTCGTCGAGATGCGCGGCGGCCGCAAGGTCGTCAGCTCGAAGCGGTTCTTCCCGGGCTACATCCTGGTCGAGATGCACATGTCGGATCAGGCGTGGCACGTGGTGCGGAACACGCCGAAGGTCACCGGCTTCGTCGGCGCGGGCTCGCGCCCGACGCCGCTGACGCGCGAGGAAGTCGACCAGATCCTGCATCAGGTGACGGTCGCGGCCGAGAAGCCCAAGCCGAAGTACAGCTTCGAGAAGGGCGATCAGGTGCGGATCAACGAAGGCCCGTTCACCAGCTTCAACGGCGTCGTCGACGACGTGAACGCCGAGAAGAACACCTTGAAAGTGATGGTGGCGATCTTCGGCCGGGCGACGCCGGTGGAACTCGACTTTTTGCAGGTGGAGAAGCTCTAGGTGAAAAAGATTCAGGCAATGGTGAAGCTCCAGAT
>CAYGMD010000178.1:0-9325 GCA_964350785.1 uncultured Acidobacterium sp. | reverse complement strand
GTTGGCCCCCTCCACCAGCTCACCAATCTGCGTCCGCAGGTTGGTAGCCATCCCCGCAAAGGCATTCCCCAGCACGTCGGCCGGGGAATGGGGCGCAATCGATGAACGGACATCCCCGGCGGCGATTTGCGCCGCCGCGGCGGCCATCGCCCGCAGCGATTGCGTCATGCGGTCGAACGCCCGGGCCAGCGCGCCCACTTCGTCGGCGCGGGCATCCGACGAGACGGAAACGCTCAGATCCCCGACGGTAATCCGCTCGGCGACAGTCGTGAGGTCCCGAAGCGGCCTGGCGATATTTCGTGCCAGGGTGAAGCCGGCCAGCAACGCAAACACGAAGGCCGCCAGGGTGCCGATCACCACCGCCTGCTTCGCAGCCTCCGCATCGGCAGCAGCCTGCTCGACGCGTTCTTGCAGGGATTGCTCCTGATGCCTTTCCATGTCGCCGATCACCCGTCGGATCTCGACCATGTTCGACTCGCCCTGGCTGGACTTGATCACCTCGGCTGCCGCCTCCAAACCCTTGGTGCGACGAACGTCGACTGCTTCCTTGGCAATTGCCAGGCGCGCTTTGATCAGTGGCTCCAGGGACTCCAACAAGCGCTGCTGGGATGCGTTGTCTGCCGTCAAGGCACGCAGCTCCCGGATCGCCTGATCCAGCCCGCCAAGCGCGTCCTCATATGGCTTCAGGGCGGTGGCGTCGCCAGTGATCACGTAGCCTCGCTGACCGGTGGTGACATCAGTCACCAGCGACAACACTGCCGCCAATTGTCTGAGCGCCTCGTAAGTTTGCTTGCGCGCATCCGACGCCTCGATCAACCGGGTCGTGCTCCGATAGGAGACGGCCCCGACGATTACCAGGAGCAGCAGGATGAGGCCGAACCCGACGCCAATCTTGGTTCCGACGTTCCACTTCATGGTCATACCGACTCCACGTGTGCGCAGCAGTCAACGATCCCCTTCGTCGTGCACGATGATGCCGGGGTCCGACAGGATGTGGGCCATGTCGAGCACGACGAGGCGCTCGGCCGTAACGCCTTTCAAATAGTCGCTGCGAATGCCGGTCAGCGTCGGCAGCGACGGCTGCAAGCTGCCGGCAGGAATGGAGCGTACGCCGACCACCGCGTCCGCCAGCAGCCCCAGAGTCATGTCGTTTCCATGCACCTGGATGATTCGGTGCAGGTCGGTCAGCCCCTCTTCCGGCAGGTCGAAGAACTTCTTGAGGTCGACCACCGGCAGGATGAGGCCGTGGACGTTGACGACGCCGCGGACGAAGGGCGGTGTGCACGGCAGCGGCGTGAGGTCCTTCAGCGGATGGACGGCGGTGACATACGCCGTTTCCACCGCGTATCGTTCCGCCGCCAGGCGGAACTCGAGCACCTCGACCTGCGTGGCCACCTCGGGCACGTCCTCGGCCGGGCGCGCCAATACACGGGCGCGAGCGCGAAGAATCCGAGCGGCGTCGGGGATCGTCGGGGACTGATGGTCGTTGTTCAAGGATGCCCCAGGTCCTTTTCGGCGGCTGTGACGGTAGGATGTTCCCGCGAACACGGGCGAGTGCGGGCGATCAGGAGGTTCACGCCGGGCTCCGTGTGATGGTCATACCTTCCGCTCCGACGCGTTCATTGGCAATGATGGTTTCGACCAATCGTCCGGCGGTGAGGCCATCGGATTCGGGCAATACGTCGTCTGCCGACAGGCGGCCCAAGAGCTGGAGTGCGTTGGCAAAGTGCTTGCCGGCCTGTACATCGTGACCGCGGCTCCCGGCGAGGTGTCCGAGCGCGAAATGCGCCAGCACGAACGTCGACTCGAGATAGAGGCAGCGCTGCAGCGCGCTGCGCGCCTCATCGGGTTGACCCAACTCGAGCAGGACCGCGGCGCGCACGTAGTGAGCGGCGGCGTCCATCTTGTGAGCGGCCACCCACCGATCACACCAGATAAGCGCATCCGCGAGCCGGCCCTGGTTGGCCAGCGCGCGTGCCAGCAGCGAGTACGCTTCGTGGCGAGGCGGCTGCGCCGCGCAGGAGGCCAGCAACACGTCGACGGCTTCCCCGTAGCGGCCTTGTTCGTAGAGTGACGCGGCCGAGACTCGCGGCGCCGATTCGACCGCCGGCGCGGGCAGCGCCGGCGTCGGGGCCGGTTCGGGCCGCCAGGGGGCGGCGGCCGGCGGCACCCACGACGCCGGGAGCTTTCGCGCGGGCGCGTCGCTCTTCTGATAGAGGATTACGCCCGGGAAGTTGTGGGTCTGGAATTGTGAGAACAATTCCTGGGAGGTCTCGCTGGGGCTCACTGCCAGCCAGCCGCCATCAACCAGCGCGTGATGAAGATGACCAACGACCCTGGAGATCTGTCGCGGCGTGAAATACATGAGCACGTTGCGGCAGAAAATCACGTCCATCGCGTTGGTGTCGGTCGCGAGCGACGGGTAGACATCCTCCGCGAGATTCAAGTGCTCGAAGGTCACCAACTGTTTGATTTCCGGCTGGACGGCATAGCGACCGTCTGTTGTCCGGTTGAAGTAACGCTCCTTGAACCCGTCCGGCACATCACGGAACGACCACTCGCCATACACGCCGGCGACGGCCTTCCGGACAAAACGCGCGTTGATGTCGGTGGCCAGGATGGTCACATGCCAGCCCGCCAGATCGGGCAGGATCTGGTGCAGGAGAATCGCGAGGGAATACGCTTCTTCACCGGTGCAGCATGCCGCACTCCACAGCCGCAGCCGTTGCTCGCGTCCCCGGCGGGCGTCGATCAGCCCCGGAAGCACACGGCTGCCCAGGGTCTCGAAGGTTCTTCTGTCGCGGAAAAAGTAGGTCTCGCCAACCGTCAGGTGTCCGGCCAGGATCTCGAGTTGCGCCCGCGTCAGCGGCGCCGACAACAACCAGTCGGCGCACGCGCCAACGTCAGCGAAGCCGAATTCCTCCGCGGCGGCCACCAGCCCGCGGCGCAGGTCCGTGAGCCGCTCCCCTGGAAAGTGCAGCCCCATGGACTCCGCAACGACCGCGCCGAGCCGTTGGCACTGGCCATCAGTGGCCAGGTCTGGAAGGCGTCGGGATGGCATGGCTGGAATCAGGTGGGCAGGAACGGCCCGGCCAACGCCTCATCCAGGGCGCGCGCATCATCCAGGGACAGAAACTGTTCCAGGTCGTGGATCAGCACCAACCCGCCCTCGAGCCCGACCACGCCGGGGAACGCGTCCAGGCCGGGAACGATCTGCGGCAACGCGGCAATATCGTCGTCGGCGCTTTCGACGACACCTTCCGATTCGTCGACGACCAGAGCCACGGCACGGCGCTCGGTGTGCGCCAGCAGAAACCAGTCCGCCGGGCTGATCTCGCGCTCCGGCAACTGGAAGCGCCTGCGGACGTTGAGCAGGGGAAGCACGCGGCCGTGGACATCGATTGCGCCGAGGACGATCGCCGGCGCGTTCGGCAACGGTGTCACCTCCACCGCGCGCACGAGGTGATCGACCACGGCCAGGGGCAGGGCATAGCGGCAGTTGTCGAGCCGAAATACGACGAGCTGGCGAGTCGGGCTAATCACTGAGAGCCAAACTTACCATGGAGGCGTTACAGGTGTGCTCCGTAATCGTTCGCCAGCTCGGCCGCACGGGCGCCACCAGATAGGGACTCGACACGCCACGCAGTGCAAGCACGGAATTGTCCGGCTAAAGCCGGACTCTACTTCACCGCCTGCTGCAGCGCCTGCGTAGCCTGTTCCACCTGCGCCGCCAGGGCGTTCACCGTCGCTGATACGGTACGCACGCCGCCTTGGGCTTCAGTGAAGCGGCCTTCTTCCAGCCCCTCGCGAATCTGCGGCATCGTCTTCACGCCGTAGCCGGTGTAGAAACCCGGCGCGTAGATCTGGTGTTTGAACCACTCGCGGCGGGGCAGGCCTTCGGTGTTCCCCAGCTTCCGCTCCGAGGTGATCAGCAACTGGTTGAGCGCCTGCAACTCCTTGCGGCCCAGCAGCGTCGCGGTGTTGGCCTTGCCCACCGAGCCATACGCCTTTTCGAACGCGCGGCCGGCGTCGCGCAGCTTCTCCACCGCGGCGCGGACCGGCTTCATGTCGACCTTCGAATCCTTCTTCGTCTCCGCCAGCTTCTCGATCTCAACGACGTAGCGGAGGAGGGTGTCGGCGGTGTCGGTGAACTGGAACGGCAGGACCGGCGCGTCGGCGAGGCGCAGGATGAGCGTGCCCGTCAGCTGCGCCAGCGTCCGGCCGTAGCTGTAGTCGGTGTCCGAGTAGGTCTGGTACCACTTCACCGTGTCGTAGGCCGAGTGGTACACGCCGCCCGGGCTTTCGCCGCCAAAGCTGACGTTGAGCGCCGACAGGGTGAGGTGCTGCAGGAACGGCGTGAAGTCGGAACCCGAGCCAAGCGGCGCGATGCGCAGGGCGGGATCGGCCTCGGCGGCTTTGCGGTCGGCTTCGGCCTCGCCCAGGATGGCGCGCCGGCGCGCCTCTTCGAACACCGGCTTGCCGCTGCGCGGGTCCAAGATGTCCTTGGCGACCTCGCCCAGGAACTGCTGCAATCCGTGGGAACCGCCGGCGTTCAGCCAGCCTTTGCCGGTGCCGTCGGTGTTGATGTAGACCGCCGCCTTCTGCTTCAGCTCGGCGTCGTGCTTTTCCGCCCACTCGGTGGAGCCCAGGAGACCCCATTCTTCGCCGTCCCACAGGGCGATCTTGATGGTGCGCGACGGCCGCCAGCCGGTCTTGAGCAGCTCGCCCAGGCCGCGGGCCGTCTCCATCAACGCGGACGCGCCGCTGATCGGGTCGTCGGCGCCCATCACCCACGCGTCGTGGTGGTTGCCGAAGATCACCCACTCGTCGGCGCGCGTCGTGCCGGGAATGGTGACCATCACGTTGTAGAGCGGACGGTTCTTCCACTCGAACGACAGCTTCATGTGGAGTTGCGCCGGGCCGGGTCCCAGGTGATACGTCACGGGCAGCGCGCCACGCCATTCAGCCGGCGCCACGGGTCCCTTGAGCTGCTTCAGAATCGGCAGCGCGTCGCCGTAGGAGATCGGCAGCACGGGGATCTTGAGGATGGTCTGCGAGTCTTCGCGGCGATTCTTCCTGCCGCCGGCCTCGCTGCCCCACCCCGGCGTGATGGGATCGCCCGGGTGCACGGGCATGTCCATGACGCTGCCGCGCTGCGCGCCGTACTCCGGCCGATAGGGTCCGCCCGGATACACGTCGCCCTGGAAGTAGCCGTCGTCACGCGGGTCGGAGTAGATCAGGCACCCGATGGCGCCGTTCTCGTACGCCACCTTGGGCTTGATGCCGCGCCAGCCGGCGCCGTAGCGCGCCAGCACGATCTTGCCCTTCACGCTGATACCGAGCTGCTTCAGCCGCTCGAAGTCCGCGGGCATGCCGTAGTTGACGTAGACCACTTCGCCGGTGACATCGCCGTCGCCGGAATAGGCGTTGTAGAGCGGCGTCTGGTCACCCGAGTCCGGATCCTCGGCCAGCACCGGCTCCTTGAGCTTCAGTGTGTACTTCTCGGGCGCCACCAGCTCGACGCTGGTCCCAAGCGGCCACGGCATCATGGCCTCGAACTCCTCGATGCGCGCGTCGAGGCCAAACGACTTGAATCTCGCCAACGCCCACTCGGCCACGCGTTTGGATGAGGGCTGGCCCGCCACGTGCGAATCGCCGGCCATGGCCTCCATGTATTCCTTGAGGCGCGCCGCATCCGGGAATTTCCTGAACTGCTCTTCGCGCTGCCGCTGGGCCGCCACCGCATCGTCCGGGAAGCCGCGAAGGCCGGGAGACTGCGCTGTCACCGGCAACTGGGCCAGGACGAGGGTCAAAACAGAGAGCAGTGCCAACGTGCGAAGGGGACGAGTCATGTGAAGGTTTATATCGCAGATTGCGATATCCTCGGCGCATGACACGCCTGCTGCCTGCGCTGCTTTTGTCTCTGATTGTCGCCGCCGCCACCTCCGCCACGGCTACGGTGGACAAGCCGATCATTGAGCAGGCGTCGCAGCCGGCGCCGCCGCCGACCATCGTCCAGAAAGTGCGCGAGGCCATCGGCCAGAACGACTTCGCCAAGGCCGAGAAGCTGGTCCTCGACGACATGGCGGCCAACGGCAACACGCCGATCGCGATCGAAGCCTTTTCGTGGCTGGGCCGCGGCGCCGTCGCCGCCAAGAACTACGGCGCGGCCATGACCTATGCCGCGCGCACGTACGAAATCATCGAGGAGCAACTGAAGACGCGCAAGCTGGACGACGAGCCGCGGTTGCCGATTGCGTTGGGCGCAGCCATCGAAGTGACCGCGCTCGCCACCGCCGGCCAGGGCGGCCGGTCGGACGCGGTCCTGTACCTGCGGCGCGAGCTCGACACCTACAAGGGCACGTCGATCGTCGAGCGCCTGAACAAGAACGTGAACCTGTTGAGCCTCGAGGGCACGCCGGCGCTTCCCCTCGACAGCACCAAGTGGATTGGCGCGGCGCCCCCGTCGATGGCCGCCCTCAAGGGCAGGCCGGTAATCGTCTACCTGTGGGCCCACTGGTGCCCCGACTGCAAGGTTCAAGGCCCGGTGCTCGAAGCGCTGCTCGAGAAGTACAAGAGCACCGGGTTGACGCTGGTGGCGCCGACCAAGTTTTACGGCTACGTCGCCAGACGTGAACCGGCGGGGCCGGACGTGGAGCTCCCCTACCTCACCAGCATCCGCGACAGCGTGTATCCGTGGATGAAGACCGTGCCGGTCCCGATCAGCGAGCAGATCTTCGCGCAGTACGGCGTCTCGACCACGCCCACGCTGGTGCTGATCGATCGCGCCGGCAACGTGTCGAAGTACAACCCGGGACAGCTGACCACCGAGCAACTCGAACCGCTGATTCAGAAAATCATCGCGCCGGCCGGGTCGGCATGGTAGCGGTCGATGCCGATGCCGCTATAGGGGCCGGCGGCGCACGAACTCTGCCCGCTTGGCGAGCACTCGGGTCGCCAGCGCCTCGGGCATGGGCAACTTGACGGCTCGCTCGATGGTCTCAATCGCCAGGTCGATCGACCCGCTCGCCGCGTAAGCTTCGGCCAATCCCAACAACGCCCGCGGGTTCGCCGCGTCGAGCCGCACCGCTTCCTGCAGGTGCTTCAGCGCGTCACCGGTCTTGCCCTGCGCCAGCAACACCTGCCCGAGATTGGCGTGGGCGAGCGCGTAGCCGGCGTTTCGCGCCAGGGCGGCGCGAAACGCCGCTACCGACTCGTCGAGCAAGCCGGCGTGCGCCAGTGCGGTGCCGAGGTTGAAACGGGCCGACGCTGAATCGGGCTTCAGGGCCACCGAGGCCTCGAAGTGGCGCACGGCCTGGGCCATCTGCCCCACGCCCATGTAGAGCAGCGCCACATCGTCATGGAGCTCCGCATCCTTCGGGTCCACGCGCAGCATGGTTTCGTAACCGGCAATGTCTTCCACGGTCATCTTGGTGGCAATCTGCGCGCTCATCAACCGGCGGTCGCGATCGTTGGTGGCCAGCAGCTGGAACCAGAGGTCGCCCATCTCGTCCCTCGAGCGCTGGCCCCAATAAACCTTGGCCGGCGGCAGTTGCGGGTTGCGGACGTTGTCGGCCGAGTTGTCGTAGGTGTATTCCATCGCCAGGCGCGTGCCCTTGGGGAGGCGAATCGGCGTGACCTCGCGATAGACGTGCTGCCAGCGGAAGTCCCAGTCGGTGATGTGCATCACCAGGCGCGACGTGCCGTCGGGCAAAAGGGCGGTGCCGCGAATCTCGCGCGCGCGGTAGTGCGCGTGCGGCTGCACCGCGAGCAGGTCGGCATCCACCGGCAGCGTGTAAGCATCGCGGATCACGTAACGCGGCTCGCCCGGGGGAATCTCGATCGACTGGGAACCCAACCGCAGGATGGTGGGGATGCGCGACGGCGGACGGTCGCTGAAGTACAAGCCAATCTCGGGCAGCACCTGCTCCACCGCGCCGCTCGGCTGCAGGTGCAGTTGCACGACGAGGTCGCTGCCCGGCTCGAGCGTCCAGGCCAGGTCGGGTGACACCAAAGGCGCGACCTGGCCGGGGGTCCAGCCCAGGAAGTGGCCGTCCGGATACTCCGCCGAGCGCGGCATCAGGCCGTCGTAACCCGGCAGCGGATCGGCCTCGTCCAGCTTGCGCGTGGCGTCGGTGCGATCGATGCGAATGTTGGCGTGATGCACCACGCGCGCGTTGCCGGGGTGAAACTCGATGCCGCGCACGTAGGTGCGCTTGGTCACCGGCAGCCGGATGGCAAAAATCCGGAACGCATCGCTCGGCTGCGGCGGCAGCGTAAAGGCGCGCGACGGCCTGACAATCAGATCCGGTTGGCCGAGCAGCCACCCGTCGGGCAGGTTCGGCAGCGGCGGCAGCGCTCCCGGCTCCCCCTGCGGCGCGCCGGCGGCGGCCCATTGCCCGACACGGGCGATCTGCGCCGCGCTCAACGGGTCCTGGCCGACGAAGGGCCCGACGCCGGGCTCCACCTTCCACGGCGGCATGAACCGGCTGCTGGTGACGGTCGCGATCTGCGTCGCCCGCCGCCTGACCTCGTCATAGGTGGTGAGCGCAAACGGCGCCGGTCCGCCCTTGCGATGGCACGGCACGCACGACTTGAACACGACGGGCGCAATGTCGCGGGTGAACGTCACCTCTTGCGCTTCCGCGAAAGTGAGAAGTGAAAAGTGAGAAGCGACAAGCACGAAGACGAGGGTGGCGATTCTCACTTGACCAGGTCCGAGAGAAAGCAACCCACGGCTTGTGTTTCGCGCACGGCGACAGGCTTACCCTGGACAATCGCCTCGAGGGCGCGTTCGAGCGTGCGGTCGGTCGGGTGTGGCCGCTGCTTGCCGAAATCGACATAACGATCGTCGATGCGGCCTCGGTACAGCACCGCCCCGCCCGCGCCCACCACGGCGACTTCCGGCGTCACTTGCACGCCGGCGTGCTTGACCAGCTCTTGCGCCGTATCGCGCGCGACCGGCAGCGCATACCCGAACTTCTTCACGTGCTCGCGAATCACGGCAGGGGTATCGGTGCTGACGGGATAGACCAGGGTAAAGCCAATGCCCTGCGATTGGAGCTTCGCCGCCAGATCTTGAATCTCCGGCGCATAGCGGTTGGAGATGGGGCAGTCGCTGGTCGTGAATACCAGCACCGTGGCGACGCGGCCCGGCGGCAACACCAGCGGGTCCACAGGCTTGCCGGCCAGGTCGACCACGCGCGTAGGGCCTGCCGCGGCGATGTAGCGTCCGGCTTTAGCCGGGCCTGAACCGGTCGCCAAGAGCAGAGCTGCGAAGAACAAGAGCTTGCGGCCCACGAGACCAGTATAGGGCGGGTGGGGC
>CAYGMD010000177.1:0-9327 GCA_964350785.1 uncultured Acidobacterium sp. | reverse complement strand
TACCCGCCCTACCCGCCTCAACCGACCTCGCCCTGGCCCTGCCCGGCAACGAAGAAGGCGAGCGCGCCAGCCTGCTCGCGTTGATCCGCCGCAGCCGCGACGAGATCGTCAAGGCGACCGGCGCCATTCCACCCGCGCGGCTGCGCGTCACCGTTCATCCATCGGTCGACAGCTTCGGCCGGACCACCGGCCAGCCGTGGTGGGTGTCGGGTGCGACCGACGGCCCTGCCATCGACCTGTTGCCGCTGACGACGCTCAAGCAGCGGGGGCAGCTCGATCGGACCGTGCGCCACGAGGTCGCGCACGCGCTGCTGGACGGCGCCTTGTCGAAACGGCCGATGTGGGTGCGGGAAGGGGCCGCGGCCTACTTCGCCAGCCCGCCGGCGTCACGAACGCCGCCGGCGCGGGTCGCGTGTCCGAAGGACGAGGAGCTGCTGCGTCCGATCTCCGCCGGCGCGCAACGCGAGGCCTACTCACGTGCTGCAGCGTGCTTTGCCAAAGGCATTGCCGACGGAAAACGATGGGATCAAATCCGCTAGCGCAGTAGCCCTTCCAGTTCATCGATATGCCCCGCCCGCGCGATGGCTTCGGCGCGGGTGATGGCGCCGCTCTTAACCAGCCGGGCCAGCGATTCCTCGCGGGTGATCGAACCCGCCTTGCGGGTCATCGTGATCTCCTGGTGCAGGTGCTGCAGGGTGTCCTTGCGAATGTGCTGGCGGGCGCCGTAGCTCATCATCAGCAACTCCACCGCTGGCACCCGGCCCCCGCCCGCCTTCGGGACGAGCGCCTGAATCAACACCGCTGACAGTGCCAGCGACAACTCCTGGCGAATGGTGTTCTGGCGCTCATTGGGGAACGAATCGCAAATGCGGCCGATCGTCGCGGCGACGTCGGTGGTGTGCAGGCTGCTGAACACGAGGTGGCCCGTCTCGGCGGCGCTGAGCGCGATGCGCATGGACTCGTGATCGCGCATCTCGCCAATCACCAGGATGTCTGGCGCCTGCCGCACAGCCGCCCGGAGGGCGGTGGGGAAATCGGGTGCGTCGATGCCGACTTCCACCTGCTCGACCAGCCCAACCTGGTGCGCGTGCTCGTACTCGATCGGATCCTCGACCGTGATGATGTGGCGGGCCTCGCGCCGGTTGATGCTGTCCACCAGCGCGGCCAGGGTCGTCGTCTTGCCGGAGCCGGTGGCGCCGCCAATCAGCACGAGCCCGCGGCCCAGCCGCGACAACTGCTCGACTTCCGGCGGCAGGTTCAGTTCGTCGAGCGTGGGGACGCGGCTCGGCAGCACGCGAATGGCGGCCGCGGCGCGGCCGCGCTCGTGGTGCAGGTTGACGCGAAACCGCCCGAGGGCGGGCAGGCGCAGCGAGGCGTCGGCAATGCCCGTGTCGCGAAACTGCCGGGCGGCGTGCGCCGGCAGCAGCGGGGCAATCGCCGCGGCAATGTCTTCGCCGTCGAGGACGAGGTCGGCCACCGGCGACAGCAGGCCGTCGATGCGGACCATGGGCGCGCGGCCGGCCACCAGCAGCAGATCGCTGCCTTTGCGGCGAACGACTTCCGCCAGCCAGTCGTCGACGCCGCTCGAGCCTTCGAGCAGCGGCGCGTCGGTGGCGGCGCTGGCGTTCAGTTCGCCGATGAGGGCGTCGAGGTCGTCCATGTGACTTGACGGATGATAAGCGCGACGCCGACCGCCATCAACAACGCCGTCACCGCCAGCTTGGCGATCACGAACGCGAGTTCGACCGAGGTGGCGGGCAGCCCCTGGGGCCGCCAGGGCGTCAGGTAGATCCACGGCGCGGCCACCAGCGCGGCAAACAGCAGCGTCGCGGTGGCGAGCGGCACCGGCGCCAGGGCCCGCTTGATCCAGTTCGCGCCGGCCACGCCGCGCCAGCCCTCCGCCATGACCGCGGCCATCACCGACAGCCCCAGCACGGGGGCGACCACCCACTTCAACCAGCGGGCCAGCCAGTGGATCCCCGTGAACAGCCACGACACATCGTCCCACCCGAATGCAGCGATGAACCACGCGTTGATCGGTCCGCTGTAGATGGCGATGCGGTCAGTGGCGCTGCCGGCCAGCCACCAGATCAGGCCGCCCAGGAGCGCCGCGGGAACGATGCCGGGCACACCAGCGGCCGCCGCGCGGACGTGGCTGGACGAGACGCCCTGCTGCCAGCCGACCATGGCGCCGCTGACCGTCAGGGCCAGCACGAAGGCTGCGGTCATCAACAGCAGCGCCGAGGCGGCCAGGCTCCAAATCGTCGACTCGGGCGTGATCAGGAACGACCAGTAGACCCCGCCGGTCAGCGCCGCGCCCACCAGGAGCCAGAGCGTGACCGTGACGAGCCTCATCGCGCGCCTCCAGTCGGGGCGGCCACGGTAAACGCCTGCGGCTCGCTCGACGCGTGCACGCCGGGCACATACATGGGCGACACCTGCGCCGGGATGGCGCGGAACTGGCCCGGGGCAATCACCTTCACGAGGTAACTGTATTCGTAACGGCCGCGGTCGAAAGTTTCCTGGAAGAACACAGTGCGCGAGTCGCGGTACTCAACGCGCGAGCCGTACCACCACGAGTCTGGAGCTTCCCGTTCCAGTGGATACGCGGTCGTGTCCTGGATGGCCTCCACGCCGGCCGGCAGGGGATCCTCGATTGCCAGGTACCGCCACTCGGGCGAGCCCGCGACGGTCAACCGCACGGTGAGGACGTCGCCAGGCTTGGCCGTGCCGGTGAAGGGCTGCTCGCGATAGACGATGCGGCCCTTGACCGTGACGGGCGTGAGCACCGCGTACTTGCGGGTCAGGGCGAGCTGGCGGCTCCCGCTGCGCGCATCCGTGGCCGCCGTGTCGTAGTAGTTCGCCGACGCCGACCAATACAAGGCCGCTTGTCCCGCCGAAGCCCCAGGCGAAGGCGGACCATCGCGCTTCACCAGCCGCACCTGGTTGGCGCCGGCATTGGCCGGCACGGAGATCACCTGGGGATCCGGCGCCGTCATGGCCGCGGCCGCGAACGTCCGGCGGCCCACGTTGGTGCCATTCACGAACACGTCCACCGAGAACGGCTGCGCCGCCTCGCCGCGGGCCTGCATGAACGACAGCAGGCCGTAAATGGCCATTGCGGTCTGCTTGGTGCTGGACCAGTAGCCGGCGGTGCGGTTCAGCATCATCCAGCGGACGGCACGCTCGACCAGCGGGTTCTTCGGATCGCGGCGGGCCAGCGCCTGGACCGCGAACGCGGTGGCCTCGATGCTGGTCTCGGCCGCGTCGAGCAGCAGCGGGTCGTTGGCCACCGCCCACCACGACAGGTCGCCGCGCGTCTGGGCTTCGCCGGCCAGCGCCTGCGCCAGCTCGTTGCCGCGCGGGTCCTTGGCCTCGTCGAGCAGCAACAACAACAGCGCGCGTCCGTAGGCGCTCATCCGGCTTCGCGCCTCCCAGGCCTCGTCGCGGGCAGCGGCATGGGTGTACCGGCGTTCGGTGCCTTCGTCGTACCAGGAAATCACCGTTTCGTTGGCGGCCGCGCGCTGCAGGACATAGGCCTCGTACACCTTCAGGTCGGGTTCGACGCGCGGGTAGTCGGCATACAGCTTCGCGAGCGCGCGCGCCCCGTTGGTGATGCGGTACTCCTGCACCTTCACACCGGCGCGCCGTGCCTCGTCCATGGCCCACAGCGCGTAGGCGGTCATGAACGGGTGATTGCCGTCCGATTTCCACCAGCCCCACCCGCCATCGTCATGCTGGTAGTCGGCAAGGCGCTGCAGTCCCGACGACACCTGGCGATCGAGCGCCGACAGGCGTCCGGTCGGCGCCAGCTTCAGTTCGGTGAGGGCGCGCGTCACCAGCAGGTTGGGCAGGAAGCTCGATACCGTCTGCTCGGTGCAGCCATACGGATACCCGGTAAGGAAGTCCAGCGCGCCGAGCATGGATCCGGCCAGCGAGGGCGCGAGGGCGATCGAGATGGTGCGCGCCACCGGGTTGGCGCCGTCGGGCACGGTGACGACGGTGGTCGCTTCGCCGGCGCCGACAATGGCACCCGCGGTGCCGGCCTCGCGACGGATGCCGAACGGCAGCACCGGCAGCGGCAGTTCCACCGCGTCGGTGTCGTGGTCGGTCTTCGCCGTCGCCGTGATCGTCGCGTTGCCCACCGCCCTGGCGGCATACCGCCAGTCGTCGCGCCGCTCGCCGCCGCTGGCCAGTGCGGACGAGGTCGGCGCCGCCGGTGACGTGGACTCCAGGCCCGCCGCCTGGATTGAGACGCTCGCGGTCTGGGTGTCGGCCCGGTAGTTGTGGACCATGGTCGGAATGACCACTTCGTCGCCTTCGGTCAGGAAGCGGGGAGTGATCACGCGGACGATCAGGTCCTTGGTGGTGGTGGCGCGCGCCACGGCGACGCCGGCCCTGGTGTCGTCGGTGATGGCGCGGGCGGTCAGCCGCCAGGTCGTCAACGCGTCCGGGTAGTTCACGGCAATGCGGCCGCGGCCCTGGGCATCGGTGACCAGGTCGCCCACCCAGAAGATGGCGTCGGGGAAGTCCTTGCGCACTTCGGGCTGCACTTCCTTGTCGCCCTTGAAGTCTGCCAGGGTGAACGGCCGCCGCCCGCGGCGGGCCAACTGCAGCCGGTCGCGGCCCGAGTAGCCCGTGAAGTAGTACTCGCGGGAGAACATGGTGTTCACGCGCGAGTACTCGCGCCGGTAGAAGTGGCGGATCGGATCGGGCGTCTCGTCGGCCATCACGCCGTAGACCGCCTCGTCGATCACCGCCAGGCTGACTTGGGCGCGCACCGGCAGACCGGCCTGGTCGGTGACGAGCACCGAAAAGGCGCCGGGCTCGCGCGGTTTCGAGACGGCCTGGTCGGCGGTCACCGACACCTTGAGGGTCCGCGACGTCGCCGGCACGCCAAGGCGGCGTTCGGCGCGGCTCAAGCGGCCGTCGCGCAGGAAGGCAATGCTGACAAACACGTCGCCGACGTCGCCTTCGTCGATCGGCACTTCGATGGCCTCGGTGGCGGCCGGCCGCAGCAACCGGAACCAGGACACGTGCTGTCCTTCCTTGGTCACCAGCACCGGGCCGGTGATGGTCTCGCCACGGACGATCAAGCGCGCCGACTCGCCGGGCCGGTACGACTTCCGGTCCGACAGCAGCTCGAGATACCGCTCGCTACCGTCATCGGTGGTCTCGCTCGGTCCCGGCACCCACAACCACACGTCGTCTTGCACCGTGCGGTCGCCGCTGGGGGCGGTCACGCGGACGCGGAAGCTCCCGGATTGGTTCGGCAAAGTAACGCGGCCGAGCGCCAGACCGTTGGCGTCCGTCGTCCCGCCCTGGTCGCTGATCTGGTCCACCGCGGGTTCGCTGTAGTAGCCCGCGCGGTAGGTGAGCTTTTCGAGGACCACGCGGACCGGGACGTCGGCCTGCGCGACCCCGGTGTAGTCGACGGCGCGAATTGAGACCTCGACGGCATTGCCGGGCCGGAACACGGAGTTGGTGGTCTGCGCGGCGATCAGGAACGAGCCGAAGGTCGCGTGCACCACCGTGTTGCCCGAAACCTGGCGGTTGGCGGCATCGGTGACTTGCGCCTCGATGCGGGCGCTGAAGTCGCGTCCGTTCTCGTCCACACCGAGCGGCACCCGCAGCTGCGCCTTGCCCTCGGCGTCGAGCCGCACCGTGCCTTGGGCGGTCTGGCTGTCGCCGTACCAGTAACTGCTTTCGCCGCCCTCGAACCCATCGTCCCACCGCAGGGGCGAGTAGTACGGCTGCTGGTTCACGACCCACCGCAACTGGCCATTCGCCACGGGCTGGCCGAAGTAATAGCGCGCCTGGACCGAAACCACGGCTTCGTTGCCCTGCCGCTCGAAGCGCGACGCCGGCGTCACGACGACTTCGAATTCCGGCTTGCGATACTCCTGCACCTCGAAGCCGCTCGAGGTCTCCAGGTCTCCGCTCTGCACCCGCAACGTGTAGTTGCCGAGTGCGGCGGTCTGGGCAATGGCGAAGCTCGCCAGCACCGACCCGAACGCATCGACTTTCACCTGCCGCCTGAAGACCACCTTGTCGTTGGGATCCGAGGCCACCACTTCGACCTCGGGGTGGTCGAACTTTGCCAGCGCATCGTGATGGCGCCAGCGCAACACGCCCTTCATGTGGACCATGTGCCCGGGCCGGTAGATCGGCTTGTCGGTGTAGAGATACCCGGCCAGCTCGCGCGCCGGCTCCTGCAGCGACCACGAGCCGGGATCGGTGGCCGCCATCTGGTCGCCGCATTGCGCGACGCCGACCACATCCTCCATCTGCTGCTCGGGCAGCACCGCTTCGAACAGGCCGTCCGCCGAGGTCCGCCCCTCGGCCACGGTCTTCTGCGACACGATCACCCGCACCGCGCACGCGGCGACCGGTTCGCCGGTGAAGCGGTTGGCGGCAAAGAACAACATCTGTCCCGGTGAGGTCTTGGTGACCAGGCCGACATCCGACACGATCACGATGGTGTAGGCGCGCAGCAGGTCGTTGACGGCCTCGACGACGTAGATGCCCGGTTGGCGGAGGTCGACCGGCACCCGGCGCACCTCGGCGTCGCGACGGTTGGGGAGCAACTCGCGCCACGTCGTCACCACCTGGTCGGGGTTGAGCAGCGGCACCTGCGCGAAGGTGTTGGCGTTGAGGATGACGCGTTGGGTGACGATGGTCCGGTCGGTGGCGGCACGGCGGGCGGCGCGGTACGGCCGGCTGACCTGGGCGCGCGCGAAGCGCTGTACCGACTGGCGCTGGCCGCGCTTCCAGTCGGCGAGCCGCTCGATCCACGTGCGCTCTTGCTGGACCTCGGCATCACCGCTGCCCAGCTGGTGGGGATCGCGGAGGTTCGAGAAGAAGGCGAACGGGTCGCGGACCTTGTAGACGCGGAAGTCGAGATGGGGCACGCGCCGGAAGGTCAGGTAGAAGCTCGGCGCGTCCTTGGTCGTGTAGACCTCACTCGTTGAGAGCGAGAACGCCGGCCGGTCTTCGCTCTCGCTTTGCGCACGGGCCTCGAGCGAAGTGAGAAGTGAGAAGTGAGAAGTGAAAAGGGCGAGTAGGATAAGCGACCGGGCCGTTGTCATAGCACTGCCAATCGATAGACGCCGATGAAATGCTGGTTCGAGGTGAGGGGCCGCCAGCGCGCCGCCGGATGCTGCTGCAGCGTGGCGAGGCGCACCTTGCGCACCTCGCCCGGGCCATCGTCGGTCGGTCCGGTGTGATACACGACCCAGTCGTCGCCGCCGGCCTCGAACAGCGAGCGGCCGACGAAGACCATCAGGTGATCGGGATCCTTCTGGCCTGGCTGGCGGAAATACAGCAGATCGCCGGCCCGCAGGGCTTTCGTGTCGCGGCCGAGCGGTCGCGTGTTGAGGGCAATCAACGTCTTGGCATCGGCAAACTCCGCGTACTTCACGGAGGCGCCGCCGCTGACTTGGAAGAGCGGCCAGCCGTTGGCCGACGGCTTGGGCGCCGAGCGCACGTCGGCAAATTGCGGCGCGAAGGGCAGCCCGGCGCGCCGCACCCATTCGGGCGTGTGCGCGCGCATGGCCTCGCGATAGGCATGGCGAATCAGGGCGGCACAGTCGCCGACGTCGGGCGTGGTGCGGTCGAACTGCGCGTCGGCCAGCAGCACGAACCACGAACGAAACGCGGCGCGGTCCGATTCATCGGCCAATCGCACCTGGGCCGAGGGCCGGGCGACGGCCAGCGCTGCGAGCAGTACCGCGAGAAGTGTGACCTGTGAAACCGGCACGGCGAGTGGCTCTCTGGGGAGAGTGAGCCAGTATATTCCGACTCCCGACTCCCGACTCCCGACTCCCGACTCCCGACTCCCGACTCCCGGCAGTGTCCTTACAGCTTGACCACAAAGCCGGCGAATTTGCCGGCCAGCCAGCGCTCGCGCAGGCGCCCGCCGTGGGCGTGGACGACGGCGCCGGCAATGGGCAGCTGCAAACCGGTGCCGCCGCGGCTGAAGTCCACCGGGCGCTCTTCGACCGCGCCGCGGCCGAGCGTGCGTGGCTGCACCACGACCTGGGCGCCTGTTCGCGTCTTCACGAGCCGCAGGTCGAAGCTCGACGCGCCGGATTGGGCGCGGGCCAGGGTCGTGATCAGGCTGCAGAACACCGCGCGCAGCCGGACTTCGTCCAGGCGCATGCGGATGTCGGCGGGGGCCACCACGTCGAGGTCGGTTTCGAAGTGGTCGGGCAACTCCACGGCCTGCACCGCCTGGTTCAGCACCGAGCGCAGCGAGATGCTTTTCAACGTGAGCTTGATGCGGCCGTCCTTGAGGTGGGCCAGCTCGCTCAACTCGTCGAGCAAGGCCGCGAGGCGATCGGTGGCGCGGGTCATCTCGGCCATGACGCGGCGCGGCCGCTCGCCGAGAGAGGCGTCCTGTTCGAGCAGGCGGAGGTAGCCGCGGACGACGCCGGTCGGCCCCCGAAGCTCATGAGAGGCCAGCGACAGCAGGGTAGGCAGGGTGGATTCGCTCATGGCACTGGGATTAATAATCCCATACGAAACCCCACCCCCTTGCGCGGCGTCCTAACCAGCGACCGGTGCGGTATCATCGGCGTGGAGCTTGGCTATGTTGATCAAGAAGGCGGCAGATCTGCGCGAATCGGACGTTACCCCGAAGGAGACGTTCCTGCGGCGCCGCGAATTCCTGGCGGTGGCCGGCAGCACGGCCGTGGCCGTGGCCACCAACGGCCTCGGGTCGGTGTTCACCGGGACGCCCACTGCGCTGGCGCAGAACCCGGCGGCGCAGAAGCTGGCCAACCTCAAGAAGAGCCCGTTCAGCACGGACGAGAAGCTCAACTCGTACAAGGACATCACCACCTACAACAACTTCTACGAGTTCGGCCTCGACAAGGCCGACCCCGGCAAGTACGCGCACACGCTCAAGCCGAAGCCGTGGAGCGTGGTGGTGGAAGGGCAGTGCGCCAGGCCCGGCACCTACAACATCGAAGACATCATGAAGTATGCGCCGCTCGAAGAGCGCATCTACCGCCTGCGCTGCGTCGAGGCGTGGTCGATGGTCATTCCGTGGATCGGCTATCCGCTGAGCGAGTTCCTCAAGCGCTTCGAGCCGACGTCCAAGGCGAAGTACGTCGAGTTCAAGACGCTGGTCGACCCGCGCCAGATGCCGGGGCAGACCGAGCCCGCGCTCAACTGGCCCTACGTCGAGGGCCTGCGCATGGACGAGGCGATGCACCCGCTGACGCTGCTCGGCCTCGGCCTCTACGGCGAGGTGATGCCGAACCAGAACGGCGCGCCCATCCGCCTGGTGATCCCGTGGAAGTACGGCTTCAAGAGCATTAAGTC
>CAYGMD010000176.1:0-9375 GCA_964350785.1 uncultured Acidobacterium sp. | reverse complement strand
GTGCGGACGATGTCGACCTCGTCCTGGCCGACGCCGACGGTTTCGATGATCACCAGCGACTTGCCCGCGGCATCGAGCACGAGCGCCGCGTCGCTGGTGGCGCGGGCGAGCCCGCCCATGTGCCCGCGCGTCGCCATGCTGCGGATGAACACCTGCTCGTCGTGGGCATGGGCCTGCATGCGCAGGCGGTCGCCGAGAATGGCGCCGCCCGTGAACGGGCTGGTGGGATCGACGCAGATGACGCCCACGCTTTCGCCGCCGGCGCGCGTGGCCGCGGTCAGGCGATCGACCAGGGTGCTCTTGCCGGCGCCCGGCGGTCCGGTGACGCCGACCAGGTAGGTGTGGCCGGTGTGCGGAAAGATGTCGCGCACGAGGCCGGCCGCGGCGGCCGCCTCGTCTTCAATCAGCGAAATGGCGCGCGCGATGGCCCGGGCGTCGCCGGACCGCACACGCTCAGCAAGTGTCAGAGACATTGTTTCACGCAGCCAGGAGTTGGCGGGCGATCACGAGCCGCTGCACTTCGCTCGTGCCCTCGCCAATGGTCACGAGCTTGACGTCGCGGAAGTACTTCTCGGCCGGGTAGTCCTTCACGAAGCCGTAGCCCCCGTGCAGCTGCACGCAGTCTTCCGAGGCGCGCACGGCAATCTCGCTGGCATAGAGCTTGGCCATGGCCGACTCGAGCGTCATGCGGCGGCCCTGGTCCTTCAGCCACGCGGCGCGATACGTCAGCAGCCGGGCGGCATCCACGCGCGCGGCGTGGCCGGACAGCCGTTCCTGGATCGAGGGGAACGACGCGATGGCGCGGCCAAACTGCTGGCGCTGCGCGGTGTAGCTCACGCTGGCCTCGTAGGCGCCCTGCGCGAGGCCGACCGCCAGGGCGGCAATGCCGATGCGCCCGGCGTCGAGCACTTGCAGGGTCTGGATGAAACCCTGATTCAGGTCGCCAATCAGCTGCGACCGGGGGATGCGGCAGTTCTGGAAGATCACCTCGGTAGTCTCGCTCGCCCGCATGCCAAGCTTGTCTTCCTTCTTGCCCGCCATCAGGCCCGGCGTGCCACGTTCAACGATGAAAGCGGAAATACCCTTGGGGCCCTTGGCCCGATCGGTCACCGCCATCACGACCAGCGTGTCGGCCGACGTGCCGTGGGTGATGAACGCCTTCGACCCGTTCAGCACGAAGTAATCACCATCGGCCACGGCGGTGGTGCGCATGGCCGCGGCGTCGCTGCCCGAGCCGGGCTCGGTCAAGCCCCACGCCGCGAGCGTCTCGCCCTGGGCCAGCGGCACCAGGTACTTCTGCTTCTGCGCCTCGTTGGCAAACATCCCGATGTGCGCAGCCCCCAGGCCGTTATGCGCCGCCACCGAAAGCGACACGCTGGGGTCCACGCGCGCCAACTCCTCGATGCAAATGCAGTAATCCACTGCGCTCATGCCCGCGCCGCCCGCGCTTTCGGGAAACTGGATGCCCATCAGGCCCAGCTCGGCGAGCTTGGGCAACAGTTCCTTGGGAAAGTGCTGCGCGTTGTCCCACTCCATGATGTGGGGGCGCATTTCGGTTTCGGCAAACTCGCGGACAGACTTGCGGAGCAGGTCCTGCTCGTCGGAGAGGCGGAAATCCATTCACTCGATTATATCTGCCGGAAGTCGGCAGTCGGGAGACGGGAGACGGGGAAACCGAAAGGAAGCCGGGATCGGCTGGCTCCCGACTCCCGACTCCCGTCTCCCGACTCCCGGCAAGCGTCAGTAGTAAACGACGACCCTGAAGTTCCCCGAGTTGTCCGTCAGCACGTCGTCATTGACGCCCAGATAGAGCCGGCCGCTGTTGCGAATGCGGATGGGGCTCGTGTCGTCGCCAATGAAGAACAGGTCGTTGCCGATCTTCCCAATCAGGGCCGCGGCGTTGCGGCTGGGCATGGGGCGGTTGGGGTTCGGCGGTGAATTGCGCTCCCCCGCCGGACCGTCGCGGCGGTCGCGGCCCCACCGCACCTGGCCGGTCGCCTCGAAGTACACCGTTTGGCCGGCCCGCACGTCGATGCCAGCGTCATTCCAGTCGACGTCAGCCGAGACGACGATCATCCGCTCGCGCATGCCGGAGGGCCGGCCGAAGCTGTCGGCCGAGTTGCCGGCATTGCGGTTGTTGTCGAACTCGATGCGGGTCACCTCGTCACGGTCGAAGCGCAAAATCCGGCCGGAGCCGGAGCCGTAGCCGCGGCGCTCTTCGAACTCGATGGTGCCGTTCCTGAACGAGACCAGCTCGCCCTGCACGCGCGAGCCGTCCCGCAGGATGAGCGTGTCGGCCTCGAGGCCGACGGAGAGCGCCAAGATAAGGGTCGCACCGGCGAGCCAGCGTTGGGGAACCATCTGTAACCTCCTCGGGACAGTCTTTCGAGACTGACCTGGTCCGTTGCGAATTCCGTGCCCGTCCCCCAAATTCGCCAAGGGTACGGCCGGCAGGCCGCAATGGCGTGTCTGCTTGCCGCGGGAACGTGGGATCATAGCACCCGGAGGCGGCATGCCATTGGTTATGAGAGCTCGCGCAATTACTCCTGTTTTCGCCCTGACAGTGGCCCTTCTGGCGGCCACGGCGGCGCCGGCGCGGGCCGACATCACGGCCTTCCTGGGCTTGTCGCCCACGCCGGCGCGCCACACCGTCAAGGGCTTCAGTGGCGGCCTCTCGCTATTGGTGGTGGGGTTCGAGTTCGAGTACAGCCACCTGGGCGAGGACACGGTCGAAGCGCTGCCCGGACTCAAGACCTACTCGGGCAACGTGCTGGTGCAGACCCCGCTGGAGATCAAGGGCACGCAGTTCTACGCCACTGCGGGAGCCGGCGGCTACCAGGAGTACCTGGCGGCGAGGGATGAAACCCATTTCGGCATGAACGTCGGCGGCGGGATCAAGGTGCGGGTGTTGGGGCCGGTGCGGCTCCGGCTGGACTACCGCGTCTTCCGGCTGAAGGGCGAACCGCTCTATCCAACCTACCAGCGGTTCTACGCCGGCGCGAACCTGGCGTTCTAGGCCGCAGATTAACGCAGATAACGCGGACGTCCTACCGGCCGGGCTTCTTGATCTCAGGCGGCTTCACTTCGGCGGGCTTGGGCTCGGGCAGCGGCGCAACCGCCATGTGGGCGAGTTCGGTGAGATCCAGCTTCGACGGCGGCCCGGCAAACGCGTCCTGGTACTTGGCCAGCAGTTCCGGCGCGAGGTCCTTGACCAGCGTATCCACCAGCAACGACGGCCGGTAGTCAAACCCCGGCACCGCCGGCAGCATCACGTGAATGTAGAGGGTGCTGCCCTTGGCGTCGGGAGTGGCGGCCTTGAACACGTGCCAGCCACTGGTCGCGGCCTTCCGCGCCGCATCGGTATCGCTGGCCAGCGCGCCCTGCAGCGCGCGAATCACCGCTTCGTAGTCGGCGCTTGCCGCCGGCTTGATGGCCACCAGGATCAGTCCCGCGGCGCCGGCAAAGGCGGAGTTGGCGGGGTCGGTTGAGGGGGAAACGGCGGCCGCCGGCGTGGCGGTCTGGGGCGGGGGCACCGCGGCCTGGGCGGCCAGCAGCGTGAGCAGGGCGAGGGTAACGGGCACAGCAGACAGCATACCGCGGCCAACCCTCGGGCCTCAGCGCTCGGGGTGCTTCACGTCCGGGAGCCTGCCCTGGAGCACACGCTCCAGGGCAGCCTGAGTTAAGGAATCTTGTTCAGCGAGATGATCTGGCGGCCGGCGAAGCTGTCCTTGTACTTCGCATAGACCTCCTGCACCTCAACCGGGAAGACCTCGGTGACGACCCGGGTGATGTCGTATTCCTCACCCGCGACCACCGGATTCACCGAGATGATGTACATGGCGTTCCCCTGCACAGCGGTCGGCGACTTGAAGAACGTCATGCCGGCCAGCTGCTCCTTGCGCTTGGGATTGTCGCTCTTTGCGAGCGCCTCCTTGTACTTCGCGATGACGCTTTCGAAGTCGGCCGTCTTGTCACCCTTGATCAAGATGGTCACCATCGCCGCATCACCCTCGAGCGCCATCACCGGCTTGGCCGGCTCCTGAGCCGCCGCCACGCTCGCCGCTGCCAGCGTGAACGCCGCCAGCCCAACTCCCGACACCAAGACCCGCAATCCTCGAAGCATTGACTAGCCTCCTTCAAACGAAAGTTCGTTACTCTACCGTACAGAACGCCCGATGAAAACCGACATCACCTCATTAGCGAGAAGCATGCCAGCCCTCGTCAGCGCCAGCCGCCGGCCCGGCTCATGGACCAGCAACCCCAGATCGACGAACGCAGCTAAGTCTTGCCCGTAACGTGCCCAAATATCAACGCCATGCCGTTCGTGCAAGGCCGCAAGATCCAGCCCTTCGACCAGCCGAAGGCCCATAAATAGCGCTTCCTCAAGCCGTTCGTGCGGGTCCAGGACCCGCCGGTCGAGATGGACGCCGGCGCCGGCAGCGAGGCGCTCGACGTAATCGGCCGTGGCATTGAGGGTGCGCCACCGCTCTCCGCCATAGGTGGAGTGGGCCCCGCAGCCGAACCCAATCCACTCCCCTTCCTGCCAGTATTTCAGGTTATGGCGCGACCGGCGACCCGGTTGGGCCACGTTGGAGATTTCGTACTGCTCGTAGCCGGCACGATCCAGGCGGCCGAGACCATCCAGGTACATCTCCGCCGCATCATCGTCGGGCGCCACCGACCAGCCGGCCCGCGCCATTTCATCCTTCAGGGGCGCGTTGGGGTAGATCTCGAGCAAATAGAGCGAGGCGTGCTCGGGCGCGACCTCGATGAGGGCGTCAACCGAGGCCAACCAGTCGGCCGGCTGCTGGCCGGGCAACCACATCATCAGGTCGAGACTGAGGTTGTCGAAGCCGGCCGCGCGCGCGTTGGTCACCGCCTGGCGCGCGGTTGCCGACGAGTGCAGGCGGCCCAGCCGCTTCAACTCGGCATCGTGAAACGACTGCACGCCGAAACTCAGCCGGTTGATGCCGGCGGCCCGATACCCCTCGAGCGCCGCGGCCGTCGCCGACTCGGGGTTGGCCTCGAGCGTGATCTCGACATCGGCCGCCACGGCGAAGCTCTCGCGGCAGGCGGCGAGAATGGCGGTCACTTCGGCCGGCTCCAGCAGCGAGGGCGTGCCGCCGCCGAAGAAGATGGTGTCGGCGGCTACGCCCGGAGCAGCCTGGCGGCGAATGTCGGCGACGAGCGCGTCGACGTAACGCCGGCGCAAGCCCTCGTCATGCAGGCCACGATTGAAATTGCAGTAATTGCAGATGGCCGCGCAGAACGGGATGTGGAGGTAGAGACCTATCGGTGCCAAGGTGCCAAGGTGCCAGGGTGCCAGGGTGCCAGGGTGCCAAAGTGCCAAAGTGCGGCAGCTACTTGCTGCCGGCTTTGCCGCCCGACCAGTTCAACTCGAATTGCGTGCCGGGATCCTTCAAGCGCGCGCGGGCCATGCCGCTCGACTTGCCGGGCAGCGGCCCTTTCCGCGTCAGGCGTTCGGGCGGCTCGGGCAGGTGGCCGGTCCTGGCGGCGGCCGTGACCCGTTCCACGTCGCGGATGTCGGTGCCCTGCACTTCGACCCACTCGCACATTTCGAGCAGCCGCGAGCGCGAGCGCACCCCCAGCTGCACCATGAACGAGTTCATGTCGGTGTTGTCGATGGGATCGCGCAGGTTGCTGGTGACGATCGTGGCGCGGCGGGCGTTGTATCGCGTGTTGATCACCAGGCCCAGGGTTTCCTGCACCCACTCGGAGGTCTTCTCCACGCCCAGGTCGTCGAGCACCAGGACGTCGGCCTCGAGCACGGGCCGCAGGACCTCCATCTCGGTTTCGTCCACCGACCGGTTGTAGGTCTCGCGCACGAGGCGCAGCAGCTCGGTGGTCTGAAAGAAGAACCCGCGCGCGCCCTTGTCGCGAATGACCGTGCGCAGCAGGCCCACGGCAAGGTGGGTCTTGCCGACGCCGGTGGGACCGTAGAACACAATCCCCTTCTGCGCGGCCGGGAACGCCTCGACGAAGCGCTGGGCTTGCCGCAGGGCGTCTTTCTGCGAATCGGTGTCCGGAATGTAGTTGCCCAGTTCAGCCTTGGCAAACTTGGCCGGGATCCGAGACTCGGCAAGGTAGCGTTCCTTGACAACGTCGCGCCAGCAGTCGCAGCGCGTCATGCGCTCGACGCCGTCGACTTCCACGCTTTTCCAGCGCGATCCGTTGCAGATGGGACATTCCATGAACGCTTCTAACTTCTAACTTCTAACTTTTAACTTTTAACTTTCAGTTAAGGTAACTGCGCAGCACGCTGTGCTGGCGCAGCGCGTGCAGGGCGGCGGCGTCGAACTTGAGCGGCCCGCGCGCAGCGTCGCCGGCCTGGCGGGCTTTGCGCGCCTTGCGGCGCTTGCGGCTTTCGTTCTGCAAGTGCACTTCCAGGTCTTCGACGTCGCTCGTTGCCGGCTCGCGTATCTCGGTGCCTGTCGCGCTGGAGTGGGCATATTCGAGCGCGACGCGAATGGCTTCGACCTGTCGCCCGGCGACGGCCGCGGCCATCAGTCCCGAGGAATTCACGTCGGGCGTGCGCGAGGCTTCGGCCAGCAGGTGCATCATGGCCTGGCGAATCCACCAGAGCGCCGAGGCCTGGAAGGTTTCCGACTGCGCCGGGTCGAACCGGCGCGCGGCCTCGATCAAGCCGAGGTTGCCCTCGTGAATCAAGTCGAGCAGCGGCACACCGAGGCGGCGGAACCGCTTGGCGTACTGCACGACGAAGCGCAGGTTCGACTGAACGAGCCGGCCCAGCGCATCTTCGTCGCCGTGCTGTTGAATCTGGCGGCCGAGTTGCTGCTCGTCGTCCGCCGTCAGCAACGGAAAGCTGGAAATCTCTCGCAGGTAGGCGTGAAGGGTTTCGGATTCGGATGCCAGCGATTCGAACTTCCTGACCACGAGCGAAGTTTACCAGTACAACTGGTACGCCACCAGTCGGAAAACCACGCGCGGCGCGCCGCTAATTTTTTTTCCTGGTCTCAGTCTTGCTCACTGTCGCATCGGGACCCTGATGCGCCGCGCGTACCAAATCTGTCGGCGATGCTTTCACCAGCGCCGTGCCCAGGCGCTGCTCCCAATCGTCGATGCCGCGCGCCAGCTCGCGCTTGACGTACTCCATGAACTCGTTCACCTCGCCCTGCATTTGTTCCATCTTGTGCCGCATATTCAAGATGATCTCAACGCCGGCGAGGTTGACGCCCAAGTCTCGGGTAAGTGCCAGAATGGTCTCGAGTTGCTCGAGATCGTCCTCGGAATACAGCCGCGTGTTGCCTTCCGTGCGTGAAGGCTTGAGCAATCCTTCCCGCTCGTACAGCCGCAAGGTCTGGGGATGGATGTTGTAGCGCTGCGCCACGACGCTAATCATGAAATACGCCTTGCCCTGTCGCTTGGTCATTGTTTATCCACCGTAGCCTTGGCGGTGGTGGACTCCCTGACGCTTTCGCCGTTGATCCGGCCGAATTCCCGGAGCAATTCCTTCGACCGTTCGTCGAGCACCTTGGGCAGGCGCATGCGCACTTCGGCGACCAGGTCACCGCGCCGGCCGTTGCGGCCGACGGCGCCGCGATCGCGCAACCGGAAGCGCTGGCCCGACTGCGTGCCCGGCGGCACCCGCAGCCGCACCGTGCCGTCGGGCGTCTCGATGTCGATCTTGGCGCCGAGCGCCGCCTCGTGGACCGCGATCGGCACCGTCATGTGCAGTTCGTCCCCTTCGCGCCGGTAAACCGGGTGCTCGAGCACTGCGACGTCGATTAGCAGGTCACCGGGGATGCCGCCGCGAACGCCTGCATGCCCCTTCCCGCCAATGCGCACGCGCGCGCCCGAGGCCACGCCGGCCGGAATGCGCACGTTCAGCGTTTCGGTTCGCGGTTCCACGCCCTGGCCGTGACAGGGCGAGCACTCTTCCTGCTTCAGCCGCCCCGATCCGCCGCACGTGGGACAGTTCTTGGCAAACACCATGTGGCCGCGCACCGATCGCACCGCGCCGCTGCCCTCGCAGGCGACGCACCGGGTTTCCGCCACCCGCTGGAAGCCGCTGCCCGAGCACGACCGGCAGGTGTCCTGCCTGGTGACGGTGACCGCGCGCTGCACCCCGTGCCACGCCTCCTCGAACGTCAGCGACGCCCGGGCGTGAATGTCGGCGCCGTGGCTGGCGCCTTCCGCCGGCTCGCGGCCGACCCGGCGGGAAAACACCTCCTCGAACAACTCCCCGAACGTCGTCGTGCGCTCGGCATGCACGCGGTTGGAGAAGTCGAAACCGGCAAACCCGAACGACGCCGCTTCCTCTTCGGTAATCCCCTTCAACTGGCCGGCATCGTAGCGGCGGCGCCGATCGGGGTCGATCAGCGTCTCGTAGGCGTCGAGCACCTGCCGAAACCGCGCCTCGGCCTCGCGGTCGCCCGGGTTGATATCGGGATGGAGGCGCCGCGCCAGCCGGCGATAGGCTTTCTTGATCTCGCCGGACGGCGCGCCGCGCTCGACGCCTAGAACGATGTAGAGGTCCATCGCTGGTTTCTGACTTGTGACTGCTAGCTTTTCACTCGTGACTTCTCACTTCTCACTTCTTTTCGTCTTCCACCACTTCGGCGTCGATGACGTCGCCGTGATTGGCCTTGCCGTCGCCCGAGGCGTCCCCACCGGACCCACCAGATGCACCTGATGCACCTGCTGCACCCGCTGCACCGGCCGCCCCCGCCTCGGCCTGGCCCTTATAGAGCGCTTCCGAGGCCTTGTGCTGCGCCGTCATCAGCACGTCCATCGCCTTGCTCATGCCGGGCGTGTCGTTGCCGTCGATTGCCTTCTTGAGATCGGCCATCGCGTTCTCGATCGCGTTCTTGTCGGCGATTGCAATCTTCTCGCCCGTGTCCTTCAGCATCCGCTCGGCGGTGTACATCGCCTGGTCGGCGCGATTGCGAATCTCGATCTCCTCGCGGCGCTTCTTGTCCTCGTCGGAGTGCACCTCGGCCTCGCGCATCATGCGATCGACCTCGTCCTTGCTGAGGCCGGACGATGCGGTGATCGTGATCTTCTGTTCCTTCTGCGTGCCCAGGTCCTTGGCCGACACGTTGACGATGCCGTTGGCGTCGATGTCGAACGTCACCTCGATCTGCGGCACCCCGCGCGGCGCCGGCGGCAGGCCGACGAGGTGGAAGCGGCCCAGCGTGCGGTTGTCGCGCGCCAGCGGCCGCTCGCCCTGCACCACGTGCACTTCGACGCTGGTCTGGCTGTCGGAGGCGGTCGAGAACACCTCGCTCTTGCGGGTTGGGATGGTCGTGTTGCGCTGGATCAGCGGCGCCATCACGCCGCCCATGGTCTCGATGCCCAGCGACAGCGGCGTCACGTCGAGCAGCAGCAGGTCCT
>CAYGMD010000175.1:0-9424 GCA_964350785.1 uncultured Acidobacterium sp. | reverse complement strand
ATGGAACGGCGGAGCCGTCCGGGCGACCATCGGTCGATGCGGAAGATGATCGCGATCACCAGCATGCCGCCCAGCAGGGCGTGCTCGGTCACGCTGCCGATCGCGCGGTCGATGAACTTCGACTGGTCGTCGAGCACCTGCAGCTTGATGCCGTCGACCTCGGCGTTGATCTTCACGATTTCCTTCTTCACGCCCTCGGCGATCTGGATGGTGTTGGTGCCCGACTGCTTGGTCACCTGCATGCGGATGCCGGGGGTGCCGTTGATGCGCATGAACGAGCGGCGGTCCTCGGTGGTGTCGCGCACCTCGGCGATGTCCTTCAGGTAGACCGGCACGCCGTCGCGGGTCAGCACCACGAGGTTGCGGATCTCGTTGATGTTGGTGAACTGGCCCGGGCTGCGCAGCAGCAGGGTGCGGTCGGCGTCGTTGATCTCGCCGAGCGGGATGTTCTGGTTCTCGGTCCGCAGGATCTGGACAATGCGGTCGGGCGACAGGTTGAGGGCGGTGATCTTCTCGCGCGACAGGTCGACGCGGATCTGCCGCCGCAGCCCGCCGTTGATGGTCACCGCGGCGACGCCGGCCACGCGCTCGAGGCGCGGCGACAGGTCGTTCTGCGCCAGTTCGCGCAGGGTCACCGCGTCGAAGTCACCTTCGACGCCGATGCCCATGATCGGCATCGAGGTCGAGTCGAACTTGAACACGGTGGGCGGGTCGGCGTCTTCCGGCAGGCGGCCGCGGACGCGGTCGAGGCGCGTGCGCACTTCATCGGCCGCCTCGCTGAGGTCGGTGCCCCAGGCGAAGTTGAGGCGGATGTTGGCGTTGCCCTCGGACGAGGTCGAGTCGACCCGCTCGAGGCCGGCGACGGCGCTGACCGCCTGCTCGATCGGCCGGGTGACCAGTTCCTCCATTTCGAGCGGCCCGACGCCCGAGTAGTTGACGCGGACCGTGATGGTGGGCATCTGCGTATCGGGCATCAGGTCAACCGGCAGCCGGGTGAGCGAGATGCCGCCCAGCAGGATGATGACCATGCTGATCATGAACATCGTGACGGGACGTTCGATGGCGAGGCGCGGAATACTCATAAGTGGTCTCGACTGACGACTGACGTTGTCTACGACTGGGCGGCACTCAAAGGGCCGCCCTCCTGGCACTACACGGCGGAACTAAAGTTCCGCCCTTCTGGCACCACACGGCGGAACTTGCTTACTACTGCGGGGGCCGCGGCGCGCCGGGCTGACCGGCCATTCCCGCGGGGCGCGGGCCCCCGCGCCCGCCGGTGGCGCCGCCGCCGGGACCGCGTCCGCCGCGACCGCCGCCGCCGGGCCCGGCCGCGCCGGCGATCACGAGCTGGTCGTTGTTGCGCACGGCCGTCGCGCCGGTCGTCACGATCTGGTCGCCTTCCTTGAGCCCCCCGGTGATCTCAATCCGGTCCGTGTCCTCGATGCCGAGCTGCACCGGCACGAACCTGGCCCGGTTGTCCTCGGTCGGCATCCACACGCCGCGCTTGTTCTCGAAGTCGATCACCGCGCTCTTGGGCGCGACCAGCGTGTTCTTGCGTTCTTCCACCGTCAGGCTGACGCGGGCATACATGCCGGGCTTCAGGCGCTTGTCGTTGTTGGCGATCTCAATCTCCATGGTGGCCGTGCGGGTCGCGGGATCGAGCACCGGCGCGACGCGGGCGATGCGGCCGTGGAATTTCTCCCCGGGGTAGGCGTCGACGTCGACGTCGCCGCTGTCGCCGACCGTCACCAGGCGGATGTCCTTCTCGACCACGTTGACGACCATCTTCAGCTTCGAGATGTCGACCACCGAGGCGATCGGGGTGTTCTGCGACACCATGGCGCCCGGGTCGACGTTGCGCTTGCCGACGAAGCCGTCCACCGGCGAGGTGACGTTGGTGTTCTGCAGGTTGATCTTCAGTTCCTGCAGCCGGGCCTCGGCCTGCGCCAGCTGCGCCTTCGACAAGTCGATCTGCGCCTCGGCCGCGAGATAGCGCGACTCGGCGTCGTCCAGGGCCTGCTTGGCGAGCAACTGGCGCTCGTACAGGTTCTTCGAGCGGTCGAAGTTCAGCTTCGCGACGTTGAGGTCGGCCTCGCGCTGGCGGATGGTCGCCTTCGACACCTGCTGCGAGGCTTCGGCCTGGCTGACCTGTTCGACGATTTCGCGGTCCTCGATCTTGGCTATCAACTGCCCGCGGCGAACCGGGTCACCCATCTGCACCATCACCGACATCAGCCGGCCGTTGGTGCGGGGGGCCACGTCGACGGTCTGGAGGCCAATCAGGTTGCCGACGACGGTCAGGTGCGTGGCGACGTCGCCCTTCTTGACGGTGCCCACTTCCACGGTCATCGGGGCGCGCGGGCCGCCGCCAAAGCCGCCCATGCCGGGAAAGCCGCCGCCACCGCCGCCCTGGCCCTGCGGCCGCTGGCCGCCCGGCGCGCCGGCCTGCGGGCTGCCGGCGCCGGGGGCTGCAGTGGTGGAGCTGGAGAACACGCCGAAGTAAGCGGCGCCACCAGCAGCAGCCACAACCAGAGCAATCAACACAAATTTACGCATAAGAATCCGTCTCTAACCTCGTCTGAGAATTCGCGGCGCGCCTGGCTACTGGCCGCCGGTGCTGGCGTTCAATCCGCCGCCACCGCCGCCGGCCGGTGACTGCTGGGCCCGTTCAAAGTTCACGAGCGACTTACGGTAGTCGGCCAGGGCCCGCAGTTCGGTGTTTGCCGCGTCGCGCAGGTCGCGCTGCGCCTGCACCACGAAGAAATTGGTCGTCATGCCCACCTCGAACCGGCTCTGTTCGGCTTCGAGCCGCTTCTGCGCCAGTTCGCGGGCGGCCGTGGCCGCCTCGACCCGCTTCAGGTTGCTCTGCACGGTGAGCGCGGCGTTGGCCACTTCGGCCGCAATCTGAATCTCGAGGGCGCGCAGGCGCGCGATGGCCTGCTGCCGCTGAATCTTCGAGCGCGCGTACTGCGCTTCCGCCTGGTTGCCGCCAATGGGGTAGGTCATCGTGACGTTGAGGTTCCAGGTCGGGTAGGCGCGATCCCCGAGCGTTCTGAGCGCGTCGAGATAGCCGCCCGGAATCGTGCCGATGACCTTGCTCTCGACGCCCGAGCCGCTGCGAATGTACGCGGTGCCGCCCAGTCCCTGCGTCCCGTAGCTGGCATTCAGGTCGAGGGCCGGCCGCGACTGGTCCTGCAGGTAGCGCATCGACACGTCGTTCGAATCCAGGTTCTTGCGCGAGGTCAGCACGTCGGTACGCTCGGTCAGCGCCTTGCGCACGGCGCCGATCACGTCGGTCGGCGGCGGCTGCAGCGACGGCAGGTCCACGGGGCGAATGGTCTGCAGCCACAACGGGTCGTCGGTGCCGCTGACGATGTAACGCTTGAGCGCGAGTTCGGCCGTCTGCGCCGTGGCCTCGGCGGCGGCGAGGTTCTGGCGCCGCGTGGCGGCCTCGGCCTGCGCCTGCACGATGTCGAGGGGCGCGAGCGTGCCGACCTCGACGCGCGCCTGGTTGTCGACCACCAGCTTGTCGGCGAGTTCGGTCGCGCGCAGGGCCACGTCCACGGCACTCTGCGCGAAGACCAGGTCCCAGTACGCATTGCGCACGTTGGCGAGCGTTTGGAAGGTCGTCGCGCGCACGCTCTCTTCGGAGATGTCGCGGTTGAGCAGGTTGATTTGCAGCTGCTGCCGCGTGTTGTCAATGCGGAAGCCGCGCAAGAGCGGCTGCGAGTAGGCCGCCACCAGATTGGTCTGGAAGCTCGGGTTGAACGTCGAGAACGAGTTCGAGGTCTCCAGCCGCGAGTTGGTCCAGTTGACCGTGTAGCTGCCGCCGAACTTGCGCACGTTCTGGGAGACGCCGAAGTTGTAGGTGTTGGTCGCGTTGTTGACCTTGGTGCCGCCGTTCAGCGTGCTCGTGGGCAGCGCGTATTGGTCACGCGCGCCGATCGTCGTGGACAAGCTCGGCAAGTAGGTGTTGCGGAAGCCCGCAATCTGGTAGTCCACCGCCTGCGGCTCGAGCTTCGACACCTGGATGTCGAGGTTCTTTTCGAGCGCCAGCGACACCGCCTCTTCGAGACGCAACTCGCGCAGGCCGCCCGACCCCAGGCCGCCGGGCTGCGCCTGCTGTGGCGTTGGCGGAATCTGCCTCAGGCCCTGTTCGTAGCGCTGCATCGCCTGTTCGACGACGGCATCGAGGCGAGCGGCGTCGGCCGCCTGGGTGGACTGCGCAGAGGCGTGGGGAACGGCCGCCAGGACGGCTATCGCGAACAACACACTCGTCAGGAATTTCATGGCCTTCAATGATCTCGAGGGGTGGCAGTGGCTAGTGACACGAATCGTGGGAGACGTCGCCCTTCGGCTTGCGCTCGCGTTCGCGGCGATCGTGGTCGTGCATCTCTTTCATCTTGAGGTTCTGTTCGTCCGATAGGACGCGGCGCAT
Organism: uncultured Acidobacterium sp.; assembly: GCA_964350785.1. GTDB lineage: Bacteria > Acidobacteriota > Vicinamibacteria > Vicinamibacterales > UBA2999 > 12-FULL-67-14b. Next base: position 4,986 of record CAYGMD010000175.1, on the reverse strand, counting down.
GCGAAACAGTTGCAGCGTGCGGGTCCGGCTCAACTCGGCGCGCGCGGCCTCGACGCGCTCGGCGGCCTGCAGCACGGTCGCCTCGTCCGACTTGGAGTCGGTGATGACCTTCGACAGCTTGTGTTCGGCCTTGTCGAGGGCGGCCTTCTGCGCCCGCAGCGACGGCTCGGCGGTCTGGAAGATCGCCTCGATCCGGTCGATCTGCTCCTGGGAGAGGGACAGCCCCTTCTGGAAGCGCTCCATCTGCCACCACTTGAAGCTTTGCGCCGCAGCAGGCTGCGCACCGGCGACAACCAGAGACAAGACCAAACAAATGAACGACTTACGTAGGGTATCCATGGCTCTTTAACGTTACGCCCAGCGGCAGCCGGACGTTTACGGAACTGCGGGCGAGGTCAGCCCGGGGCAGAGGACGAAACCAGCGGCAAAAAACCGCCCCAGACGCGCTATTGGGGCTCGTGGAACGGGGTCAGTTCGTCGAGCGTCCTCAACTCGCTGGCGCTGCGCAGTTGGACGGCAAAGTCCACCTCGCCCAGCAAGCCGTCGTCATGAGGAAGGGTCAGGCGGGCCGGCACGTAGCCGGGCAGGTTGGAGGCGCTTGGGGCAATCGACGAGGCCATGGGCGCCAGCCGGCGAGTCTGAGGCGGCAACAGGTTCACGATTTGGCCGCCGAGCAGACCGATGATCAAGCCGGCCGCCGCCGCCACGCTGACCCAGCGGCGATTGACGCCGGCTGCCGGCGCCGGCGCCGGGGTGGCCAGCGGGAACCGGATCACCTTGGCGGGATGCCCCAGGTGGGCGAGCCGGGCCACGATCTTGTGGCGCTGTGCCTCGAGGGCGCGGTCGTCGAAGTGGGCGTCGGCCTCGGCGTGCGCGGCTTCCCGGTACGCGCTCAGGCTCGCGTTCAGGCCGGGTTGCGTGTCGTCGCGTCGGTTCATGCTTGACCTCCCAACACTCCTCGTAACTTTCGCAACGCCCGGAACAGGTGCACGCGCACCGTTGCCTGGCTCATCCCGGTCGCGGCGCTAATCTCCGCCGGCGAGCGTTCGTCCAGGTGGCACAACGTGAACACCAGCCGCTGCCGGTCGGGCAGGCCCGCCACGGCTTCGGTGACCCGGGCCCAACGTTCCTTGGCCAGCAGGCGCCGCTCGTTCGACGCTTCGCGGGCCGCGACATGTTCCACCGGCCGGCCGTGGTCTTCGTCGGTCGAGTGGCTAATCCAGCGTTGCTGCCGTGCCCGCGCCTTCAGCCGGTCGAGCGCCGAGTTGACCAGGATGCGGGTGAACCAGACGTCGAACGGCAGCTCGTTGCGGTACTGCTCGATGTGCTGGAACACCTTGATAAAGGCGTCCTGGACGACTTCGTCGGCGTCCGCCGCGTCGCGCAGGTATTGAAACGCGATGCGCACCGCGCGGCGCTGGAGCAGGGCGACCAGCGCCCCAAATCGGTCCCGGGCCGCGTCCCGGTCGCCCCGTTCGACCAGCGCCTTGATCTCCGCAGCCAGCACCGACGCTGGCGACGGATGGGCGCCGTCGGCGGGACGGGGCTGGGCGGCGAGATCGACGTGAGGCTGTCCTGCCATGTGTTACGGGGTAGGGAGGTGGCGTGTTTACCGCAGTTTAACAGGAACCGCCCGCTTCCCAACCCATGGGTACGCGATTGACTTAGCGCCTTTTCAATCTGTACCATTCACGCTTTGGATGCGATCGGGAGATACCGGTCGAGTTTTGGAGTCATAATTTCATGAGTACTGCACAGGTGGGGCGGGGCTTGGAAGCCCACGGCGTTCAATCCTCGAAGCCGGTCCACTTCAACTTGTCGGCCCCCGCGCTCTATGAGCACGCCATCCGCCGCCAGGAAGGCGCCATCGCGGCCGACGGCCCGCTGGTTTGCCGCACCGGCGCGCACACCGGCCGGTCGCCCAACGACAAGTTCGTCGTCAAGGAACCCTCCAGCGAAGCCCACGTCTGGTGGGGCAAGGTCAACCGGCCGATCGAGCCCGCGCAGTTCGATCTGCTGCGCCGCGACATCGTGGCGCACCTGAAGAACCAGGAACTGTTCGTCCAGGATCTGTACGCCGGCGCCGATGCCGAATACCGCCTCCCGGTGCGCTTCATCCAGGAGCTGGCCTGGCAGAGCCTGTTCGTGCGCAACCTGTTCATCGTGCCGCCGCCCGGCGACCTCGCGGCGTTCGAACCGCAGTTCACGGTGCTGACCGCGCCGACCTTCAAGGCCGACCCGGCCCGCCACGGCACGCGCTCGGAAGTGGCCATTGCCCTCAACTTCGCGTCGCGCGAGGTGCTGATCTGCGGCACGAGCTACGCCGGCGAGAACAAGAAGTCGATCTTCACGGTGCTGAACTACCTGCTGCCGCTGCGCCACGTGCTGGCCATGCACTGCTCGGCCAACATCGGCCCGGGCGGCGACACGGCGCTCTTCTTCGGCCTGTCGGGCACCGGCAAGACCACCTTGTCGAGCGACCCCGACCGGCAGTTGATTGGCGACGACGAGCACGGCTGGAGCGACCGCGGCGTGTTCAACTTCGAGGGCGGCTGCTACGCCAAGATGATTCGCCTGTCGGCCGAGGCCGAGCCCCAGATCTACCAGACCACCCGCCGGTTCGGCACGGTGCTCGAGAACGTGGTGATGGACCCGGTCACGCGCGCGCTGGACTTCGACGATGCGTCGCTGACCGAGAATACGCGGGGCGCCTATCCGATCGAGTTCATCGAGAACCACGCGCACCTGGGCAGCGGCGGCCACCCCAAGAACATCATCATGCTGACCGCCGATGCCTACGGCGTGCTGCCGCCGATCGCGCGGCTGTCGGCCGAAGGCGCGATGTATCACTACCTGTCGGGCTACACCGCGAAGGTGGCCGGCACCGAGAAGGGCGTCACCGAGCCGAGCGCGACGTTCAGCACCTGCTTCGGCGCGCCGTTCCTGCCGCTCAACCCGAACGTCTACGCCAAGCAGCTGGGCGAGCGCATTGCCAAGTACCAGGCGCGCGTCTGGCTGGTGAACACCGGCTGGACCGGCGGCCCGCACGGCGTCGGCAGCCGCATGAAGATTGCCTACACGCGCGCGATGATTCGCGCCGCGCTGTCGGGACAGCTCGATAACGTCGCCTACACCCGTCACCCGATCTTCAACATCGAGGTGCCGACGGCGGTGCCCGACGTGCCGGCCGCGGTGCTCGACCCGCGCGGGACGTGGGCCGACCAGGCGGCGTACGACACGCAGGCCGCCAAGCTGGCCAGGATGTTCGTCGAGAACTTCAAGACCAACTTCGCCGACGCCGACCCCAAGGTTGCGGCCGCCGGCCCGACCATCTAGCAACCGGTCTGGATCATCCGCAGAGGCACCTCTGCGGATGATCTAGAATCTACGGATGTCCTACGAGGCCGTCATCGGCCTGGAAATCCACGCCCAGCTCCGCACCGCCACCAAAATCTTCTGCGGGTGTTCGACGGCCTTTGGCGCGCCGCCCAATGCGCACACCTGTCCGGTGTGCGCCGGGCTGCCCGGCGCGCTGCCGGTGCTCAATCGCCGCGCCGTCGACCTGGCCGTGACGGCGGCCCTCGCGCTCGGGTGCGAGGTGCAGGAGCGATCGGTCTTCGCCCGCAAGAATTACTTCTATCCCGACCTGCCGAAGGGCTACCAGATTTCGCAGTACGAGTTGCCGCTGGCGCTCGGCGGCGGCCTGCAGATGCCGCCCTCGGTCGGCGGCCGGTTCGTGAAGCTGACGCGCATTCACATGGAAGAGGACGCCGGCAAGTCGCTGCACGAGGGCTTTGCCGATTCGGATCGCAAGACCTATCTCGACTTCAACCGCAGCGGCACGCCGCTGGTGGAGATCGTCAGCGAGCCCGACCTGCGCTCGGCCGCTGAAGCTGCGTTGTTCTTCGAGACGCTGCGGCAGATCCTGGTCTGGCTCGGCGTGAACGACGGGAACATGGACGAGGGCAGCTTGCGCTGCGACGCCAACGTCTCGGTGCGCCGGCAGGGCGACCCGAAGCTCGGCACCAAGGCGGAAGTGAAGAACGTCAACTCGTTCCGCTATCTCGAGAAGGCGATCGAGTACGAGATCGGCCGGCAGATTGACGTCATCGATCATGGCGGCCGCGTGGTGCAGGAGACGCGCCTGTTCGACGCCGCGCGCGGCACCACGCACTCGATGCGCAGCAAGGAAGAGGCGCACGACTACCGGTATTTCCCGGAGCCGGACTTGCCGCCCCTGGTGGTGGACGAGGCGCGCCGCCAGGCGATCGCGGCGGTGCTGCCCGAGCTGCCCGAGGCGCGGCGCCTGCGCTTCATCGCCGAATATGCCCTCCCCGAATACGACGCGGCCCTGCTGACGCAGACGCGCGGCGTGGCCGACTACTTCGAAGAGACCGCGCGCCAGTCGGGCAACGCCAAGGCCGCCAGCAACTGGGTGATGGGCGAGGTGCTGCGGAACATGAAAGAGCGGGCGATCGCGATCGCGGCGGTGCCGATCACGCCGGCCGCGCTCGCCGGCCTGATTGCCATCGTCGAGAAGGGCACGATCAGCTCCACGGTGGCGAAGGACGTGTTCGCGAAGATGTACGACACCGGCCGCGCCGCCGCCGAGGTTGTCGCGGCCGACGGGCTGGCGCAGATTTCCGACACCTCGAGCCTCGACCCGATCGTGCAGCGGGTGCTGGGCGCGCATCCCGACGTGGTGGCCGAGATCAAGGCCGGCAAGGACCGCAAGTTCCAGTTCCTGGTGGGCCAGGTGATGAAAGAGACCAAGGGGAAGGGCGACCCCAAGCTCGTCACCGACCTGATGCGCGCCGCCATCGGCTCGTAAGCCATGTGGATGCGAGCGGCGGGGCTCTATCTCGTCGCCGCGGTGGCCCTGACCTGGCCGCTCGCGACCCAGCTGACGACCCATCTCGGCGCGCTCGAGGGCGCCGGCGATCCGTACCTCAATCTCTGGATCCTCGGCACCGGGATCAAGGCCTG
>CAYGMD010000174.1:0-9426 GCA_964350785.1 uncultured Acidobacterium sp. | reverse complement strand
GAATGCGCAGCCTCGAAGAGTCCGGCGCGGTCGTGGAGGGCGCCAGTGAATGCGCCTCGACTGTGCCCGAAAAGCTCACTCTCAATGAGGGCGTCGGAAAACGCGCCGCAGTTGACCGCGACGAACGGACCTGCCGTGCGGCGAGAGTGAAGGTGAACGTATCGGGCGAGACACTCCTTCCCGACACCGCTTTCGCCCGTGATCAGGATGGTTGAATCGAATCGGGCAACGCGCGCGGCTTGATTGACCAGCTGGCGCATCGCATCACTGAAAACGTCCAGTCCCTTCCCGTCTTCATGCGGTCGGTGGGAAGGACGGGGTCGTTCCATTGTTCAAACCTGCCTATCGACATTTAGCGATCGATCGCAGAGCAAATCGAGTACCGGGCGCACGCCAGAAACGCGATGACAATCGTCATGAAATCCGAGGAGATTTCAATCGTGAATTGGTCTGGGCGGAAACGGGTGTAATTGGAGCCGACGCGGCGTAGCCGATTTTACATGGCGAAAGCAGGCGAAGCCGAAAACAGCCGGTAGGTCCGCGACCGACGAACAGGGCGCGAACAAGGCCTCAAGTCCCTTGAGTGCTCTTACGACGCGATAAGTGGTTCTATGGCCGCTATGAACGCACTCTCTTCACCGTCCAGGTTCGCAGCAGCTAGATTGAGCCGATACCGCAGGATCCGGATTCCCTGTACTTCCCCGACCACTGTCAGACCACGATCGGCTTCAGATTCCGCAGGTAGAACGAGAACGATCTGTGGAATCCGATACGACAATGCGTATGCAAGGACCTGGTTTACATCGTCTCGGTTTTCAGCGACCTTGTACTTTGCCTCGAAAACGACCACACACTCGTCTTCACCGCGGCGCACCACGACGTCGGGATTCGCAGGTGGGATTCGTCGGTCGTCGAACAGCGGCTTCGCGCCCTCGCGGTTACCGTCAAGCACCTCCAAGTCTGGGAGGCGTTTCCAAATGATGTGTCGGACATATCCCTCGAAAAGCGATTCCATGTTCACGAGGAATGAAGGCAGAGACACATCCGAGCCGCTGGCCGGCAACTCGATGCCATCGCCGGATACGATCAATCGCGCCAATCGCAACGCTCGGACATATTCCCGAGATTCCCGCTCATGCAGATCGCGGGCGATGTTTCGAGGGTCAACTTGCTCCAATCGAATGCCGGCTCGTGTCAGTAGTTCCTCGAAGTGAGCAAGGGCGCTGACGCTGCTTGCGGCCGCGCCGGTCGCTCGATGCTGCGCGAGGAGCAAGTGAACGGCGTACCGTAGGAGTCTGTTTCCAACGAGGTCGGCCGTGAGCTCGAAATAGGAACAGACCGCCCGATGCCGCGTCCCCTGGCTCCAGAATCGCTGGATCGATTCGTTGAAATTGATTTGTCCCTTGAGATTGGCTCCAGCCTCCATCACAGGCTCGTACGCTTTTGGAAGTCCGGTCACCTCGATACGACGTAAGGAGGCAACGAAGGCACTCGCCATTGCGTCAAGGACAGGAGGCGCGGTCCCTGGCGCCGCCCGGTACTCGCGCTCCAGGATCGGCATCTCAATCAGCTCGCCTCCGACTGCCGAGAGAATCGCCATCAAGTTGCCGACGGGCATCTTCGGCTCAACGTCGATATAGACCCGTTCGTTCAACGGAATCAGGCCGACGTACTTGCCAGCCGTAATCCTCAGCTTGTCGCCTTGGAATCGGATGTCGAAGTAATCGCGACCCTGAACCTGGGGGAGGATGTCAATCTCGCCGTCGCGCAAGACTTGATCGATGGGTATCGAAGTGGCTTCCCGTTCGCGCGCGCGGTAGACCGTCGGTGCCACCGTTGGACCTACAGCGTCACGCCTGTGATTTCAACGAACTTTGAGCGAATCTCCTCAAGCGCCGCAGGCTCATACCGGAAGTGTTTCTCGAAGACGAACCGCAGTTGCGTCTCCCACAGTCGTTTAAGGCCATCTGCGTCCTTGACGCTTCGAAAAAACGTGTGGCCGATCGGATACTTCGGGCTCACCCAGCGGAAGAACGCCACGACTCGTCGTCGCAGATCGTCGCTTACTTTGTTGTCTGAGAGAAACTGGTCGAGGATCTTGTCGTCGGGCGGGAACTCAATCTTCGCCATGCGCCGATCGAAGGCGTCGTCGATTTCCGACACATTCTTATCGCGCGAGTTCATTGTGGCAATGAAGACGATATTCGGCGGAATAATCGTCTCTCGACCGGAAGCTAAGAGGAACGCCTCGTCTCGCCGTGTCGGCTCCATGTAGGTCAGTAGCTCGCCGAACACACGCCCCGGATCGCTGCGGCTCAACTCGTCGATCAGGACGACATACGTCGCGGCGCGATCGACGTCCGCATCTTCGATGACCCTGAGCATCAGTTGGTCCCGAAGTTCAAATCCGGTCCCCTCTTCGTTCGGAACAAACCCTTGCACGAATTGTTCGTACTGAAAGGACCGATGAAACTGAATCTTGTGAACGCGCGCAGCCTCGCCGTCGGCCAGCGTCAAGGCCACCTGGATCGCGTACCAGCTCTTGCTGGTCCCTGGCGGTCCCACGAAAATGATGCCGGCGTACCCATCATCGAGAAGTTGCCGCACCCGACCCACAACAGGATCGTCCGGTCGAATCGTTAGCTCTTGGAACGTCGATCGGCTTTCCCGCGTCTCTGTGACAACGCCGCTCTCTCCAACGGCCTGCAGCACTTCGTCTTGGGTCAGTGGAGCGGCGGCGAAACCACCGGAGGGGCGGGTATCGGTCTCGAACAGTTCGTTGTACTCGTCCTGCGACAGATTGAAGGCGTTCTGCAGAGCGCCGCCCACATCCGGAATCTCAGTCTCGTCAGGAAACGGCTGACCGCGAAGCAAGAAGAGCCCCAATGGAATGGCCGGCACCTTAGTGAGGCGCCCCGCCTTGGTCAGAACTTTCTTCTTGATGATGTTCAGGTAATCGACGGTAAGACGCCAACGCACCTCGCCATCGGTCTCGACGTCCTGCTCGGCCGCATGCCAAGAGCGAAAGAAGGTTCCTTTACGCGCGGTAGCGACGTTCGAGTGCGGATGTGTTCGGATCCGCATCTGGCCTGCGATTGGGTCGAAATACGGATAGTCGCTGTCGTTCAAACGAGCGAACTCGTCGAAGAACGCGAAATCATCCCGTTCGCCGTAGGTTGTTGGGGTGGTTCCGACGTTCCTCCAGCGCAACGCGAGGAACGGAAGGATGTGCTGCGCAGATTGCTTATTGACGGCGCCTCGGAACGCAGCGAGCTGACGAAGCGATTCGACTAGCTGCTGCTTCGAGACGTATTTCATACAGCGGACGCGTAGGTCAACAGGTCAGTTTCCTCGGCGTGGTGGTCGGCCACTCGCTCGAACTTGCGAAGGACTTCAGTCGCGACCGCTCGCGCAAGCAGAGGCGGAACGGCGTTTCCAATCTGCCGCTGTACTTGCTTGTCGAAAAACCGGTAGCGGTCCGGAAATGTCTGCAGGCGGGCTGCTTCACGCGGCGTCAGTGCGCGATTCTCTGACGGATGAACGAAAGGTCCAGATGAGACGTTCGTGAAATAGCACGTGATCGTGTACGACGGCTTGTGCCAGCTAAGACGGTAATACAGGGTCGTGCAGTCTTTCCGGAGCGCGCCCGTGCTGATGGTTCGCATCCGGCGGAAGCGCTCAGGAAGTTGCCGCGGCGGGATCGCGCGGATGCCTGCACCTTGGGGAACCTTCTTGATGATGCTCATCGCCAGGTCTGACACCCGCCGAGCGCGGTGCAGAGTCAATCGCTTGGGAGCGTGTCTCCGCGCGTAACGTTGGAACGTCGTCTTTGGCGCCGACTGATACTCGACAGCTTCCCCCTCAGCCCCAATCTGGTCAAGATCGCCAATGGCATCCTCGACGGTCACGTAAGGATGCAGACCGAGAATTGGAGCGTTTTCTGGAGGGCAATGTGTTGGGGTGGGGAATGAGATCGGGAGGTCCGTGCGGGTAGCGATGAAGAAGAGTCGCTCTCGAAACTGGGGCACGCCGAAATCCACGGCTCGAAGGACCCGCGACTCGACGCGGTATCCGATTCGTCGAAAGCTCGCGTGGATCTCGTCCCGATATCGGCCGCGATCGTAGGTCAACAGTCCCTTAACGTTCTCCATGACAACCCATGAAGGACCGATCTCCTTCACAAGGCGCACGAACTCCTTGAAGAGATAGTTCCGTGGGTCGTTCGGATCGCGTTTGCCGTGCGTGCTGAAGCCCTGGCAGCTCGGTCCACCGATCACCAAGTCGACAGCGCCGCCAGCCGCCGCCACAAGTTGGGACCCTTTGATTTGTCTTACATCTTCGGTAAAAAGAGGGATGTCTGGATTTTGGAGACGGTAGGTTTCGCTCGCTACCGGGTCGGAGTCGACAGCCGCGACTACCTGGCAACCGGCCAGCTCGAACCCCAGCGACAGTCCCCCGGCGCCACAGAACAGGTCCACTACTCTGATCATGTCCGCCGCCCCCAGATGTCGCACGTCGCCGCGCAGTCTACACTATCCCTAGCGGTTCACTCAAGAGTCGCCGATCGAGTCGCCGAGGAATGAGTATAGCGAACCTATAGCGAAAGTCAACAGACACATGGACTCTGTGAGCCGCGCCGTCCGCAGCGAGATCATGTCTCGCATCAAGCAGCGCGACAGTGGTATCGAACGTCAACTACGTATTGCGCTGTGGCGCGAAGGTCTTAGGTACCGCAAACACGTACGGATGCGGGGCACGCCAGATCTTGTGTTGCGACGAGCGAGAATTCTGATTTTTGTCGACTCCTGCTTCTGGCACGGCTGCCGCTTTCATTGCCGCAAGCCGAAGTCGAATGTCGAGTTCTGGGAAGCGAAGATCCTCAAGAATCGTCGCCGCGACCTGGCCGTCACTCGTTTCCACCGGCGTCGTGGGTGGACCGTCATGCGATTTTGGGAACACCAACTGCTGAAAGATCACGATGCGTGCGTCAGTCGCGTGGTCTCGGCGGCCAAGACTGCGGCGCGGCTATACGAGAAACGAAACTCGGCCCTCGCGGCGCGAAGGAGCAGAGATGTCCAATGAGGACGAACTCGGTCTGGTCGCGGACGAGGAAAGAGCGGCCGGCGATAGTACGGAGCAACGAGAGTGTGAGGAGTTGATCATCCAGTCGGTCGGCGCGCTCGCCGGTTTCGAACTCCGCAAGGTACGTCTTCCGTTGCCCAATGGCGGGCATCTCGAAGTCGACGGCTGTGACGCGAGCCGAAGTGTCTTGTGCGAGGCATGGGCTCACCAGGGCCGTGTGCGTCCCGCGCAGAAGTCAAAGGTCGTCATGGACGCGGCCAAGCTATTTCTCGCTGGACAAGTGCTCGGCACCAATCCGCGCAAGATCATTGCGTTTGCCGACACTGTGCCTGCGAAGTGGTTTCGTGGACGGAGTTGGATGGCGGAACTCTTAAAGGCGATGAACATTGAGGTGCTGGTCGTAGAACTTCCGCCGGAGCTCCGTGCCCGCGTCTGCGCCGCGCAGGAGCGGCAATACCGCTAGCACCATGGTGCGTCGGCCACTAGCGTTTGTGCGCCCAAGCCGTTGACGCGACGACGCCCGACGTTCCGGAGGCAGGGTTGAGAGCCTCCGCCGGCGATAGACGCCAGTGGGACCCGGCGCGAAGCCAGGGTCAAGGCCGGAGCGACGTGGACACCGGAGCGCCTTGAGGCTGGCGAGCACCGGGGCATGCTGATCCGACGCCGGCAACGGCGCTGCTGTGAACTTGCTCCATGCCAATACTCATCGGCTCTGACATCGTGTCGTGGACCAGAACGAGTTGCGTTCCCGAACGGGTCTACGAACGAGTGCTGAATCGCATGGTGAAGGTGGCTTAAGTCAACCCGCTACGAGTACACGCCGGACTTGAGCCGCTCCAACCACGCGGCCTTGATCTGCTCCAGCTCTTTGGCCATGAATTCGTTCCTGCGCGGCTCAAGCTTCCTTGCGGGACGGAAGACACGATCTAGGAATTGATTCACCGACATCTTGTGCTCCCTGTCCGTGCCGAGCTTCTCACGGAGGAACTCGGCAAGCGTGAAGTCGCCGGCCTTGATGTACTCAACGATGCTTTCGAGCTCCTCAACCGTCATGAACACGACGGGGCGAACCTCGACATCGAGCTTCCACAGGGTAGCTTCGACGCGTCTTACGAACGGCTCGACAAGGAGTTTCGCCGCCAGCCAAAATCCCAGAATCGGCTCTTGAACTATCGCGAGCGGGTAGACCTTGCGAACCTTGTCCAAAGGTACGTCTCGAATCTGGCGACGCTGCGCTTCCAACCCGAATGCGAATTCAATGTTGCGGAACAGCTGCTCAGCGGCGGCGCCGACGTCCGAACCGAATTGCCTATTTAGGCCGTCGAAGAAGGGCTCGCATTTCCCGCTGTATCTGGCGCCGATTGGCAGGAACGCGCTCTTGCACTGAATGACGACGATGTCGCTCCCGTCGATCACGACGTCGTCGAATGCTTCTTCGTTCGGCTTGACGTAGTAGGGATGCTGGCGGAGGGCATCCTCGCGTCCGGTGTGCGCGTAGCGCAGTTGCTCATCGACATAATCTTCGAAGATGTAGCCCCACAGGCTTGAAAACTCGCCGCGACGTTCCCTCGACTCTGGATGGTGGTCGGGGCCGAGCCCGTCCATCACCCACCAGTACGTGCCTTCCGCCAGTTTCTCCATCAGGAACGCTGGGTCGACGCACACGTATGCGCCATCCGGGAATTTCCAGAACGGCTTCTGCCGGAACGTAGTGAAGTCGGACAGGAGGCGGTCATCCGATGCTCCTTCCGCCAAGAATACCGGCACTCTCTCGAACTCGACCGCCTGCAATGCAAGGAACCGGTCGAGAATGTCGGCCTTGACGATGTTCTTTGGATTGTGCGGGTTGAGGTACGTGATGCCCTGGTCTTTCAAGACGCTTTCCAAGTCCAGCGTGGAGGAGAACGCGAACATCGCGAAGGTCAAGTCCCTGAACGATTCGAAATTGAAGCCGCCTGTCGCGATCGTAAACACCTGCTCCGCACGCTTGGCGATCTCGGCGGCGCGTGCTGCCTGCGCCCTCGCTTTCAGATGGGCGCCGAGCAGCCTCTCGATGCGAACCAGCGTCAGGCCCAGGTCCGGATGGTTTTCCATTTCCCTGGACGGTGCAATCTGCGCGGCGATGTCGCACGGCGTCAGCTCTTCCCCGGCCGGATCCGTCACCGAATTGAGGATGAGCGCGAGTTCGCCCAGGACATCGAAGTCGTTCCGAGTTGCGAGCTTGTTTCCGCCTTCGGCTTGCGCGTGCGCCGCAACGAGCCGCAGTCCTGCCATCACGAGGCTGCGGTGCACCAGAATCCGGTCGACAAGGTCTGCGTTTCCGACCTTCTGCCGTATCTCCTCCAGCCGCTTTGCTGAAATGATGTTCGCGATCACCCTTTCCTGCGCGAAGCGCCGGATCTTCAGATCGTTGTCTTGATACGACTGGATGGAGGCGACGGCCAGAAACAGGTTGAACTGGGCCAGGACGATGAAGGCGGCGTCACGATTGAGTCCTTGAACGAGCTTCCTCGCGTCGTCCCACGTCGGCTTGGAGTAGCCGAGTTCCGTCAGAGAGATGACGGTCGCAATTTGTTCGCCGCGCTCCTTGCTTGACAAGCGTCCCCCCTCACATCGCCGACAGCAGGTAGGCAGGCATGCTGGCGCAACGCAGGCAGTCCATTACTCGCGATCAGTCCCGGTCCAGAGATACTCGAGTCGGTCACAGGCCCTCGCCACCGTCTGCACGTAAAGAGACCACTCAGCTGGACTAAGGTCGATCATAGGTATCCATGCCTCCCCAATGATCGTTCCTCGCTCCGCAACCTTGAACCCGACGAGTTCCCGATACCGGTTGATCAGCCACGCCTCAACCTCTGGGCGCTCCAACGCCGGACGATCCGCAATCTGCCTCCGGAGCGCCACCCGCGACCACAAGCGAATCGCACTCGGGTCTCCGTCATCGACATGTACATCTTGAAAGCGGTCATCGCCGCAGGGCACGCGGATCGAGTCGTCCTGGTAGCGAAGCCCAGACTCACGACAGAGCGTCTTCCAGCTACCGCTCAAAATCGGCCTCCTTCGCGAGATCGTCGTGGAAGAGCGCGGGGTCATTGTCAATCTCGAGCAGCACTTCTTCGAGGCGATCCGCGGCCGACGCGACAGTCTCCAGCAGCCATCGAACGCGCTCCGCGTCCGATGTGGGTGCGCCAAGCAGCACGTCGCCTTCAGCCGTGAGGTCGTATTGCTTAAATCTGGCGTCGTACACAGCCCCTACACGCACGCGCAAGGGCCGTGCCTCCTCGGCGATCCGCTCGGTATCCGCCCGCGGGTCGACACGCCCAACCGGACTCACACAGCGCACGTTCAGCACTCCTTCGATTGAGTGAAGCACCAGAGTGAAAGGCTGCTGGCGATCGCGAGAGAGCGTGCCGACGAGCGCGTTGGGCGCCTCCTTCGGTTGCCACTGTACCGGCAGGTCTTTGGCGAGGTCGTCTTTGAGTCGATGAAATCGCTGGAGGATCTCCTTTTCACTCTTGGGATCGACAGCCAGGCGCGCCTTCGGTCCGGCAAGAAGCTCGCGTCTAACGGGGAACGCGCTCTTTAGAGGTTCGATCACCGGGTTGGTGTCTCGCTTGCCGCGCTGGGCCTCAAAGCGCACGTCGATCTTTCGATCGCGGTCGTCGTCGGCGGCGCCGAATCGCTCGTGCATCAAACGCATGAAGCGGTTCAGACGCTCGAACACGCGCTCCACCTGAAATACCTCAACGGTGTCAGCAAGATACGGGTAAAGCACCTGGAGGAGCTGCTCGCCCTCGGGCGCAGCATCGGACCGCATCAGGCGTCGTTCTGTTTGAGATCTCACGCGATCGATGCGTCCGATCCGCTGCTCCAGAGAGGATGGCATCCAGCTGATACCGTAGTGATAGACCCGCGAGCAGAACGGATGAAGGTCTTCGCCTTCCTGCAACAGGTCGGTGGTAACCAGGACGAGCGGATAACCGGGCATCCGAAATTGCCGAACAAGCGTCCGGTTGACTGCACCGAACATGCCCCCTACGGGCTGCTGCTCGCGCAGCACCTTCCCGATCTCGGTCGGCATCTCGGCGAGCTTCCGTTCCCATAGAGACGGCATGTTGGTATCGACGATCAGGTCGAAGTGTTCGGCAGCCTCACGTAGTTCCCTCCACGCGGTCAGCCCCGGCTCGCCCCGTTGGCGCTCCAGAAGGTCGAGGAACAGCGAGCTGAAGGCGCTCACGTCATGCTCCGACCGCTCCATTGCGCGGGCGTCCAGGCGGCCGACATGGTTGATGCGTATTCCGGCCCATCGTGAACACTCATTCCGTTTCAACGTGAACACCGATT
>CAYGMD010000173.1:9167-9460 GCA_964350785.1 uncultured Acidobacterium sp. | reverse complement strand
GCCATCCATCCCGGGCGCGGTGATTATCTCGTGCGACGAGAAGCTGAGCTTCGAGCCCGCCGACAGCGGTTCGTCACTGGGCCGCCTCAAGGTGCCCGAGCGCGAAGGCATCCTCCGCGCCATCGACGGCCAGCATCGCCTGCTCGCGCTGCATGCCGACATCGACCGGTTCGGCGACGAACCGTTCACGGTGCCGGCCATCATTTTCGACCGGGTGCCCGAAGACCATATCGTCCAGATGTTCGTGACGATCAACGCCAAGCACACCCGCCTGAACGCGTCGCACCTCGTGT
>CAYGMD010000173.1:0-9157 GCA_964350785.1 uncultured Acidobacterium sp. | reverse complement strand
CGTCGTGCGCGCGCTCAACGACCGCGACGAGTCGCCCCTGCACGGCGAGATCAAGCTGCTCGGCGTCGGCAAAGGCCGTGTCGGCCAGGCCCCGCTGGCGCAAGAACTCAAAAAGCTGTTCTCGGACGAGGCGGCCCTGGGCGGCGCGCGCAAGAGCGCCGAGTTCCGCGAGGAATCGAAGAAGTTCTTCGTCAATTACCTCAAGCAGATCGCCAGCATCTTCGAATCGGCGTGGAACGGCCGCAAATACAGCGTCAAGTCGGCGACCGCTCTGCGCGCTTTCATCCGCGTCGCGCCCGATGTGCTGCAGAAAATCGACCAGCAACACGCCGACCGCACCGACTTCCGCGCCATTGGCCGGGTCATCTCGCCGTGGGGCCGCCGCATCGGCGCGCTGCGCTTCGAAACCGACGGTGCCTGGAAACGCCAGGGGACGCCGGTCGACAACCTCACGAAGGAACTGCGCCTGGCCCTGCAGTACCCGGAAGGGGCGGCCGGCTAGACGGAAAAATCTGTGATTCCGCCCACAAACTTGTGGGCGTCGTGCAAAGCCTGACCCGCAAATATGCGAGAAACGGCCAGAAAACGCACGGCACAGACTTTGGATTAAGGGTGGCTGTCGCCAGTCTGTTTACTACGGCGTTAGTGCCGTAGTAGCTGGGGGGAGCCAGGTTGGCGGCAACTTTTGGGCGGCGATTCCAGCAATGGAGTCGCCGCCCTTAGTCATTTCCGGCCACTTCTCCGGTCGAGGCGACCCGTCAGGGTTGTCTGAGGTCAGCCCTGTCCGAGGCTGTGAATCGTCACGCCGGCGGCTTCCAGGCCCTGTCGTACCGAGCGAGCCAGGCCGGCGGCTCCCGGCGTGTCGCCGTGCAGGCAGATGGTGTCAGCGCGCAGGGCAATCACCGTTCCATCCGTGGCGACGACCTGGCGCTCGCGCACCATTTGCACGGCGCGGGCGACCACCGCCGCGGCATCGTGGATCACGCTACCGGGCGTCTGGCGTGAGGCGAGCGAGCCGTCCGGTTCGTAGGCGCGATCGGCAAACACCTCGGCGGCCACCCGCAACCCGGCGTCCTCGCCGGCCCTGATCAGCTCGGAGTCCGGCAGTCCAAAGAGAACCAAGCTCCGGTCGAGCGCGGCGACCGCTCGGGCGATGGCGTCGGCGAGGGCGCGATCGCGGCAGGCCATGTTGTAGAGGGCGCCGTGGGCCTTCACGTGCTGAAGGCGTAGGCCCTGCGCGGCAGCCACGCCGGCGAGCGCGGCCACTTGGTACAGCACGAAGTCTTCGACCTCCCGCGGGGAGGCCTTGAGCTCGCGGCGGCCGAAGCCAACCAGGTCGGGGAAGCCCGGGTGCGCGCCGATGGCCACGCCGTGGGCCTGGGCGAGCGCGATGGTGGCCCGCATGGCGCCCGGGTCGCCCGCGTGAAAGCCGCAGGCGATGTTGGCCGACGAGATGCTCGTCATCAGCGCGGCATCGTCACCCATTGACCAAGGGCCGAATGACTCGCCCAGGTCGGAGTTGAGATCAATTCTCATTTTGTCCTTGACCGACCATTTTAGTCGGCCATATGCTTGTTTCAAACTTGAGACACGGTCTCAACTTGGCCCCATGAAGACTTTTCGTCCGGTCATTTTCTGGATGCATCTGGTCGCCGGCGTCGCCGCCGGGGTCGTCGTCCTCATCATGTCCGTTACCGGCGTGGCCCTCACCTACGAGAAGCAGATGCTCGAGTGGGCGGACCGCCGCGCGTGGTCGGCGCCGTCCCCGGTTGCCGCCCGGCACCTTCCGCCAGAGACGCTGCTGGCGAGAGTGGCCGAGGCCCAGCCGGGGGCGACACCGACCGGCGTCATCCTGCGCGCCCGTCCCGAGGCACCCGCCACCGTCACCTTCGACGGCAACAAGTCGCTGCTGGTCGATCCGTACACGGCCGCGATCATCGGTCCGCCGCCGCCGGCCTGGCGCGCGTTCTTCCGGACCGTCACCGTGTGGCATCGCTTCCTGGCCCTTGAGGACGCCAGCCGCGCCACCGGCCGCGCCATCACCGGCGCCGCCAATCTCGCCTTCCTGTTTATCGTCCTGAGCGGCCTGTATCTTTGGCTGCCGCGCGCCTGGGGCTGGACCCAGTTCAAGAACGTCATGTGGTTCCGCCGCGGCCTGCCGGGCAAGGCCCGTGACTTCAACTGGCACAACGTGATTGGATTCCGGTCGGCGGTGCCGCTGGCGATCGTCGTCGCCGGCGCCGTGCCGATCTCGTACCCCTGGGCGAGCAGGCTGGTCTACCGGATGGCGGGCGAGCAGCCGCCGGCCGCTGGCGCCGGCCCGGCCACGGTGGCGGAACCGGGATCGGCGAACGGCATCAACGCCGCCTGGTCGCGCGCGCAGGCACAGGCGCCTTTCTGGCGAACCATCACGGTCCGGCTGTCGCCCGCGGCCAAGCCGCTCACGCTGACCTTGGACGAAGGCTATCCGGGCCAGCCGCAGAAGCGGCAGACCCTCAGCATCGCCCGCGCGACCGGGGAGATCGTCAAGGCCGAGTCCTTTGCGGATTTGAGCGCCGGCCGCCGCGCGCGGTCGTGGCTGCGGTTTGCCCACACCGGCGAATTCTACGGCCTGGCCGGCCAGACGATCGCCGGCCTCGTCTCGCTCGGCGGCGGCGTCCTGGTCTACACCGGCCTGGCGCTGGCGTGGCGGCGATTGGCGTCGTGGACCACTCGTCGCCGGGACGCGCCACCGGCGGCACGCGCCCGGGCGGCCTAGGGGGCAACTTTTCGACCTCCCGCTTTCGACTGTCAGCCTCTCGTGCTTCTGGTTTCAGCGTCAGAAGGGTTTCGGTTCATCATGTTCGTTCGATCGTGTGTGCAAGCCATTGTCCTCGCAGTTGTGCTCTCTGCCGTGGTCACGCCCGCCCTGGCCCAATCGGCGGAGTTCGCCGGCATCGTTCGGGATTCCAGTGGTGCCGTTATCGCCGGCAGCACGGTCATGGTCCGCCAATCCGGTTCGTCGTTTAAGCGGATGGTCGAAAGCGGCCGCGATGGCCGCTTCGTCATTCGCCCGCTGGCGGCCGGTGAATATCAGCTCGAGGTGATTGCCCAGGGCTTCGCCCTGTTGTCGGCCCCGGTCACGATGCCGAGCGCGACCGAGCTGGTGGTGACCCTGCATCCCGCCCCCGTCATCGAGGCGGTCCAGGTCGTGTCGGCGTCGCGGCAGGAAGAGCTGCGCGAAGCCCTCAACACCAACGTTTCGGTGATCGCGTCTCGGCCCTGGTGTGGGCCGAACACCACCAGAACGATGGCTTTGACCTGACGCCCACGACCTTCGATACCACCGGAGCGCCGTTCAAGCGGCTCGACTTCCTGGCCCGCGGCCGTCTGCGCGCCGGCGGCAACCTGTCCTTCGCCACCGTGGTCACTGGGTACGACAACCGCACGACGGGACGTTCGAACGGCGAACTCGGCCCACAGGAAGACGTGATCGATGAGCAGACCCTGAACGTGAACCTGCAAGGTGACTGGCTGCCGCGCCCGACGACATCGCTTCAGGCGCGCGCCTATGTCGCCCGCTACGACGAGCAGTCCACCGCCAGGTTGGCGCCACCGGCCGCCACCGTGCTGGCGCCGGGCGAGCTCGACGAACGGCTCTTCAAAGTGGACGGCTCCTTCTCGCAGGTCATCGGCTCGCGCCAGCAACTGCAGGGCGGCGTCGAGTACGCGAAGGACACGTACTCCGGTGTCAACCGTCTGCGCACGGACGCGGGCGAAGTGGCCAGCGTCGGCACCGCCTGGCTGCAGCATCGGCTGACGATCGGCACGCGGGTGACGGCGACGGCCGGCGTGCGGATGGACGAGCACTCCGAGTTTGGCGGCGCGGTGTCGCCGAAGCTGGCCGCCAACGCCAGGCTGGGCGGCGGCCTCAGCGTCCGCGCCTCATATGGTCATGGTTTCCGGGCGCCCGACATTGGCCAGCTGTATTACCGCTTCCTGAACCCGTCGAGCATCTACCAGGTCATTGGCAATCCGGCGCTGCAGCCCGAGTCCGCCAACTCGCTGCAGGCCGGCGGCGAGTATGCGACACCGGGCCGGCGGGCCCGGCTGGGCGTGAACGTCTTCCGCAACGATGTCGACGACCTGATCGAATCGGTGAATCTCGGCTTTGCGGCGACGCCCGCGCAGGTCGCGGAGATCTTCGCGCGCGAGGGCCTCGACCTGTCGTTCCGGCCAGTCGCGGGCCGCCTGCTGCTGACGTACAGGAACGTCAACCACGCCGTCACCGAGGGCGTCGAACTGGACGGCGAATGGGCGGTGGTCACCGGCCTCAGCCTGGCCGGCGCATATACCTACCTCGATGCCAGGGACGAGCGGACCGGCCTGCCGCTGACCGGCCGCCACCGCCATCAGGCCAATATCCGCGCGACCTGGCGGCCGCCGCAGGTGGGTTTCACGATCAACCTGCGCGGCATGTTCCATGGCGACTGGATCGCGGCCCGCGCCATGGTCAATGGCCATCCGCAGGACGCCATCGCGCCCGGCTACGCGTTGTGGGACCTCTACGCCTCGCAGCGTGTGTTGCGGGGGCTGAGCGCGTTTACCGCGATTGACAACCTGGCCGACAACCAGGACCCCAACCTTGGCCGGATGTCGCCGACTGGCGCGCCGCTGGCCATTTATCGGCCGGACGCCGGCCGCACGGTTCGCTTTGGCCTGCGCTGGACGTGGGCGAAGTAGGGCGCATGGAGGCAGTATGAAGGTGATTGGGACGGTTGTCGGTTTGTGGCTGGTGTCGGCGGCAGCCGCCGCCACTGCGCAGGTGCCAGGTCCAAGCGGCGTGCTGCTGCTGGCTCATGGCGGGCAATCGCAGTGGAACGATCGGGTTGCCGCCGTCGCGAAAGCCGTTGATGCGTCGCAGCCCACGGAAGTCGCGTTTGGCATGGCGTCGCGCGCGTCGATTCAGGCCGCGGTCGACAAGCTCACCGCCCGCGGCGTGACGGCGATTGTGGCCGTGCCGTTGTTCGTGTCGTCACACAGCTCGGTGATCACGTCGACCGAGTACCTGCTGGGATTGCGATCGGTGGCGCCGGCCGACCTGAAGCGGTTCGCCCGCATGAACCACGGCGCCCATGGCGCAGCCGCCGCCGACGACTCGAACCACCAGGCGCCGGTGGACCCGGCGTCACCCGTCTCGCTCACGGTGCCGGTCCGAATCACGCCCGCCCTGAACGGCCATCCCTTGATTGGGGAAGTGGTGGCCGACCGGGCGCGGTCGATCAGCACCGTGCCCGAAAGCGAAGCCGTGATCCTCGTCGCGCATGGACCGGTCCCCGACGATGACAACCAACGCTGGCTTGCCGACATGGGCAAACTCGCGTCACAGGTGCGCGCGGCAGCGCCGTTTGCCGCGGTGGAGTGCCTGACGGTGCGCGACGATGCCGGGCCGGCCATCAGGGAGGCGGCGACGCGGGAACTGCGGGCGACGGTCGAGCGGCACCGCGCGCTCGGCCGGCGGGTGCTCGTCGTGCCGCACCTGCTGTCGTTCGGCGGCATCGAGCAGGGCCTGCGAAAGCGGCTCGAGGGCCTCGACTACCTCATGACCGCCCAGGCCCTGATGCCCGACGAGCGGATCGTCCAGTGGGTGCTCGCGAGCCTGCGGTGACGTATGATCCGCGGGATGCGACGACACTTGCTGGCGGCGATCCTGGTCTTGACGGCGGTTTCCCCGGCCCTGGCGCAGGGACCCCAGCGTCAAACGCAGGAGGACGACTACACCCGCTACGAGCTGCTGGGGCCCGACACCGCGCAGTTCCGAATCCTCTATGAAGTGACGGCGACGACCGCCGGCGCGCCGTTCTTCTTCAACGCCATTCGCCGCGGCAGCGTCGCCACCGACGAGCGGGTCACCGACCTGCTGACCGGCCGGCCGCTGAAGTGGGAAGTCGTCAGCGGCGCGCAGGCGCGCGCCGAGGGCCACCCGGCCGCCGATCTCGAAACCGAATGGCTGAAGGTGTACCTCGCCCGGCCCGTGCCGAAGGGCGGCGAGGGGCGCGTCCTGATCGACAAGACCTACAAGGATGCGAAGAGCTACTACCGCGACGGCGACACCATCGTGTTCGATCGCTCGCTCGGCATCCGCCGCAACGCCGTGGTGCTGCCTGCGGGGTATCACCTGATCAGCTGCAACGTGCCATCGCAGGTCATGGCCACGGCCGACGGCCGCGTGATGATCACGTTCATGAACTCGAGCGCCGCCGCGGCGCCCCTGGTGATTCGCGCCCGGCCCGGGCTGGCGCCGTTCACCCCCAAGCTGCCCACCGCTCGCGGGCTGGCCACGCCGGTGGCCCTGGCGTCGCAGGCGGCGCGGCTCTCGGATCGCGCCCACCAGGATCGCGAGATCGTGTACTTCCCCAACGACCCCGCGACGCACTCGTTCAGCCTGTTCCACGACTACACCGAGTCGCGTCCCGGCGTCGGGCATTACTTCAACGTCGTGCGCGCCGGCAGCTCGGTGTCGAATCCGTCGGCCGTGCTGCTCGATACCGGCGAGGTCTTGAAAGTGGAGACCGTGAGCGGCGCCGAGCTCAAGAAGCGCGGCCTGGACGCCGGCGAGCCCGTGGCCGACACGACCCAGGTCGTGGTGATTGCCTTCCCGGCCGTGACACAGGGCCAATCCGCGCGCCTGCGGATTACCGAGACCTACACCGATCCCAATCGCTACCTGCTGGAGGGCGATGAACTGGTGTGGGACCGCGCCTTCGGCCGCCCGCGCAACTCGGTGGTGCTGCCGGCGGGCTGGACGGTGGTGGCCAGCGCCATTCCCGCCGTCATCTCGCAGGACGCCGACGGCCGGCAGCGGCTCTATTTCGAGAATGGCCGCAACGACGAGATCCAGGTGCTGATTCGCGCCCGTCGCGTGAAGCAGTAGCCGGAACGCCCGTCACCCGGCCGCGCGTTCCTTGATCAGGTCCTCGATCTCGCGATACTCCCGCCAGTGCCGGTGCGCCACCTGCGTGCAGCCGACAATCGGCACCGCGAGGCAGACGCCGACAATGCCGCCAACGGCCGCGCCCGCCCATAACGCCAGCACCACCGCCACCGGATGCAGGTGCATCACGTGGCTGATCAGGCGCGGGTAGATGGCGTAGTCCTGCACCAGCCGCAACCCGGCCAGGAACACGAGAACGGCGGCCACCCGGTCTCCCGCCATCGCGGTGGCCACGACCGCCACCACGAGGGGGCCGGCCAGCGGCACCATTTCCAGTACGCCGGCGGCGATCCCCAGCGTCCCCGGGTACGGCAGGCCGAGCGCCGCGAACCCCAGCCAGCACATCATCCCGATCAGCACGGCGGACGCGGCCTGGGCGCGCGTATACACCGCCAGGACGCGGTTGAGGTTGCGCAGGAACTCGTCGCCGCGCCACTGCAGGTGCGGAGTCGGCAGGGCGCGCGTAGTCGAGCGGCGGAACCGGTGCCAGCGCGTGAGCAGCAGGAACGCCACCACGGGCACCATGGAGAGCCAGGGTACCAGGCGCCGGATGCCGCTGAGCTCGGCGCCGAGCCCCCGGGCCTCGCCTTCGAGGCTGCGCGTCACGCGGCGGGTGATCGCCCCGACCGGCTCGTTGATCGCCATCGGCAGCCCCAGCGAATCGTGCCACCCTTCACTGGCGCGAAGCTGCGCGATGAATCGCGCCGTGTGCTGCGGCACGAGCACCGTCATTCGCTCCAGGGCCGGCCCGAGGCGTTGGCCCGCGAACGTCCAGAGCGGGAACGTCACCACCGCGACCAGACCGTAAATCACCAGCACCGAGATGCCGCGCGACAGCGGCCGTCCGCGTCGCGAGGGGGCCGCAGCGTAGCGCAGCCGCTCGACGGCCGGCGCGATCAGGTATGCCAGGACAAACGACAGGAACACGATCAGGAACACGCCGGTGGCGGCGAACTGGTCGAACACCACCGCCAGGACGACGAGGGCCACGAGCAGGGCGACCGTGGCAATGTAAGTGCCGGCCCGCCGGCGCTCGCGCGGGCTCATCGGCTCGGCCGACGGCAGCTCGCCCAGGGTCTCGGTGGTCTGCCGGAACATGCCTCGATTGTACGCGGTCGCCGCGGGCGGCGGCCGCGGCCGCGCGCTACGTGAGCATCTGGACGAGGAGCGCCTTCTGCGCGTGCAGGCGGTTCTCGGCCTGGTCGAACACGACCGAAATCGGCGACTCGATCACCTCATCGGTGACTTCCTCGCCGCGGTGGGCGGGCAGGCAATGCATGAAGAGGGCGCCGGGCTTGGCCAGCGCCATCAGGTTCTCGTTGACCTGGTAGCGCTGGAACAGCTTCTTGCGATCGGCGTACTCGACTTCCTGCCCCATCGACGTCCAGACGTCGGTGTAAATCGCGTCGACATCCCGCACCGCCGCCTTGGGGTCGGTGTACTCGGTCAGGCCGGCGCCCTTCTGCGACGCCGCGGCCGCCTGGTCGACGACCTCGTCCGGCAGTTCGTAGCCCTTCGGGGTCGCCACGTTCACGGCCATGCCGAGCATCATCGCGACGTGCACGAGCGAGGTGCAGACGTTGTTGCCGTCGCCGACGAACGCAATCCGCCGGCCCGCGAACGAACTCCATTTTTCGGCGAGGGTCTGCATGTCGGCGAGCGCCTGGCAGGGGTGCTCCTCGTTGCTGAGCGCGTTGATCACGTGCAGGTTCGGCGTGATCTCGGCGATGTGCGACAGCCGTTCCTGGGCATACGTCCGGATGACCACGGCGTCGACCCAGCGCTCGAGGTTGCGCGCCACGTCCTGGATCGGCTCGCGGTCGGCGTGCATCACGTCGGCGGGAATTTCCACGACGTCGCCGCCGAGTTCGCGCACGCCAATGGTGAATGTGACCCTGGTGCGCAGCGACGGCTTCTCGAACAGCAGGCCCACGTGCTTGCCGTTCAGGGCGGCGGCGGTGGGCGCTTTCATGCCCTTGACGCGAGCGCGCTTGAGCTTGGCCGCCAGCTCCAGCACCGTGGCGAGCCGATCGGGATCGAGATCGAGGATCGAGAGAAAATTCTGCACGGCTGCCCCTCAAAGACAGGAGTTCAGAAGATCAGGAGAAAAAATCAGCTCCTGACCTCCTGAACTCTTGTGAAAACTAGGTGCGGTATTCGGCGTTGATCTTCACGTACTCGGCC
>CAYGMD010000172.1:2500-9471 GCA_964350785.1 uncultured Acidobacterium sp. | reverse complement strand
GCCCGGCGTGCTGTCGGAAATCGGCTCGTTCGGCGGCCTGTTCAAGCTCGACACCGCCGCCTGGAAAGAGCCGGTGCTGGTCTCGAGCGCCGACGGCGTCGGCACGAAGCTCAAGGTCGCCTTCATGGCCAACCAGCACACCACCATCGGCGTGGACCTGGTGAACCACTGCGTCAACGACATCCTGGTGCAGGGCGCCGTGCCGTTGTTCTTCTTCGACTACCTTGCCACCGGCACGCTCTCGCCCGACGTGGCGGAGCAGATCGTCCAGGGCCTGGCGCGGGCCTGCAAGGACAACGGTTGCGCGCTGCTCGGTGGCGAGACCGCCGAGATGCCGGGCTTCTACCACGACGGCGAGTACGACGTGGCCGGCTTCATTGTCGGTGCCGTCGATCGCGCCGGCCTGATCGACGGCAAGACGATTGCCCCCGGCGACGTCCTGCTGGGGCTGCCGTCGAGCGGCCTGCACACCAACGGTTACTCGCTCGCCCGCAAGATCGCGTTCGAGGAGTTGAAGTTGAACGTCGACAGCCATGTGCCCGATCTCGGGGAAACGGTGGGGCAGGCGCTGCTGCGCCCGCATCGTTCGTACCTGCCGGTGATCAAGCCACTGTTGGGCACGGGCGTGATCAAGGGCATGGCCCACATCACCGGCGGCGGCATCACCGACAACCTGCCGCGCGTGCTGCCGCCGGGCACCGCCGCCCGCGTCAACCGCGCGTCGTGGCGCGTGCCGGCGATCTTCCGCTGGCTGGGCGAGTCGGGCCGCGTGCCCGAGTACGACCTGCGCCGCGCCCTCAACATGGGCATCGGCATGATCCTCGTCGTCGCCAAGGGCGACGTCGACGCCGTGCGCAAGGCCCTTCTGAATGCGGGCGAGGCCAACAGCGTGGTTATTGGCGACATCGTCGCGGGTGATCCGGGCGTCGAGTACGTGTAGCGACGCCGAATCAGGGCGGCTACTGGCGCTTCTCGATCGTCGCCGCCCGCGCGCTCGACGATGCAGGAGTCGTAGAAGCGGGTGCGTGGGGTCCGGCGACCGCCACTGACGCGCCCACCGGCGGCCACGTTGTCCCGATCACGCCAGCGCGAATCATGTCGGCCACCGGTGGTCCGTATATTCCGCCGGCGAACGGTGTAAGATGCGGCGATGAATCGCCGAGTGCTGCTGCAATGGCTGGCCTCCGGTGCGGTCTCGCTGCCGGTGTGGCGGGCCGACTTGTCGGCTGTGGCCTTGACGCAGGCCGACCTGCTCAGCACGGGCCACGTGTTTGTGCTGCGCGACGTGGCGACGACGGTGTTGCCGTCGGCCCTTGGCGCGAAGGGCCAGGACGAGGCCGTCGACAACTTCCTGCGGTGGCTGCGCGAGTACCGGGAGGGCGTGCCGCTGTCGCACGGCTACGGCGAGCCGCGGCTGATCCGGAGCGGGCCGTCGCCTGCGGCCGGTTATGGCAACCAGATCGCGGCCCTGCAGCAGGCGGCGACCGAGCGCGGCGCCCGCTTTGGCGCGTTGCCGCTCGACGCGCGCCGCGCCATTCTCGATGCGGCCTTCAAGCAGGCCGGCCTCCAGAACCTGCCGCAGCGCCCGGACGGCCGGCACGTGGTGGCCGACCTGATGGCGCATTACTTCCGCAGCAGTGCCGCCAACGATCTCTGTTACAACGCGCGCATCGGCCGGCACACGTATCGCGCCATCCGCGTGACCACGGTGCGGCCGCAGCCATTGAATGGAGGGCGGGGAGTCTAGTCCTCGCCGACCGCCATGCCCATTCACGAATCCGACATTTGCGTCATCGGCGGCGGGATTACGGCCGCCATGCTAATTGAGCGGCTGACCGAGCTCAAGCCCGGCCTGCGCATCACAGTCGTCGAGGCGGGCCGATCGATCTTCGATCGCGAGAACCGCGGCCAGTACCATCGCCGCGCGCTGGAGTACGGCGAGCATCCGTGGCACGACGACTTCATCGAGGATCAGCAGGCCAGGGGCATGATCTCGATGACCATGGCCGTGGGCGGGCAGGCGCTGCACTGGGGCGGCGCGTGCAACCGGTTTTCGGAAGAAGACCTCCGGCTCAAGTCCTTGTACGGCCTTGCGGATGACTGGCCGATCACGTGGCCGGAGCTCGAGCGCTACTACGTCGAGGCCGAACGGCGGTTGAATGTGGCGGGCGACGCGAGTCCGTATCCCGAAGATCGGCGGTCCGCGCCGTATCCGCAGCCGGCGATGCCGCTGTCGTACAACCTGCAGGTGCTCAAGAAGTGGGCCGAGCAGAGCGGGCTGAAGTTCTCGCCGCTGCCGATGTCGCGCAACGTGAGCGCGCCGTTTGGCGGCCGCGGGCAGTGTGGCCTCTACGACACGTGCGGCGACGTCTGTCCCACCGGTGCGCGCTACTCGCCTGACTACACTTATCAGCAGCTGATCGCGTCGAAGAAGGTGACGCTGCACGATCGGATGCTGATCCGCCGCCTGGTGGTGGACGAGGGGCGATCGACCATTGCGATGGCGCAGGGGTATCACCAGGATCGGCCGGGCGAGGTCACCGAGTATCGGGCGAAGCAGTTTGTCCTTGCCTCGGGGCAGTGCTGGAGCCCGCACTTGTTGTTGCTGTCGGCCAGCGCGCGGTTTCCCAACGGGGTGGCCAACCGGTCGGGCCTGGTCGGCCGCTTCATGAACGGCCACAAGTTCATCTCCGCCCAGGCGACGATCGACGAGGAGACGTTCCCCGGCCAGAACATGACGCACAGCCTGATCTCTCGCGAGTACTTCCGGTGCGACACGGGCAAGGGCTTTGTGCGGCACGACACGCGGGTGTGGGAGAGTTCGGCCGGCAAGGAGCCGCGGCTGCGCGGCGCCGACGGCGGCCTGTTGCTGGGCGACGCGCTGCTCAACGACTGGCGCGGGCGCGCGCTCAAGGGGAGCTCGGTCCGCTTGCGGACCTATTACGACTCGCATCCCTCGATCGACAGCCGGCTGTCACTCGACCCCACGTCGAAGAATCGCTACGGCGACCCCATGCCCCGGATCGAGCGCCGGCTCGACGCCGCCGCCGAGGCCCGCGAGGCCGCCACCCTGGCGCACTGCACGGGCGTGTTCGAGCGTATGGCGCGGGCCAGCAATGGCCGCCTGACCGGCCCGCCATCGGTCTCGACGTACTGGGACCATCCCGCCGGCGGCTGCCGCATGGGCACCGATCCGGCGACCAGCGTGGTCGACAGCCACGGCCGCTCACACGACCACGAAAACCTGTTCGTCATCGGCGCGCCGACGCTGCCGACCGGCGGCTGCACCAACGGCACGCTGACCTTTGTCGCGTTGTCCCTGCGCTCGGCCGAGCAGATTTAAGGGGTCGGGGATCTTTTTCGCGGCCGGCCGATTTGCCGCATCGAAAGTCCGACGAACGGCGCGACTGCCTTTTGCCATTGGAGTTCGCCGACCGGCTGGTTTCGCCGAAGCGTCTTTCTTAACGCCTCCAGTTCTGACTCGTTTTCATCGCCATTGACAATCTCGGTCCAATTGGTCGGTTGCGGAATTGGCCACGGTGCCAGCGGAATTGGGTGGCAATTTCTGCTACTCGCATGGAGGCTTCCCCAAGCCCAGTCCTCCGCGACCTCGACCAAACCCTTCCTGAGCGCGTTGCGCTCGACGTATCGGCAGACCCGAACGAGAGAGGTTTCGGTCTGAATCGGCACCGCTCGAAATCGGTCTTGATAGAGATGGCCCGTTCCACGCGTCCCGTGTGCGCCATGCCATCGCCTCGCGTGAGTGCCCGCCAGCCAATGCATCCAATCTGAAATTTCCTTGATTCGTTCGCACAAAACCACGAAATGCCAATGACTGGGCATCACGCAGTAGGCGATCACCTTGACCGGGTGTTGTGCGAGTCCCTCCCGGGCTACCGCCAGGAAGGCGTCGTAGTCGTCCGACGTCTGGAAGATGGGGGCGCAGCGAACTGCGCGATTCATGACATGAAACGCCGCACCCTGAAGGGTGTGCCGAAACCGCCTGGGCATTACCGGCCTCCGTTGATGGCCATCTATCAACGCAAAGCGAGTGCCAGCCCGTGAAAAAGATCCCCGACCCCATTTCTCACCGTAAGAAGTACCGCTCGGTCTGGACCGGCAACGACTCCAGTTTGCGAGTTACTATTCGCAAAGTGGATGCCACCTCGAAAAGATCCCCGACCCCTATTCCTATTCTCGGCGTCCTCATCTCGGGGCGTGGTTCCAACCTCAAGGCCCTCATCGACGCCATCGATCACGGCCGGCTCGATGCGGTAATCGCCCTCGTCATCTCGAATCGTGCCGATGCGGCGGGCCTCGAACATGCCCGGCGCGCCGGCATCGAAACCCTCGTGCTCAGCCATCAGGCGTATGCGACCCGGGAAGAGTTTGACCGGGCGATGGTGAAAGAGTTACGAGCGCGGCAGGTGGGGCTGGTTTGTCTCGCCGGCTTCATGCGGCTGCTGAGCCCGGTGTTCGTCGACGCCTTCCCGGACCGGATCCTCAACATCCATCCGTCATTGCTGCCGAAATATCCCGGCCTGCATCCCCAGCAGCAGGCATTGGACGATGGCGCCGCGGTCAGTGGCGCCACTGTTCATATCGTGAACAAGGAACTCGATGCCGGGCCGGTCGTCCTCCAGCGCGAGGTGCCGGTCGTGCCCGGTGACACCGCCGAGACCCTGGCCGCCCGCATCCTCGAGGCCGAACACCGCCTGTACCCAGAGGCGATCGCACGGCTCCTCGAGCGCAGCCGCTAGGCCGAGGCGGTTCGGAGCGTGAGCACCGCCACGTCAGGCGGGCAGTTGATGCGGACCGGCACATACACCGTGCCGACGCCCTTGCTCACGAACAATGACGTGTTGTCGCGCGTCGCGTAGCCGGCGAGCACGGGGAACTTGCGCCCGGCGATTGGTCCGATGGCCGGCACAATGACCTGGCCGCCGTGCGTGTGCCCCGACAGCACCAGCTGCACGTCCAGCGCGGCCGCCTCGACCAGGCGGCGCGGGTCGTGGGCCAGCAGCACCGTGGTGCCGCCGGTCCCTTTCAGCACGGCGGCGATTTCGCCCGGCGACCGCGTCCAGAAACGAATGCCGGCAATATCCAGGGGCTCGCCGCGCACTAGCAGCGAGGTGCGCTGGTCCTTCAGGACCGTGAAGCCGCGCGCCGCCAGCGCCGCGGGCATGTCCCGCTCGTCGTCGTGGTTGCCGAGCACGGCGAATGACCCGTGCGGGGCGCCGGCCAGCGGCCCCAGCAGTTCGGCCACCGCCCCGACGTAGCGTCGATCAAAGAACGACACGTAGTCGCCGCCGAGCACGATGATGTCGGGCGCCGCCTCCTTGAGCACGGCCACTGCCCGCGCCACGTCGTCGGCCGGCACCACGGAGCTGTGATGGACGTCGGTAATCATCCCGATGCGCAGGCCATCGAGCGCAGGCGGGAGCCCGCGCACGGCGACGTCGCGGACGATGCGATCGAGGTGGTGACGCTCATAAGCGACACCGTACGCGGCCATCCCGGTGAGCGCGCCCGTCGTGACGACGGTGGCCGAGCGGAGAAAGTCGCGGCGCGTCAGGGCCACGGGGTCAGTGTATGGAAAAAGTGGAAAGTTGAGAAGTTGGCAGTTGGAAGGTTCAGTTAGGAGTTCCAGTTCCAGTTTCAGTTTCCCTCCCGGGCCTGTCGACCGCAAGGCCGCACCGCGCCGTGGCAATTGTTAACTGCAACTGCAACTTTGAACTGCAACTGCCAACTGCCAACTCTTCAACTTTCAACTTATAGTTGTCAGTTATGAGCGTGTTCGATGAATTTCAGTGGCGTGGCATGTACTCCGAGGCAACCGATGGCGCCAGGGACGCGCTTGCGACCGGGAAGGTGACCGCCTACATTGGGTTCGATCCGACCGCGTCGAGCCTGCACGTGGGCTCGCTGCTCACGGTCATGGGGCTGGCGCGGCTCCAGCGGTTCGGGCACACGCCGATCGCGCTGGTGGGCGGCGGCACCGGCATGATCGGCGATCCCAGCGGCAAGTCGCAGGAGCGGGTGCTGCTGTCGACCGACCAGGTGGACCAGAACGTCGTCGGGATCCGCGCGCAGCTCGAGCGCTTCCTGGATTTCTCGGCGGCGCCGAACGCCGCCCGCATCGTCAACAATGCCGACTGGCTGGGCGCCATCGACATCCTCACGTTCCTCCGCGACGTCGGCAAGCACTTCAGCATCGGCTACATGCTGCAGAAGGAGTCGGTGAGCCGCCGTCTCGCGAGCGAGGACGGCATTTCCTACACCGAGTTCAGCTACCTGATCCTGCAGTCGTACGACTTCCTGCACCTGTTCGATCACGAGGGCTGCACCATGCAGATGGGCGGCAGCGACCAGTGGGGCAACATCACCGCGGGCACCGACCTCATCCGCAAGGTGCGCGGCCAGAAGGCGCACGGGCTGGTGTGGCCGTTGCTGAAGACCTCGTCCGGCACCAAGTTCGGCAAGACCGAGGCCGGCACGGTGTGGCTGGATCCGGAGCGCACGTCGCCGTTCCGCTTCTACCAGTTCTGGCTCAACACCGACGATCGCGATGTCGTCAGCCACCTCAAGCTGTTCACGTGGCTGGACCGCGAGGCCATCGCCGCCATCGAGGAAACCGTCGTCAAGCAGCCTGACGCGCGCGAAGCGCAACGCACGCTCGCGCGCGAGGTGACCCGGATGGTGCACGGGGCCGATGCCCTGGCGCGGGCCGAGCGTGGGTCGGCGGTGCTCTTCGGGGGGCCGCTGGCCGATGCGGCCGTGGACGACGTGCTGATGGTGTTTGCGGACGTGCCGGCGGTGACGTTGCCGCGCGCGGCCTTCGCGGCCGGCATGGCGGCGACGGAGCTTGCGGTGACGGCCGGCGTTGCCGCGTCGAAGGGCGAGGCGGCGCGATTGATCAAGCAGGGCGGCCTGTCGATTAACGATCGCAAGCTCACCGACGAGCGTGGCGT
>CAYGMD010000171.1:0-9501 GCA_964350785.1 uncultured Acidobacterium sp. | reverse complement strand
ACAGGTGAAAGTGACCGAGGCGGAAGTGGTGCTGGTGGCCGTCGGCGCCGACGGCGTGCCCATCCCGATTCGCGCCGAATGACGGCCACAGATAAGACACAGATAAGGACACAGATGATCGCTGCATACGCGCCGGGATCGGTGTCGAACGTGGCCTGCGGCTTCGACGTGCTCGGCTTCGCCCTCGACGAGCCGGGCGATGTCGTCATTGCCGCCCAGAAGGACGGACCGGGTGTCACCATCGCCGCCATCGCCGGCGATGGCGGCCGGTTGCCGACGGACCCGGCGCGCAACACCGCCAGCGCCGCCGTGCAAGCGCTGCTGCGGCGTCTCGAGACGACCCGCGGCGTCGCGCTGACCATCCACAAGGGGCTGCCGCTGGCCAGTGGCATGGGCAGCAGTGGCGCCAGCGCGGTGGCCGCGGTGGTGGCGGTCAACGAACTGCTGGGCCGTCCGGCGACGCTCGACCTGCTGCTGGCGTGCGCCATGGCGGGCGAGCAGGCCGGCTGCGGCGCCTCGCATCCCGACAACGTGGCGCCGTCGCTCTACGGCGGATTTGTCCTCGCCCGCAGCGCGAATCCACCCGACATCGTCCGGCTGCCCGTGCCGGACGGCCTGGCGTGTGCGGTCCTTCATCCCCACGTGGAAGTGCAGACCGGCGCCGCCCGCGCCCTGCTGGGCGACACGGTGCCGTTGCGCGACGCGGTCCGCCAATGGGGCAACCTCGGCGCGCTGGTGGCCGCGCTGTTCAACGGCGACCAGGCGTTGCTGTCACGGTCGCTGGAGGATGTGATCGCCGAGCCCAAGCGTGCCTCGTTGGTACCGGGATTCCATGCCGTCAAGGCCGCCGCGCTGGCGGCCGGTGCGCTCGGGTGCAGCCTGTCGGGTTCGGGGCCGTCCGTGTTCGCGCTGGCCAGTTCCATCGCGGTGGCAAACCGCGCCGGCGATGCCATGCGGCGCGCGTTCAATGCCGAAAGCGGTGTCGGCGCGGACCTGTGGGTGTCGCTCGTCGGACGCAGAGGCGCCAGGATTGTGAGCCACAGATGACGCAGATGACGCCGAACATCGTGATTTCCGTGTCATCTGCGGCCCTGGTGATCGAATCGTGATCTGTGTCAGCACGCGCGGCACCGCGCCGGCCGTTTTGTTCCGCCAGGCGGTCGTCGCGGGATTGGCGCCCGACGGCGGCCTCTACGTGCCGGCGACGCTGGACCGCCGCCCCGGGGAGTGGTGGCAGTCGCTGCGCGGCGCGTCGTTCCAGGACGTCGCCGTCGCCATGGCGCACGCGCTGCTGGGCGACGAGTTCGACGCGGCTGACCTGGCCGCGTTGATCCGGGACGCCCTCAGCTTTCCGGTTCCCATCGTTCGGCTGGACGCCTCGCTCCAGGCGGTGGAGTTGTTTCACGGCCCGACGTTCGCCTTCAAGGACGTGGGCGCGCGCACGCTCGCGCGCTTCCTTGCCCTGAGCGAACGTGGCGTCGCGGCCGGCGACGGCACGGGAGTCGAAGGGTTGACCGTGCTGGTGGCCACGAGCGGCGATACCGGCAGCGCGGTCGCCCAGGCCTTCTGGGGCGTCCCGCGCACGCGCGTCGTCGTCCTGTATCCCGAAGGGCAGGTCAGCGCCGTGCAAGAGGCCCAGTTCACGACGCTCGGCGGCAACGTCACGGCCGTGGCCGTGTCGGGCACCTTCGACGACTGCCAGCGGTTGGCCAAGCAGGCGTTTGCGGACGAGGCCTTGCGGCAGCGCGTGCGGCTGACCTCGGCGAACTCCATCAGCCTGGGCCGGCTCGTGCCGCAGATGTTCTACTACGGGTACGCGGCACTGCAGGCGCCGCCCGGCGCGCGCGTGGTCATTTCGGTGCCGAGCGGCAACTTCGGTAACCTGGCGGCCGGCGTCATGGCGTGGCGGATGGGCGCGCCGATCGCCGGGTTCGTGGCCGCGACGAACGTGAACGACACCGTGCCGCGCTATCTCGACACCGGCGTCTACGAACCGCGCCCGTCGATCGCGACCGTCGCCAACGCCATGGACGTCGGGGCGCCGAGCAATTTCGAGCGGCTGCAGTGGCTGTTCGGCGGCGATCGGGCGGCCATGCGGGCGATGATCACGGCCAACGTGCACGACGATGGCGAGGTGAAGGGGGCAATCGCCGAGCTGCACCAGCGCTACGGCTACGTGGCCGATCCCCACACCGCCATCGCGTACCTGGGAACCAAGGCACCTTGGCACTCTGGCACCGTGTCACCGTGGCACCTGTTTCTGGCGACGGCGCATCCGGCCAAGTTCCGGGAAGTCGTGGAGCCGGCCATCGGCGAAACGGTAGCGCTGCCTGGTCCCTTGGCCGAGGCGATAGCTCGGCCGCGGATCGTGGAACGCATCAGTCCGGCGCTGGGACAGCTCGCGAACTTGTTATGATCGGCGGATGCCCTCGCCCGCACCGGCGTCTTCGACCCAGGTCCCGACCCGCGACTCGCTCGATCCCCGCTATACCTGGGACCTGACCTCCATCTTCCCGAGCTGGGAGGCCTGGGAGGCGGCGTTCGCCGATCTCGATGCGGGCATCGTGGCCTACCAGAAGTATGAAGGCACGCTCGGGCAGGGGGCTGATCAACTGCTCAGGGCGTTGAAGGACCGCGACGCGCTCGACCAGTTGAGTTACCGCGTGTGGTACTACCCCGCGCTGCAGTACGACGAAGACCAGCGCAACAACACCATCAACGCCAAGCGCCAGCGCGTGCAATTGCTGTTTGCCAAGTGGCAGCAGGCGATGTCGTGGTTTCAGCCCGAACTGCTGAAGCTGCCGCTGGCGACGGTGCGCGACTGGATGGCGCAGTCGCCGGCACTCGCGCTCTACCGCTTCGCCATCGAAGAGGTGTTCCGCCTGCAGGCGCACGTGCTGAACGAGCAGGGCGAGAAGCTGTTGTCGCTGTCGGGCCGCCTCGGCGGCGTGCCGAAAGATTCCTACGCGGCGTTGTCCACCGCCGACGCGCGGTTTCCGACCGTGACCCTGTCGACCGGCGAGTCGGTCGAGGTCAGCTACGGCCAGTACCGCAAGCTGCTGGCGACGTGCCGGGTCCAGGCCGACCGGCAGAAGGCGTACGAAGCGCTGTACGACACTTACATCGGCAACATCAACACCTACGCCTCGCTCTATAACGGCGTCATGCAGGGCGACTGGTTCGAGGCGCGGGCGCGCGGCTACCAGACCACGCTTGATGCCGCGCTGTTCGGCAACGCGATCCCGACCAGCGTCGTCGAGAACCTGATTCGCGAGGCCAAGCACGGCGTCGCGCCGTTTCGCCGGTATCACCAGCTGCGCAAGCGCGTGCTCGGCCTGCGCGACTACTACGTGTTCGATGCGTTTGTGCCGCTGGTCGACTCCGACGAGCGCTATCGCTACGACGACGTGCTCGACTGGATCACCGAGGCGGTGAAGCCGCTCGGCGCCGAGTACCAGGTGCGGGTGCGCAAGGCGTTCGCCGAGCGCTGGATCGACGTGTACGAGAACCAGGGCAAGCGCAGCGGCGCGTACTCGGCGCCGGTCTACGGCGCCAACCCGTACATGCTGCTGAACTACAACGACACGCTGGACGCGGTGTTCACGCTCGCGCACGAACTGGGCCACTCCATGCACACGCTGCTGTCGCAGGAAGCGCAGCCGTTCGTCTACTCCGGCTACACCATCTTCGTGGCCGAAGTGCCGTCCACGCTCAATGAGGCGCTGCTGCTGGAACTGATGCTGGCGCGCGCGCGCACGCGCGAGGAGCGGGCGGTGCTGCTGCAGCACGCCATCGACAACATCGTCGGCACGTTCTATAACCAGGTGCTGTTTGCCGACTTCGAACTCGAGGCGCACCGGCTCGTGGAGGCCGATCAGCCGATTACGTCGGAGACGTTGAGCGGGATTTACGCGCGGCTGCTGGGCGAGTATTGGGGCGACGCGCTGGCGCCGGACACCCGCGCGCAGCACACATGGGCGCGCATTCCGCACTTCTTCCAGTCGCCGTATTACGTCTACCAGTACGCGACCTGCTTTGCCTCGACTGCCAAGCTGATGGACGATATCCGCAGCCCGGACGAGGCCACGCGATCGGCCGCCGTCGCGCGGTACCTCGATCTGCTGCGCTCGGGCGGGTCGGACCACCCAATGACGCTGCTCAAGCGCGCCGGCGTCGACCTGGCCCAGCCCGATACGGTACGAGCCGTCGTTGCACAGCTCGATGATCTGGTGACTCGCCTGGAAGCGGAGCTCGGCTAGGGCGAGCGCCTTCGGCCCTCGTGGGGCTCCGCGCTTCGCGCCTTCGTGGGCGTCGGCCGCTGCCGCGGCCTCCTGGGGAGTGTCCCCACGAGCGACCTGTCCGCCGTAGCGCCGCCAGGCGCGAGGGTGGAAGCGAGCCCCAGGGGCCGGCACCAAGGCGAAGGTTGCCGTTCGAACGGCTCGCTGCCGCACAGCTGGCTGTCCAGCAGCGGGTGCAGGGGGTGCGGCGGGTGCATTCGCGCTACCGGCCGTAGTCGGGCGTTGATCCGCACCAGTTGCACCCGCGACCTGTTTCAGGTATTATCTCGTTCATCCGGATGGACGGATAAATGGCCGCCCCTGCAGGGTTGCCTCCACGAGATGCCCCAGATCCTCGACCACATGGCCGCGCTGGCCGATCCGATCCGCTGCCGCATGCTCCTGCCCCTCGAACGGCACGAGCTGACGGTAAATGAGATCTGCTCGGTGCTCCAGCTGCCGCAGTCCACCGTCAGCCGCCACCTGAAGACGCTGGCCGACGATGGCTGGGTGGTGTCGCGCCGCGACGGCACCAGCCGCTTTTACGGCATGACCCTGGAGGGCCTCGACTCCGGCGCGCAGCGGCTGTGGCCGCTCATTCGCGAACAGATGTCGTCGACCAACGGCGCCGAGCAGGACGAGCGGCGCCTCAAGAGCGTGCTGTCACGCCGCCGCTCGAAGTCGGAAGCGTTCTTCGCCTCGGCCTCGGGGCAGTGGGATCACCTGCGCGAGGAACTGTTTGGGGATCGCTTCCACCTGCACGCCCTGCTGGCGTTGATCGACGACAGCCTCACGGTGGGCGACCTGGGCTGTGGCACCGGCCAGGTCAGCGAACTGATCGCGCCCCACGTCGCCAAGGTGATTGCCGTCGACGGCTCCACCGACATGGTGCAGGCCGCGCGCCGGCGCCTGAAGGGCAGCGCCAACGTCGACGTCCGCCGCGGCGACATGGAGGCCCTGCCGATCGACGATGCGCAACTGGATGTCGCCATCCTGGCACTGGTGCTGCACCACGTGCCCGAACCGGTGCGCGCCCTTGCCGAAGTGGGCCGCGTGCTGCGGCCCGGCGGGCGGGTGCTGATCGTCGACATGCTGCCGCACGACCGCGAGGAGTACCAGCAGCAGATGGGGCACGTCTGGCTGGGCTTTACCGAGAAGACCATGAAGAAGCACTTCGAAGCCGCCGGCTTCGAGAAGCCCGTGTTCACGCCGCTGCCGACCGAGGCCGACGTGAAGGGCCCCAGTTTGTTTGTCGCGACGGCGAAGAAGATTTCCAAGCACGAATAACGAGTAACGCAAGCAACCAGGAGAGAGAAAGATGGCAACTGCAGTAAACGAAATGCACGCGTTTGACCTGGCCAGGAAGGCCGGCCGTGAACCCTTCAAAGTGCGCGACCTCGGCCTGGCCGAGTTCGGCCGCAACGAGATTCGCCTTGCCGAGCACGAAATGCCCGGCCTGATGGCGTTGCGCACGCGCTATGCCGGCCAGAAGCCGCTCGCCGGCGCCAAGATCATGGGCTCGCTGCACATGACCGTGCAGACCGCCGTGCTGATCGAGACGCTGACCGCCCTCGGCGCCGACGTCCGCTGGGTGAGCTGCAACATCTTCTCGACGCAGGACAGCGCCGCGGCTGCCGTGGCCGTCGGCCGCCCCGAAACCGGCGGTACCCCCGCCAGCCCGCGTGGCACCCCGGTGTTCGCGTGGAAGGGCGAGACCCTCACCGAATACTGGTGGTGTACGGTCGAGGCCCTGATGTGGCCCGACGGCAGTGGCCCCACCATGATTCTCGACGACGGCGGCGACGCGACGCTGTTCGTGCACAAGGCGCTCGAATTCGAGAAGGCGGGCAAGGTCCCGGCGTTCAACCCCGACCAGGATCCGGAAGAGTGGGGCGTGATCCTCGAGACGCTCAGCAAGGAACTGAAGGCGCGGCCCGGCGTGTGGTCGAAGATCGCCCTCGGCATCAAGGGCGTCAGTGAAGAGACGACCACCGGCGTGCATCGCCTCTACGAGATGACCGCGGCCAACACCCTGTTGTTCCCGGCCATCAACGTCAACGACTCGGCCACCAAGAGCAAGTTCGACAACCTCTATGGCTGCCGCCACTCGCTGATCGACGGCCTCAACCGCGCCAGCGACGTGATGCTGTCGGCCAAGGTCGCGGTCGTGTTCGGCTACGGTGACGTCGGCAAGGGCTGCGCCCAGGCGCTCAAGGGCCAGGGCTGCCGCGTGATCGTCACCGAGATTGACCCGATCTGCGCGCTGCAGGCGGCGATGGAGGGCTACCAGGTGACGGTGATCGAGGACGTCATCGAGACCGCCGACATCTTCATCACGGCGACCGGTAACAAGAACATCCTGACCGTCGACCTCATGAAGCGCATGAAGGACAAGGCCATCGTCGGCAACATCGGCCACTTTGACAACGAGATCGACATGGCCGGCCTCGCCAAGGGCGGCGCCAGGCGCGTGCAGATCAAGCCGCAGTACGACGAGTGGGTGTTCCCGGCGGAAGGCAAGCGCCCCGAGCACAGCATCCTCGTGCTGGCCGAAGGCCGCCTGCTGAACCTCGGTTGCGCCACCGGCCACCCGTCGTTCGTGATGTCCTCGTCGTTCACCAACCAGGTGCTGGCGCAGATCGACCTGCACCTGAGCATGAACGGCCAGCCGACCCTGTCGGGCACCAACTACGACGCCAACCGCGTCTACATCCTGCCGAAGAAGCTGGACGAAGAAGTGGCGCGCCTGCACCT
Organism: uncultured Acidobacterium sp.; assembly: GCA_964350785.1. Lineage (GTDB taxonomy): Bacteria > Acidobacteriota > Vicinamibacteria > Vicinamibacterales > UBA2999 > 12-FULL-67-14b. The sequence continues at coordinate 2,470 of CAYGMD010000171.1, read as the reverse complement.
CGGCAAGCTGGGCGTGAAGCTGACGACGCTCAGCAAGGAACAGGCCGACTACATCGGCGTGGCGGTCGAAGGGCCGTACAAGTCGGCACACTACCGCTACTAGGCGTTACTGAAACCGGGGGACGTCCGGTAAAATGCCGGACGTCCACCTCATGCACAAAACCTTCGCCATTCTCGCCGGCTGCGCGCTGTTCGCGGCATGCGGCGGATCCACCCCCACCACCCCGTCGAAGACCCCGACGCTGTCGCGGACGCGCTTCCTCGCGTTCGGCGACAGCCTCACTGCCGGTGAAGTGACGGTGCCCGTCGGCGTGGCGCCCGGCGGGCCGGGCGTCGCCGTCCTCACTCCGCCCAATGCGCGGATGCTGGTGGTGCCGGCGGCCTCGTATCCGACGCAATTGGTGTCGATGCTGCAGGCGCGCTACCCGACGCAGTCGGTGTCGGTGACCAACGCCGGCGTGCCCGGTGAGTACTCGTTCCAGGGCGTGCAGCGGTTCCCGTCGGAAATGGCCGCGACGAGTCCCGAGGTGGTCCTGTTGCTCGAGGGCGCCAACGACCTGACGATCTTCGGACCCGGCACGCCGGCGAATTCGCTGCTGGAGATGATGGCCGAGGGCCGGCGGCGCGGCGCGCGCGTGCTGGTGGCGACCATGATGCCGACCAAGCCGGGCGGGCGCCGGTCGCTGAATCCCGCGGTGCTCGAAGAGCTGAACGCGATGATCAAGGTCCACGCGGCGAACGAAGGTGCGGTGGTGGTGGATCTGTACACCGCGCTACAGCCGGAAGCCAACACGGTGATCGGCGTCGACGGCTTGCATCCCACCGAGGTGGGATACAAGCGCATGGCCGACGTGTTCTTTGCCGCGATCCAGGCGCACCTGGAAGTGAAGTAGCTACTTCAGCGAGACCTTCTGGACGCGCCAGTTGGTGCGTTCACCCACCAGCAGTTCCGTATCGCTCCGGCAGTCGAGGGAGTTGGCGAGGCCAAACTCTTTCGGCATCTTGCCGGCGGTGCCGAACTTGCCGACCACCTTGCCATCCAGCTGCACCTTGTAGATCGCCGCGTCCTCCATGCCGTCGGCATCGCCGGCATGCGAGATGTAGAGGTGCTCGGTCGCGCCGCGGGTGATGCACATCGCGATCGGCGTGCCGACGCCGCCAAACTCCGACTTGAACGCGCCGTTCGCGTCGAACACCTGGATGCGCTTGTTGCCCAGGTCGGCGGCGTAGACGTTGCCCTGCGCGTCGATGGCGAGCGCCTTGATGCCGGCAAACTGTCCGGGCCCATTGCCGGTCGATCCCCAATGGCTGATGAAGCGGCCATCCTTGTCGAACTTGGCAATGCGGTCGTTGGCGCCAATGCCGTCGGCGACATAGATGTTGCCGGTGCGATCCCACGCCACGTCGGTGGGACGGCTGAAGCTCGAGCCGGGAATGCCGGCTCCCGGCACGCGGCCAGGCTGCCCGCCGCCGCCCGGGCCGGCGCCAGCCGGTGGACCGCTGGGACCCGCGCCGGGCGTCGCCAGGCGCACGCCGATCGCCTCGGGTTTGCGGCCCAGGACCAGCGCGACGCGGCCTTCGGTGTCGAACTTCACGACCTGGTTGGCGCCTTCGTCGATGGTCCAGACGTTGTCTTGCGGATCGACGCGCAGGCCGATCGCGGCGTTGAAGCCGTAGACGTCCTGGCCGAACTCGCGCAGGTACTTGCCGGCGGCGTCGAACTGGAACAGCCGCGAGCCGCCGTGGTAGAACGTGCGGTTGTCGCCGAGCGTGGCGTAGGGATGCCCGGTGCGCGTGTAGACGTAGATCAGGCCCTTTGAATTGGCGCCGACGCCGCTGACTTCACCGACGTACACGTCGGCGGGTGTCTTGAGCAGGTCGGTGGTCGTGAACGAAAGCTCCGGGACGCCGGCCTGGGCGATGAGCGAGGCGCCAAGGAATAAGGTGCCTAGGGTGCCTAGCGTGCCTAGAGTGCGTACGGTGCGATTCATGCTGGACCCCTTCACTGCTGGCTCGTCGTTTTCATTTGCTGGGGCTTGAGCAGAATCTTCTGCGAGCGCCAGTTGTTGATTTCGGCGGTGAAGATCACGCCGGGGTCGCGGCAATCCATCTGGTGGATCGTGGCGAACTCGCCGGCGGCCTTACCCGCGCGCCCGAACTTGCCGATGATGGTGCCGTCGAGCTCCATCTTGTAGACCTCGCCGGTGATTTCGGCGCCGGCGGCCGGCGCGCTGTCCTGCCACGAGTTCGAGACGTAGAGGTACTGCTTGCCGGGGTTCTTCGGGCCGGGGCCGCCCGAGACGCACACCGCCCACGGGTTGCCGACGTTGGCGTAGTTGGCCTTCCAGTTCAAGTCGTTGTCGAGCACCTGCACGCGGGCGTTGCCGCGGTCGCCGACGTAGACGTTGCCCTGGAAGTCGGTGGCAATCGAGTGCGGCGTGTTGAACTGGAGATTGGCGTTGCCGCGGGT
>CAYGMD010000170.1:8887-9515 GCA_964350785.1 uncultured Acidobacterium sp. | reverse complement strand
GGAGCAGTCGAGCCAGCGCTACGTCAAGCTGAACGAGCCGCGCGCCTTCGTGCCGCCCCTCACGGGTGAAGCGCTCGACATCTACGAACAGGCGGTGCTCAAGGCCTGGGACTCGTACGCCAGGCTCTCGGCACTGCTCAAAGACGATGCCTGGGCCATCCTGAAGGAACTGCGCTACGTCCGGCCCACCAATACGCCGGCGCGGCTCAAGGCGGTCGAGCGCGAGGCCGAGAAGAAGGCCATCGAAACCGCGCGCTACGTGATTCCGATCGGCGCCTTCACCTCGATGGTCCACACCGTGTCGGGCATCGTCCTGCACCGGCTGCATCGCATGTTGAACGCCGGCGACGTGCCGTACGAAGCGGCGATGGTGATTGGCGCCATGGTCGACCTCGTCAAGGAGGTCGACCCGATGTTCTTCGAGAAGATCGGCCTCGACACCTTCGCCCGCGAGTCGATGCCCGAGCTGCAGTTTCCCAACACGCGCGCGTCGGGGGATGCCTTTGCCGCCGAATTCGATCGCCGCCTGCAGGGCCGCGTCTCGCGCCTGCGCGACTGGTCGGCGGGCGCCGAGCGCGTGGTGGCCGACGCCGTGCGCGCCACCTTCGGCATCACGACCGTCGAAATG
>CAYGMD010000170.1:0-8877 GCA_964350785.1 uncultured Acidobacterium sp. | reverse complement strand
GGACGACGCGGAAGCAATCGACCGGGTGATGAATCCGGCGCGCAATCCCTACCGCGTCGACATGCTCGACGTGGCGTATCACTCGCCGATGATGCGCACGCTCAACCACGCCAGCTACGTGTTCGAGAAGAAGCTGAGCCACACCGCCGATTCGCAGGACCAGCGCCACCGCATGGTGCCGGCGTCGCGGCCCATGATGACGCTGGCCGACACCACCGCGCCCGACTACATCACGCCGCGGCTGATTCGCCGGAACGCCGAGGCGCTGGCGGTGTACGAGCAGGCCATGGCCGACGCGTGGGCCGCCAAGAACAGGCTGCTCGCCCTGGGCGTGCCGCTCGAGTACGCGTTGTACGTGGTGCCCAACGCCAAGGCGCTGCGCCTGGTCGAGTCGGGCTCGTTCATCGCGCTGCAGCACAAGTGGACCCTGCGCACCTGCTTCAACGCGCAGGAAGAAATCTATCTGGCGTCGATGGACGAGATCAGCCAGGTCCAGGCCATCCATCCGCAGCTGGGCCGCTTCCTCGGCCCGCCGTGCGTGCTGCGCAACAAGATCGCGTCGCCGCGGTGCACCGAAGGCTCGCACTTCTGCGGCGTGCCGGTCTGGAACTCGTTCCCCAACGCCGAACGCCGCCTCTGACGTGGTGCCGATCCTTCCCTGGGTCGCGCATTTCTACACCGCCACGGGCGCCGTGATCGCGTTGCTCGCGACCGGCGTGACCTTCGCGCACAACTTCCGCGCGGCGTTCCTCTACCTGGCGGTGGCCACCCTCGTCGATGCCACCGACGGCGTGCTGGCGCGCGCGCTGAAAGTGAAGGAGCGGCTGCCGCACTTCGACGGCGCCAAGCTCGACGACATCGTCGATTACCTGACGTATGTGTTCGTGCCGGTGCTGATCGTGTGGCAGGCCGGCCTCGTGCCGGTGCCGTTCCCGGTGTGCGCGGCCATGCTGCTGTCGAGCGCGTACGGCTTCGCCCAGGCCCACGCCAAGGCGCATACCGGCGACCACTTCTTCACCGGCTTCCCCTCGTACTGGAACGTCGCCGTCATCTACCTCTACGTCTGGCAGCTGGCGCCGCTCGTCAACGCGGTGATCCTGCTGGCGCTGGCGGTGCTGGTGTTCGTGCCGATTCGTTACGTCTACCCGTCGCGCACCGAGGTGCTGAAGATGCCGACGCTCGTGCTGGCAGCGATCTGGACCGGGCTCTTCGTGTGGATGATCTGGCGCCTGCCGGCCACGGACGGTCCGTGGATGCTGTTGTCGCTGGTGTTTCCGGTGTACTATTTTCTGCTGTCGTTCTGGCTGCACGCCAAGTCCTTGGCACTCCAGCACCGCAGCACGTCAGCACCGTAGCACCTCAGCACCGACCCATGTCGCCGCTAGTCGTCATCTTCATCACGGTCTTCATCGACCTGCTCGGCTTCGGGATCATCATCCCGCTGCTGCCGTTCTATGCCGAGTCGTACGGGGCCTCGGCGTTCACCATCGGCTTGCTCGGCACCAGCTTTTCGCTGATGCAGTTCATCTTCTCGCCGATCTGGGGCCGCTGGTCCGACAAGATAGGGCGCAAGCCGATCATCCTGCTGGGGCTGATGGGATCGTGCCTGTCGTACCTGGCGCTGGCGCTCGCGACGTCGCTGCCGTTGATCTTCGTGGCCCGCATCATCGGCGGCATTGCCGGCGCCAACATTCCCACCGCGCAGGCCTACATTGCCGACGTGACGACGCCCGAGAACCGGGCCAAGGGCATGGGCATGGTGGGCGCGGCCTTCGGGTTGGGCTTCATCTTTGGCCCGGCCATCGGCGGCGTGTTGAGCCGCTTTGGGCCGGAGGCGCCCATGTGGTTTGCCTCGGCGCTGTGCCTGGCCAATTTCATCGGGGCGTGGTACCTGCTGCCTGAATCGCGCCGCGCGAGCGCCGAAACCAAGACCCTGGGACGGCTTGAGGCGTTCAAGCACGCGTTGACCAAGCCGGCGCTGGTCCTGCTGCTGGCCCTCTTCTTCATCGTGACCGCGGCGTTCTCGAGCTTCGAGGCCACGTTCGCGCTGTTCAGCGAGGCGCGGTTTGGTTTTACGTCGACGTCGATCGGTTTCCTGTTTGCCTTCATCGGGCTGGTCCTTGCCACCATCCAGGGCGTGCTGGTGCACAAGGTGGTCAAGCGGGTGGGCGAGGCGCGGCTCGTGCCGATGGCGATCTTCTGCATTGCCCTGGGCGTTGGCATGGTGCCGTTTGCGTGGAGCGTGCCGACGCTGCTGGTGGCCCTGGGCGTGCTCGCCGTCGGCATGGGCTTCAACAACCCGTCGCTCACCTCGATGGTGTCGCGGTTGTCCGATGCCGACGATCAGGGCGGCATTCTTGGCCTGGCGTCGTCGCTGGCCAGCCTCGGCCGCGTGATCGGTCCCGCGTGGGGCGGGTTTCTCTACGATTCCTACGGCATGACGACGCCGTACGTGAGCGCGTCGGGGTTGATGTTCATCGCCTTTGCGGTGTCGTTTGTCGGGCTGTCGCGCCTGCGCCATGAAACCCACGCTCCTGCACGCGGGTAATCCCGGGCCGTACACCGGCGACGGCAACTGGACCCACCTGATTGCCGGCGAGCGGCCGGTGCTGATCGATGCCGGGGTCGGCCGGCCCGAGCATCTCGAGGCGATCGCCGCCGCCGCGGCCGGCGGCCCGGCCGACGTGGTCGTCACCCACGCCCACAGCGACCATGCCTCCGGGGCCCCGATGATCCAGTCGCGATGGCCCGCGGCCAGGTTCCTGAAGCATCCGTGGCCGGAGCGCGACCCCAGCGTGCCGTGGCTGACGATCGCCGACGGGGAGATCGTGATGAGCGGCGCCGGCCCGCTCGAGGTGCTCCACACGCCCGGACATTCGCCGGATCACCTGGCGCTGTGGCACGCAGACTCGCGGACGGTGTTCGTCGGCGACCTCCTGCAACTGGGCACCACCGTCTTCATCCCGGCTTCCTCCGGCGGCAGTCTGGCCGACTACCTGGCCTCGCTCGAGCGCGTGCGGCAGTTGTCGCCGGCGCGCGCGTGGCCGGCGCATGGCCCGGTGATCGAGGACCCGATGGCACTCATCCAGTACTACCTGGATCATCGCCGCCAGCGGGAGCAGCAGGTATTGTCCGCGTTGGCCGACGGGTTGGCGAGCGTGGCGGCGATCGCCGATCGCATCTACACCGACCTTGCCCCGGCGCTGGCCCCGATGGCCCGCGAGAGCGTGCTGGCGCACCTGGTAAAGCTGGAAGGCGAGGACAAGGCGAGACGCGAAGGGTTGTCCTGGGCCGTTGTGCCCTAGCAGGACTTGCCACTCGCTACCGCCACCCGTGCGGCAGATTCTGCGACCTTTGGTGGTCTTGCGCGCGCTTCGCCCTGTAAGGACGTGACGGCATGCTCTTCGCAATGGCCGTCGGGCATGTCAGCCCCATCCTTCACTCGACCGCCGCGATTGCTCGATCAGGTTCGGGCCGCCATCCGGCTTCGTCATTACAGCCCGAAGACCGAGGAGGCCTACGTCTCGTGGCTCAGGCGATTCATCCTGTTTCACGGCAAGCGTCATCCCAAGGAGCTTGGCGAGGCGGAGGTCACAGGGTTTCTGTCGGACCTCGCGGTCGCGAAGGGGGCTAGAGTGCGTCGACTCAGAACCAGGCGCTCAGTGCGGTGTTGTTTCTGTACTCGGCGGTGCTGGCGCGGCTGCATGGGCCGGTCTGGATCATGGCCTCGCTGATGTACGGCGCCGGGTTGCGGCTGCAGGAATGCGTCGAGTTGAGGGTCAAGGATCTCAATTTCGAGCGACGCGAACAGGTGGTGCGTGACGGCAAGGGCGGCAAGGACCGGATCACCGTGCTTCCCGAGGCGCTGCGCCGGCCGCTTGAAGAGCATTTGCGGGTCATGAAAGAGCAACATGCGGAGGACCTCGTTGCGGGATGTGGCGGTGTGGCGCTGCCGGGCGACCTGAGGTCGAAGTACCCGAATGCGCCGTTTGAGTGGCCGTGGCAGTGGGTCTTTCGCGCCACCCGGCACTATGTGGACGCGGCGACTGGAGAGAAGCGGCGGCACCACTTGCACGAGTCCGTGGTCCAGCGAGCGGTCAAGGATGCGGCGCGGGCCGCCGGCATTGCCAGGCCGGCGACGTGCCATTCCCTGCGGCATTCATTCGCGACACACCTGTTGGAGTCGGGGTACGACATTCGCACGATCCAGGAACTGCTCGGTCATCGTGACGTGAGCACGACGATGATCTACACCCATGTGCTGAACCAGGGTGGCCGTGGCGTCCGCAGTCCGCTGGATCAAGACGGACGAAGCGGACGCGGGTAGGGGGACTAGGCCGACGGCCCAGGTCGCCCTATCGAAATATGTCGATCTGCCTATCTACATGGACCAGGCGGAGGCGGGCCACCGCGAAGTCAGTTGATTCAGGAGACTTGGCAGGTATTTGACGGCAGCCAGTCCGGGAACTAGACTCCGCACTTCAGGTGGGCGGGCGAACTAGGTAGTTCTGCCGACTACTTGTTGGGCAGACCAATTGCGATGAATCGGGCAGTGGTGTGAGATCATCCACCGCATGGCCACGGTCTATATCGAAACGACCATCGTAAGTTACCTGACGGCGCGGCCGAGTCGCGACCCCGTGCTGGCGGCTCACCAGACGCTGACGCGGGCCTGGTGGCGTGGTCGAGCGGCGTACGAGTTGCGGGTCTCTCAGCTGGTACTGGACGAGGCATCAGCCGGCAACGCGGTCATGTGTGCGCGTCGATTGCGGGCGCTACGCGGCCTCCCCGTGCTCGCGCTCACAGACTCCGCGACCCAGGTAGCGAAGGAATTGGTCCGGAAAGGGGCACTGCCGGAGAAGGCCACGGTTGATGCCTTTCACATCGGGGTGGCTGCGGCTCACCATGTGACGTACCTCCTGACGTGGAACTGCAAGCACTTGGCGAACGCCACGATGCGTGGCACGATTGAGGCGGTATGTCGTTCTACGGGTGTGACGCCGCCCATCATTTGCACGCCTGAGGAACTGCCGACGAGGAAACCGTGATGAAACACCGGGATTCAATCATCGACGAAATCCATAAGGTCCGCGAACGCATTGGGCGCGCTCACGATTTCAACGCGGATCGCATCGCCCAGACGATCCGGCAGCACGAGCGCGAGGCGGAGCGCTCGACCGTGAAGGTGACCCCCAGGCGCACGAAAGCGGCCGTCCAGCGTCGTCAAGGACGGGCTGCCCAACAACGCGATGGAGCCGTCGGCGCGTGAGCTGTCGCTGGCGCGCCGCGGCTCATCGCTACCGTTAGCCGGACTTGGCAGATCCACGAAACCCTGCGATCATCGGGCGTGGAGTCGAACTGAATGCCAAAGATTCCGGGCATTCCTGGGCCGTATTGGTTCTTCTTCTACAGTTTCGACTGCAACGAACCGATGCACGTCCACGTTCGGCGCGATCGTGACCACTGCAAGTTCTGGCTGTCTCCGGTCGAGTTGACGTGGAATCATGGCTTCAGCCCGCGCGAACTCAACGAGATTCGGCGTGTGGTCGTCGAGAATGAGTCATCCATCATCGAGGCTTGGCATGAGCACTGCGGTCAGCGTTGAGAACCGAATCGGTCACGTCGTCGTCACCGACGAGACGATCACGGCCCATCTCGTTGATGGTCGCGTCATCAGCGTGCCGCTGGCGTGGTCGTGGCGACTGTCAGACGCAACACCTGCCCAACGCGCGAATTGGGAGCTTATCGGCGACGGCGATGGTGTGCATTGGCCGGAGGTCGACGAAGATCTAAGTGCGGACGGTCTTCTCAACGGCGTTCCTGCTCGTCGGCCGCGACGCGGTGCTGCTCAGTCATCACCGGCTAACAAGGCGCTGCAGCCGTCGAGCCGCGCTCGACAGAAGCCCAAACCGAAGCAGCGCTCCCGCGCGGCTCGCGGCTGAGCGCCGATCGTTAGGCCGATCCGGAGAAACAGCAGAATTGTGGAAGAGGATTATTCAGCGAACTCGCAAGAGGTTGGTCTCCGGGGGGTGGATCGCCAATCTTGTCGTTGGCGTCGTGCTTCTTCTGCTGACGCCGGTCTTTAATAGCACCATGAACAGCCCCAAGGCAGCCATTGTCTCTTTTGCGGTTGGCCTCACGGTGTTGGTGTGGGTGGTGGCGGGGGCGATGATTATTAGTTTGCCAGAGGACACCGCAATCGCCCCGGGTCTCTCGGCAGTCCCCGAATCTGACTCGGCCGACAGCGCGACACAAGGAGGTCTAGGGCAATCGAGCGGTGACAATGCCGCGCAGCCAGCACCGAGCAATACGGGCGCCCGCGGGCCAGAGCCAAAACCCTTGGAGCCTCCGGCTGAGAACTCTCCCTCGACATCACCCGCCTCGCAGACGATCATCAACTCACCGGGAGCGATGCAAGCGGGCAGAGATATCATCATCTCAGCTGATCCGAAACTCATTCGTTCAATTGAACTTCGAATCAGCGTCGAAGCATCCACACAGAAATCGCCGCCAGGGCCGGAGCAATATGACTTTGGGCTCGGCTCGGTTGTCGCACTGTTTACTAGCGCCAATGAGCGAATTCGCTTCGTCAGCGATGCCAAGGTGTACGACCAGCAGATCTCTGAGACGAGACGCCGTGTGAGGTTTGTGTATCAACCTGAGGATCCAGCTACCATCCAGGGCCGGCCCGTAGAAGTGCTTGGCATGGTTCGAGTCCTCGCTTTCAATTTCTCCGAGATCTTCAAGACAATTGGGTTCGATGCGAACGGGGCGGAGACGATCATTGAGTGTGGCGTAGTCCTCAATGGTATTCCGATGATGAACATCAAGACTCCGACCGATGCGAACGCCTCTCTAAACGAGCGTCAGGCCAACATGAGTGTCGCCGATGGATTTGGTCGAATTCCCAGCGCCTATAGTGAGATCCTCGCCAAGGCACGTACGCCATAGACGGCCTAACCAGGCGCTGCACCCGTCGGCGCCGCGCAGAGTCTGAGCGACTCGTGAGAACCGATGTGCGGCGCCGCGGGTGAGCGCCATGCCGTTAGGCGCTCAACTCCTTATGGATCCGAATCTGCTCCTCGGCCTCATCGGTATCGCCGTATCGGCAGCGGTCGCCTACCACATTGCTGCACGCCAAGGTGCCTTCAATATCGCAAGGGCTCGGCTGCAGTTTGGGAGGCCGGCCAATAGCCACCGGTCCGAGCGTCAACCATGGGCCGTCTTCGTGGCCTTGAAAGACGAAGGCGCCGAAACCTACGTTCTCGATCTTCCCATCGCTATCTCGGTCCGAGGAGCCGCTCTTAGGAACGTCTGGCTGCAGGCTGCCTATCCCAAGGGCCGCCATGCTAGTGATGTCATCCCTGTGTCATTGCAAAGTGGCACCCAAGGCGAATCGTTCAGGGCAGTTCACGTCGGACCTTTCACGCTAGCCGAATCCACTATCCCGATCGTGAATCGGGACTCCGGTGTCGTCGTTGCGGACCTCGTGGCATGGCGTGCTGCCGACCTTCAGCCGACGCAGCTCCAGGCGGGAGAAGGGGAGAGAGTCAACGCTCCGATCGTCGCATTCAGTTGGACCGTTGACCGTGTGACGATCGCTATGCGGGCGGAGAACCACCCCGCGGTCGACCTGGAGACTTGGTTGGTCGCTTTCACCTACACTGACCGCCAGAGCATGGATGATGCAATCGCGCTAACTAGCGAAGCCCTGATGCGTCGAGATGGAATTCCCGTCAAGTCAGGAGGGCCAGGGTCACGCGTAATGTACTTTCCGAAGCACGCGCGAACCGGGCTGCTTGTTAAGCCAGAGTTCACGAAACGCCATGGCGCAGTGGCCATCAGCCACTTTGCCGACGATGCTCGAGAAGTCACTCTCATCGAATTTACGCCCGTGCGGAGCAAGCTCTCACCGCGACTCGTTGACCAGGCGCCTAACCACCGCATGGAGCCGACGGCGTAGCGGGGGTGTGGCAGAATGCGGTGCATCAGGCCGCCGCGGCTCATGCGGAAACGTTGGGCCGACAGAATCCGAGACCCTCGCATAGTCCGAGCTACAGGGGATCCCGATCTCCGTCGCGGCGGACCTGGAATGCCAATTACCGTGGTAATATGGTGCTTATGCCGCTTGCACATTCGAAGGTCACGGCTCAAGGTCAGGTCTCGGTTCCCGCCAAGGTGCGCCAACGACTGGGCGTCGGTCCGGGCTCGGTGCTCGAATGGGATGAGGAGGGCGACCGAGTCGTCGTCCGCAAGGCAGGCCGCTACTCGTCCGAGGACATTCATCGAGTGCTCTTCTCGAAGACGCCACGGCGGCGAACCATCGAGGAGATGAAGAACGGAATCCGGCGGTACATCAAGAAGCGCCATGCGGGCCGTTGATACCAACGTGCTGGTCCGGCTCATCACGCGAGACGACGCCAAACAGGTTGCCGTTGCCGAGGCCTTTGTTGCCAAGGGGGCCTGGGTGCCGCACTTGGCCATCGCTGAGGCCACCTGGGTGCTGGCGTCCGTCTACGATCGTGATTCCGCTGCGGTCGCGACCGCCGTCGAGATGCTGTTGAGCCACGAACACCTAACCGTCCAAGACGCTGAGGCGGTCGCCGCGGCCGTTGCGCAGTTTCGGGCGCAACCGAGGGTCGGATTCTCCGATTGCCTCATGGTGGAGATCGCTCGGAAAGCGGGACACACGCCGCTCGGCACCTTTGATCGCGACTTGGGCACGATCGATGGTGCGCAGCGGCTGTGAATTCACGGCGGCCCAACAGGCGAATGGAGCCGACGCGGCTCGCGCCTTCTGAGGCCGCGCGGCTCATTCGCGAGCGTTAGACGGACAACAAAAACGGCCATTGACGCGTCGATTGATATTGGTGACGA
>CAYGMD010000169.1:0-9589 GCA_964350785.1 uncultured Acidobacterium sp. | reverse complement strand
TCCGCAGGTAACGCATGTGGAATACCGATGTGGTGTCCGCCTTCAGGCGGACCTTTCACGGGCGACGGGTCGCCGACATTGTACCCGGCTTGCCACGCGCGTCAGCTCCTTCAGGCGCTGCCACTCGTCGCGGTCAGGCCGGCCCCTACTTTGGCTTGCGCTGCTTCTTCTGCGCCGCGACCATGGCGCCGACATCGGCCAGCAGCTTCTTGGCGTCGTAGACGATGCCGTCCTTGATGGTGTAGCGAACGCCGCCGACCCGCTCGGGGCGGCCGGTGCTGTCGTTCAGTCGAAAGTGACCGGTGCCATAGAGCACCTTGAGATTCCGGATCGGATTCTGGTCGACCAGCACCATGTCGGCCAGCATGCCGGCGCGGACAATGCCGAATTGCAGCGGCTGGTTCTTGGGCTCGTGCAGCGCCTCGGCGCCGTGCATGGTAGCGGCGCGAATCACCTCGAGCGGATGGAAGCCGGCCTCGTGCAGCAGCTCCATCTCGTGGATGTAGCCGAAGCCCCAGAGGTTATAGGTGTACGCCGCATCGTCGCTCACGGTGACGCGGCCACCGAGCTTCTTGTAGTCATTCACCAGGCGGAACCACACCTGGTAGAAGTTGCGCCACGCCACTTCGTCCTGTGAGGTCCAGTCATAGTAGTAGGCGCCGTGCCATTCGCGGTTCGGCGTGAAGAAGTCCATCAACGACGGCAGAGTATAGGCGTCGTGCCAATCGGCGTTGCGCATGCGCATGACGTCACGGGTGGCCGCGTACGCCGTCATCGTCGGGTCGAAGATCGTGTTCAGTTTGAGGTGCGCCTGGAGATAGGCGTTCCACTCGTCACTGCCGGGCGGATGGATCAGGTTCCAGAGGCGGCCGACCTGGGCAAATCGGTACTGCTCGTCGTTGTAGTTCATCTGGTCGGGCCACGGCTGCACGCGGTAGTCACGCATCAGCGGTTCGAAGTGGCCGTAGAAGTGCGTGACCGTGCCGAGGCCCAGCTTCGCCGCCGTCAGCGCGTCCATCTGCGCAACGCCGCGCTGTTCGAGGTGCGCCGTCGAGCCGAGCCCGTGCTTCCTGGCCTCGTCCAGCAGGGCCGCCATGATGGCCGGCGGATGGGCGACCAGCTTCAGGCCGTCGACGCCGTTGGCGGCGCACCACCGCACCCACTCGCGCGCCTTCTCGGGCGTATCGACGACACCGTTCGCCCAGCCGGCGCCAGGGCGCTGGTAGTTGAAGAGGCGGGGTGCGACGATCGCGTTGGCGGCGCTGCGTTCTTTTTCTTTGGCCGCCATCGGCTGCGCGGTCAGCTCGACCCCGCGCAGGGTGGTCACGCCGTGGGCCAGATAGAGTTTGTAGACGTACTCGTTCTGCGGCGCCTTGATCGGGTCACCCAGGTGCGCGTGCAGGTTGACGAAGCCCGGCATCACGTACATCCCGGTCCCGTCGATCACGTTTGGCGCGGGCGGTGGCGCCGGCACCTTCGACGGCACGCCGGGCGTACCGGCCGCGTCGATCCGCGCGATGCGGTTGTTCTCGACAATGACGTTGGCCGGACCGAACGGCGGCGCGCCGGTGCCGTCGATCACCATGACGTTGCGGATGGTTAACGTGGGGAAGGGGCCGAGGCCTTCTCCCGGACGGCGGTCGGGGGCCGGCACCAGGCCGTCCTGGCCGGCGGCGGCAATCGGGCCAAGGATCACCAGCAGGGCAGCTACCAGCAGCGAGAGTCGTTTCATGCGCCGAATTCTAGCGCGTTGCCGACCGAGCGCGACTGATACGTGCCCGGATCATCCGCGGCGCCACGAACATGGCCTTGCCGCGCGCGAGCTGACAATAGCCCGTATCAGGGGCCTCTTTGTGGACGGAACGCTCGTGCTCAGACCCTGAGCTGACCTCGTCGTTCTCGTGCGTACCAGCCTCGCTAGCGCCGCGCGGCGGCGATCGGCGCGCGAATCGCGCGGCCGGGCCGCGCCGCTGTCACGTCCCCGCCCTCGACCACGAGTTGGCCGCCCACGATCACGTACGGGATGCCCGCCGATGCAATCGTGGCGTCCTCATACGTCGCCCGATCGATCACAGTCGCCGGATCGAAAATCGTGAGGTCGGCGTCGGCACCGACCTTGATGCGGCCCTTGTTCATCATCGCCGGCGTTCGCCGTTCGAGGCGATGGGCCGGATCGAGCGTCATCCGGCGCACCGCGTCCATCAGCGGCACTACCTTGTCCTCGCGGACATATTTGCCCAACACCTTCGCAAACGTCCCCGATGTGCGCGGGTGCCCGCGGCCGGTCTCGATGAATCCGTCGCTGGCGATCATGGCGAGTGGGCTGGCGATGGCCGCACGCGTCTGCTCTTCGGATCGCCCGTGGATGATCACCGTCCCGCCGGCCTCGCGCGCCGCGCCGAATGTCGCACGCGCGAGGCGCTGGCCGCTTGACACGAGTTGGTGCAGCCCGAACCGCGCATCCGGCCACGTTGGCCAATCGTCGAACAGCGCCGACTGGATCTCCGTCATGCCTGCGCCGTAGGGGTACGCTTCAGTCGTCACGTCCTGTCCGGCATCACGCGCAGCCTGAATCGCGGACAGAAACGCGTCGAGTTCGTCGCCGGCGGACGAGTTGACGTGGACGATATGCAAGGCGGCGTCGGCGGCGGCAGCCGCCGCGATGGTTTCATGCAGTCCCGTGAGCCCGCCGCGCATGTGGATGTGGGCCGAGACGCCGCCCTCGGCCGCGACCCGGAACATACGTTCGATCTCCGCCATGGGAGCGCCGGGAGTATAGGCACTGCCGAATCCCATGGCGACCGCTCCCTGCGCCAGCCCTTCGCGCAGAATCAATTCCATGGCCGCCATTTGTGCGTCCGTGGCGGTCCCGCTGCCACCGATTCCGGCAGGCAGCAGGCCCCGGCCAGGATCGCCGAGGACCTTCATTCGCGCCGGGATGTGTCCCACCGACACGCCGTAGTTCACCATCTGACCGGCGTCGCGCGCGGCATACCAGGCGGCGACGTCGCCCGTGCCCACTTCGAGTTCAAACGCCGATGTCACGCCGTCGCGCACCATCATGCGATACGACTCGTCCTGCTGACCGTGCTCGTGAAGGTCGACGAACCCGGGCGACACGACGTGGCGAGAGGCGTCGATGACGCGGCCGCCCCTCAGCGGCGACTCCGACACGGCCTCAATCTTCCCGCCGCGGATCCCGAGGTGGCGCACGGCGTCGAGCCCCGATTCGGGATCCAGAACGCGTCCGTTGGCGACGACGAGATCGTAGGGCGGCGCCTGTTCACGCGCGCACGCCGCGAGGGTGGCACAGATGGTGGCGATCGCCAGGGCGTGTAGACGGATCATGGGCGCCGAGGGTAACACGGATTGCTCAAAGCTCCAGTCGAGAGGCCCGCCTGGACAGCTCGTAATGCACGGGCGTCGGGTCATCAGCGTGTTCGCCCGCGCCCACGATGGCGGAGCGGCCAGGCCGCTCAGGAGACTTGCGGGATATCGCCCGCGGACCATGGCGTTCTCTCCCGACGGACGGTTCGTCGCGCATGACCTGCCGAACTCCGCCGCAGTCGGTTAGGGGCCTCTTCTATTAAGGTCCAGGGTCCGGGCGAGGGAGGGCCGGTCCGCGCGGCTCTCCCTCGCTCGGCCAAGGCTAGGAGGCCGGAGTCAGATCGAGCGCCTCGACAATGCGCACGAACGGAAGTTCGGCCGCTTCATTGACCTTTTTCACGTCCTCGGCGCTCGCCGCATCGAACAGGCACATGCACCGCGCCTCTCCCGGCACGAAGGTGCTCCGAATGTAGCGGACCGGTGTGCCGTCAGCGGTAAACTTCTGCGCGGTGGCGATTGCGGACTTTTGCGCGCCCGCCAGCTGGGGCATCGTGATGCCCGCGAGATTCCGTTCGACCATGTAAACTGCCATCGTTATCCTCCGGGTAACTGTGAACCGGGGTGCATCATGGTCCGTGAACGGGTAG
The DNA here is from genome assembly GCA_964350785.1 of uncultured Acidobacterium sp. Classification (GTDB taxonomy): domain Bacteria; phylum Acidobacteriota; class Vicinamibacteria; order Vicinamibacterales; family UBA2999; genus 12-FULL-67-14b. The sequence continues at coordinate 5,615 of CAYGMD010000169.1, read as the reverse complement.
CGAGTCTTTAATCCGCGCGAAAGAACTCTCAAGAATTCTCAATATGCACCGTTTCGGACCTTTCGTCCTGGACCCGGCCCGGCGCGTGCTCACCCACGAGGGATGCCCGGTGAGCGTGACGGCGCGGCCCTTCGACATTCTTCTGGCCCTGGTCGAGCGGGCGGGACAGATCGTTGGTAAAGACGAGCTGCTCCGGCTCGTGTGGCGCGACACCGTGGTGGAAGAAGCCAACCTCAGCCAACACATCTTCCTGTTGCGCAAGCTGCTGGGCCATACGGAGGAGCAGCCATACATCACGACCGTGCCTCGGCGCGGTTACCAGTTTGTTGCCGAGGTGAGCAGCTTGCCAGGCGCGCCATCGGCGCCGCGTGCCGTCGTCGCGCCGTCGCCGCTGCCCGGCCCGGTGCGTCTGGACATCGCCCTTTCACCCGGCACTGCTCTGGCCATGGGGACCACAAGGGTAGTGGCTCTCGCGCGCGACGGATCAAAAGTTGTGTGCGTCGTGGAGGAAGGCGCCACCACGCACTTGTTCCTGAGGAACCTCGATCAGTTCGACGGCCGGCGGCTGCCTGGCACCGAGGGCGCGACCGGCCCGTTCTTCTCACCTGATGGGCGATGGATCGGCTTCGAGTCGCGCCGGCGGCTGCAGAAACTTCCGCTCGACGGCGGACCGGCGCTGGCGTTGTGCGAAGTTGCCGACATGCGCGGGGCGGCGTGGACGGCCAGCGGCGACATCGTGTTCGCGCCGGGGCCAACGACGGGCTTGTGGCGCATCGCCGCATCCGGTGGCGTTGCGGCACCGCTCACCACTCTGGCGTTCGAGGCGGGCGAACGCACGCATCGGTGGCCTCACGCCGCGCCGGATAGCGACGCCATTTTCTTCACGATTGGCTATGAAGGCGCGACCTCTTTCGATGAGGCGTCGCTCGCCATCACCGACAGCCGGACCGGGCACCGGCTGGTCGTCCAGCACGCCACGGACGGGCGATGTCTGGCAGACGGCCGCCTCGTCTGGTCGCGCGGCGCCGCGCTGTTCGCCGCGGCCTTCGAGATGCCCGGCGGGCACGTCGTCGGCACGCCGCGCCTGGTGCAGCAATGCGTATCGACCAGCGCAACAGGCGTCGCGCATTTCGACTGGTCGAGCAACGGTGTGCTGCTGCATGTGCCTGGCGAAGCGGAGACGATGCGCCGCGTGCTCGTCAGCGTCGGCACCGATGGCGAAGTAACGCAGCGTCACATCAGTGGCGAGTCACTCGAGGAGCCGCGCCTGGCACCGGGCGGAGCGGCCGCAATCGTCAGCTTGCGAAATCGCCGATCGGACTTATGGCTGTACGATTTCGCGCGAGGCAGCCTGACGCGGCTGACCTTCGATGGCGAGAATTTCGCCGGTATCTGGGGACCGGATCCGAACATCATTACGTTCAGCTCGAGTCGGGGCGGCCCCTCGGATCTCTACCTGTTGCGCCCCGATCGATCTTCAGCGCCGGAGTTGCTGGTCGGCAGTGAGTTCGACAAGGTGGCGGGTGCCTGGTCGGCTGACGGCGGCTCGCTGCTATATACCGAGTATCACCCCGACACCGGCGCGGACTTGTGGCTGCTCGACCGGCAGGCCGGGCAGGCGCGACCTTTCATTCGAACGAAGTTCAACGAGTATGCCGCCGTGATCGCGCCGTCGGGACGGCATGCGGCCTACGTCACGGACGAGTCGGGCCGCGCCGAAGTGGTCGTGGTCACATTTCCCGACGCCGCCGGCAAGATCCAACTGTCGACGGAGGGCGGCACCGAGCCGGTCTGGTCTCCGAGCGGCTCGGAATTGTTTTACCGCAGCGGCAACCGCATGATGCGAGTCGATCTCAGGGCAGGCGTCGAGCGCGCGGGCATTCCGACGACGCTGTTCGAAGGCTCCTTCGTCGGCGCGACCATCACCTTGGCCAATTACGATCTATCCGCCGACGGCACCGTGTTCCTGATGGTGCGGGCAGAGCAACCGGCACGGCCATCGGTACTTGGGGTCACCATCGGATGCGACGGCAGCTCCTAGCCCCATGACGCGGGAGGCGTGCTTGAAAACCGAGCAGAAGGCCGTGCTCGTGATCGACGGGCGCGACGCCGACGCGTTTGCCAGGGGCCGCACCCGGGCGCCGTCAACGTCGACTACACGTCGCGGACGATCTTCTCGACGTCCCTGGCGAACGCGCCCGCCTCGGCGGCGGTGCCGTCGTGCGTCAAGGCGATGCGCGCGCCGGCGCTCCATGTTCCGGGCGTGGAAGAACTCGTGCGACACGGTACCGAGTGGGCCGCTCGATCCGTCATGCGGCGACCCCCGCTGCTCGGACAGAATCCTCATCCCTTGCAGGACATCCGCACATCAGGAAGTCGCGAAACTCCTGTTCAACGAAGCGCGGCAGTCCGTGTCCGTCGCGCAGGTGCGCCGCCTGCGCGCGAAACGTCTCGAAATGGTCGCGCACCAATTGGTGCAACGCACCCTGCTCGGGCCGCCGCTGGCATCGGTCGCAGAAACGGCAATCGGGCGCGCGACGACGGGGCGCACATTCTGCGAAGGGCGAGCCCGCGAGGCGTCGCCGCCCGGCAGTCGGGGATTCAGGTAGCGCGTGTGGAAACCGATGGGGCATCCGACTACTCACGGGCGACGGGTCGCGGACATTGTACCCAGCTTGCTATACTCGATCGATGCCGCCGATCGACATCGACGCGACCGTGATCGCCAACGCGCGATTGTCGAGCGAATATTCCGTCCTGAGCCTGGCCGCGCCCGACGTGGGGGCGCGCACGCTTCCGGGCCAGTTTGTCATGGTCAAGCCGGCCGGGGTCACCGACCCGCTGCTGCGCCGGCCGTTCTCGGTGTTCGAAGTCCTCCGCGACGCCCAGGGCGCGATCACCGGCATCAGCATCCTCAACAAGCGCGCCGGCCGCAGCACCCGCCGGCTCTACGACCTCGAGCCCGGCGCTGTCGTGTCGTGCCTGGGTCCGCTCGGCCAGCCGTTCAAGCCGGTGGCCTCGCCTGCCAGGGCCTGGATGGTGGCCGGCGGCGTCGGCCTCGCGCCGTTTGCCACGCTCGCCGAGGCCCTGGCCCAGCACAAGACCGACACCACCCTGTTCTACGGCGCGCGGACCGGCGAGGAACTGTTCTACCTGGAATTCTTCGCACGGCTGGGCGTCAAGCTGGTGCTGTCCACCGAAAACGGGGCCCGCGGCACGAAAGGCCGCGTCACGCTGCCGCTCGAAGCCGAGCTGAAAGCGCTCGGCGCGGGTGACCGCGCCATGGTCTACGCGTGCGGCCCCGAGCCGATGCTCGTGGCCGTGGCGAAGCTGGCGGCGGCTTACAACCAGCCGTCGCAAGTGTCGGTCGAGCGCGTGATGGGATGCGGACTTGGGGGCTGCTACAGCTGTGTCGTCCCCGTGAAACATGGCAGCGAGGAAGCCAACCTCGTGCGCTCGTGCATCAGCGGCCCGGTGTTCGATGGCGCGGAATTGGTATGGGAATGACGGCGGACCTTTCGGTTTCCATCGGCTCGCTGAAGCTGCCCAACCCGCTGATCGCGGCGAGCGGCTGCTTCGGCTACGGCCTCGAGTACGACCAGGTGGTCGATTTGTCGCTGCTCGGCGGCGTGGTCTCGAAGGGGCTCTTCATGAAAGAGCGCCAGGGCCATCCCCCGCCCCGCATTGTCGAGACGCCGGCGGGCATGATCAACGCCATTGGCCTGCAGGGTATTGGCGTGCACCGGTTCGTCAAGGAGAAGCTGCCCCTGCTGCGCGAGCGCGGCGCCCGCACCTTCGTCAACGTGTGCGGCACCACGCTCGACGAGTACGTCGAGGTGTGCAAGGTGCTGTCGGATGCGGAAGGCGTGGCAGCCATCGAGCTGAACATCTCGTGCCCCAACATCAAGGAGGGCGGCATCCAGTTCGGCTGCAGCCTCCACGGCACGTTCGACGTCGTCAGCGCCGTGCGCAAGGCGACCACGCTGCCGGTGATCCCGAAGTTGACGCCGAACGTGACCGACGTGGCGTCGTTCGCCAAGGCCGCCGAGGACGCCGGCGCCGACGCCGTGTCGCTGGTGAACACCTTCCTCGCCATGGCGATTGACGTCGAGACGCGGCGGCCGAAGATCAGCAACGTGCTGGGCGGCCTGAGCGGCCCGGCCATCCGGCCGATCGCGGTCCGCATGGTGTGGGAGTGCTACCAGCTGGTGAAGATTCCCGTGATCGGCATGGGCGGCATCACCGACGCGCGCGATGCGCTGGAGTTCATGCTGGCCGGCGCCACCGCGGTGCAGATCGGCACCCAGAACTTCGTCGACCCGTTCGTGTGGACCAAGGTGCTGGCCGGCTTGCAGGACTACATGACGCGCCACAACGTGGCCCGCCTGAGCGACCTGATCGGCGCTTTTGACCCGACTCCCCCGAAGGCCTCGCACGCATGAACCCGATTCTCGTCGCCCTGGATGTCGACTCGGCCGCCAAGGCCGTGGCCCTGGCCGATACCTTGCGGGGCGCCGTGGGCGGCTACAAGATCGGCAAGCAGTTGTTCACGGCGGCCGGGCCGGCGATGGTGCACGAGCTGACCAGCCGGGGCGACCGCGTGTTTCTCGACTTGAAGTTTCACGACATTCCCAACACCGTCGCCGGCGCGGTGCAGTCGGCGGTGGCCACGGGCGCCTGGATGGTGAACGTGCACGCCTCGGGCGGCAGCGCCATGATGAAGGCGGCGGCCGAGGCGGCGGCCAAGGCGGCCGCGGCGCTGGGCCGGCCGCGTCCTCTCGTGATCGGCGTCACCGTACTCACGAGCATGACCGAAACAACGCTGGCCGAAGTGGGCGTGACGCGGCCGGTGATGGAGCAGGTGGTGCATCTCGCCCGCCTCGCCCAGCAAAGCGGCCTCGACGGCGTGGTGGCGTCGCCGCAGGAGACCGCGGCCATCCGGGCCGCGTGCGGTCCTGATTTTCAGATTGTGACGCCGGGCATCCGGCCGGCGGATCAGCAGGGCAAGGACGATCAGGCGAGAACGCTGACACCCGCTGAGGCGATGGCGGCGGGAGCGACCTACCTGGTAATTGGGCGCCCCATTACTGGAGCGCCCAATCCTCGCGAAGCGGCGGAGCAGATCGCCGCCTCGCTGTAACGTGTCTATCCGGCTAAAGCCGGATTCTACTTAGCCGTGATGATGAAGTGGCCGCGGCGGTTCTGCTGCCAGCACGCCTCATTCGAGTCCGTGCAGAAGGGCGCTTCCTTGCCCTTGCTCACGATCACCACGCGCTCGGCCGGCACGCCCAACTCCACGAGATAGGCCTTCACGGCCGACGCGCGGCGCTCGCCCAACCCGAGGTTGTACTCGGCCGTGCCGCGTTCGTCGCAGTGGCCTTCCACGTTGATGCGCGTGTTGGCCCAGCGCTTGAGCCACGTCGCGTTGGTCGTCAAGGCCGCCTTCGCATCGTCGCGGATCGATGACGAGTCGAGATCGAAGTAGACGTCGCCCAGGGGCCGCTCGGAGTTCAGCTGCGAGAGGCTCTTCTGTGCGAAGAGTTCGTCCTCGCTGAGCGGGCGCGGCGCCGGCGCGGCGGGCGGCGGCGGGGGCGGCGGCCGGCACGGTGAACGTC
>CAYGMD010000168.1:0-9604 GCA_964350785.1 uncultured Acidobacterium sp. | reverse complement strand
GGCGACATCGAGATCGACTTCAAGCTGCACCAGGCCCGCCGCGGCAAGGTGCGCATCGAGTTCCCCGACCGCGAGTTCGACCTGCTGCGCTATTTCGTCCAGCACACCGGCCAGGTCGTGACCCGCGAGCAGATCCTGAACGAAGTCTGGGGCTACGAGGAGTTCCCGACCACCCGCACCATCGACAACTTCGTGGCCAAGCTGCGGCAGAAGATCGAGCGGTCGCCCCACGCGCCCGAGCACATCCTGACGATTCACGGCTCCGGGTACAAGTTCGTCGGCTAGGCCACAGATTAAACACTGATTAGACACTGATTAGAACAGGTTAGAATCCGTCGCAATGGAACCAAAAACAATTCTTCTGGCGGGCATGATCCTGATCGGGGTCGTGTACATGGTGTTCTGGTATGCGACGGTGACGCAGCAGCGAGCGGCGGCCCGCAACCGCACGCCGCTCGCGCCCGAGCCGCGCACGCTCGGCATCTCGTTCATCGCCAACTTCTTCGACACGCTGGGCATCGGCTCCTACGCCACCACGACGTCGATGTTCCGTTTCTGGAACGTGGTGCGCGACGAGAAGATCCCGGGCACGCTGAACGTCGGCTACGTCCTGCCGACCACCGTCCAGGCCGTCATCTACATCACCATCGTCGAGGTGGAGTTCGTGACGCTGGTGGCCATCATCGCCGCCGCCGCCGCCGGGGCGTGGCTGGGCGCGGGCATCGTCGCCGGCCTGCCCCGGCGCCAGGTCCAGATCGGCATGGGCTTCGCGTTGCTCGGCGCGGCCACGCTGATGCTGTTCTCGCTCACCGGCATCGGCCCGGCGCCCGGCGTCGCGCTGGGCGTCGCCGGCGCCAAGCTCGGGCTCGCGGTGATGATCTCGGCGGTACTCGGCGCGTTGATGATGCTCGGCATCGGCTACTACGCCCCGTGCCTGATCATGATCAGCCTGCTCGGCATGAACCCGACGGCCGCCTTCCCGATCATGATGGGCGCCTGCGCCTTCCTGATGCCGGTGGGCAGCATGCAGTTCATTCGCAAGCAAAGCTACGACCTGCGCGCCGCCATCGGCCTGATGGTCGGCGGGCCGCTGGCGGTGCTGATTGCCGCGTTCATCGTCAAGTCGCTGCCGCTCGACTACGTGCGCTGGGGCGTGGTGGCCGTGGTGATCTACACGGCGGTCGGCATGTTACGGACCGCGGCGCAAGAGCGCACCATCAAAGCGGCGGCGTAGCCAAACCAAGGCACCCGCGAAGCGCGCGAACGCCACGAGGCTCTTTATTCAAGAAGAGCCTCGTGCGGGATCGAGCGGGCGAACCTGGACGGCTCGAACGTCATGACCATCGTCAAGACGGGCGGCACGTGGACCGGCAAGCAACTGGTCCTCGACAAGAAGCAACGGCAAGCTCTATTGGTCCGATCGCGAAGGCCTGCGCGTGATGCGCGCCAACCTCGATGGCTCGGGACTCGAGACCCTGGTTGAAACCGGCCGCGGCGACGAGGCGCGCAAGGATCAACGCAACTGGTGTGTCGGCATGGCGCTCGACCTGGCCGGCGGCAAGATTTACTGGACGCAGAAGGGCGGCGACAACGCCAATGCCGGCACCATCCGGCGCGCCAACATCAACATTCCACGCGGGCAGACGGCCCTGAATCGCACCGACATCGAAGTGCTGTTCGACAAGCTGCCTGAGCCGATCGATCTCGAGCTCGACCTCGCGAAGCGCCACCTCTATTGGACCGATCGCGGCAACCCGCCCGGCGGCAACACCGTTAACCGGACCTCGATGGATGCCCCGCACGCGCGCACCATCCTGGCGGGCGGCTTCAACGAAACGATTGGGATTGCCCTCGACCTCGAGGGCGGGCGAATGTTCCTGACCGACTTGCGCGGGAGCGTCTACAGCCTGAAACTCGACGGCTCGGATCGCAAGACGTTGTTTACCGGCCAGGGCATGCTCACCGGCATCGCCCACGCCGTGCTGTCGCGCCCGGCCACGTCCCAGTAGCCGCCGGCTGCTTGACCCGCCGGAGCCTTGACGAAGGCGGTTAACCAGCACATCGAAACGGGGTCTGCCGAGCAGGCAGACCCCGATCAATGAATGTCAGCCCGCGATGGTCACGGTCGCCGTGGCCGTCGCCGGCGCGCCCAGGTCGTAGGCAGCGCCATCGACCAGCGTCACGATCACCGTCTCCGCGCCTTCGGCCACGCCGTCGGCCGTCGGAATCACGAAGACATCGGCGGTGGCTTGCCCCGCGAGGAACGTCACGGTCAGCGGAATCGCCTGGTAGTCGGTGCCATTCGTCGCGGTGCCGGTCACGGTGTAAGTCACCGTCAGCGACGAGGTGAGGCTGCCGGTGCGCGAGAAGCGGAACGTGCCCAGGTCGGGACCAGTCTCCGAGGCCGCGGCATCGAACGCGATCACCGAGACCACGGGCGCGGCATCGGAAATGGTCACCGTGCCGGTGGTCGGCGTGCCGAGCGCATAGGGGGCCACCGCGGTCAGGGTCAGGATCACCGTCTCCGGGCCTTCGGCCAACGCATCGGCGAGAGGGGCCACCACGACGTCGGCGGTGGCCGAACCCGCGAGGAACGTCGCGGTCAGCGGCAGGGTCGTGTAGTCGGTGCCGTTGGTCGCCGTGCCGGACAGCGTGAACGTGACCGTGAGCGGCGAGGTCAGGGGCAGCGTGGCGCTGGCAGCGCGCGTCAGACGGAACCCGCCTTGATCGGTCCCTCCCTCCGTCGCCGTGGCATCGAGAATCGAGACCCACACGCGGCCGCCCGCTGCGGCATCATCGTCGCTGTCGTCGTCATCCTCGTCGTCGCCGGAAGGATTCTGCAGCTTGACTTCGGTGGCTTCGAGCGCGGTGCCCTGCGTGCGCGCCTTGACGTGCACGCGATCGCCGAGGCCGAGTTCCGAGAACGCAACGGCCCGCGAGCCGTGACGGATCACGGTGCCGTCGGGGACGTTCACGATTCGGGCGTTCACCGTAATCGAGGTCCCGGCAATCGCCGAGATGAGGCCTTCGATTTCAACCTTGCTGGTGCCGGGATTGCCAGGCCCGCTGGGCGCGCCCGGGGAGGTGTTGGACGGCGGCTTGCCCTTGTCGTCCGGCTTGCCCTTGTCGTCCGGCTTGCCCTTGTCATCCGGCTTGCCTTTGTCATCCGGCTTGCCCTTGCCGTCCGGCTTCCCGGTGGTTCCGGATTCCGCGGCCGGATCGCCGGCCTCTTCGTTCAGGGTCGTTGCCACCACTGCGGACGGCGCAGTGGGATTCATGGACTTCGACGAGTCTCCGCACGCCGCCGTAGCGAACAGTGCACCTACCAAAACGATCGACCCGAAAGTCTTCACACTCAACATGCCATCTCTCCTCAATCAGCGGCCGGGGTAGGGCCTGACCATGAGCAGAGGTTGCAAGCACGATACCGTTAGCGACTTGCAGGTGGGAATGGTGTAAGTGACGTGTTCGGAGAGACTTACGCGCCGGAGGGGCGGCGGGGCGCCGACCCCACCGTGCAAGAATTGCAGACCAAACGTCAGATTTGTATACAGGGCGCGGTGCGTCAGGGCGTGGCGACGCGCAGGGGACGGCGAACGTGATCGCCAGGATCGACCCCCTTGATGGTGGTGACCCGCCGCCGGCCGCCGGCCACGATCGTCACCTCGACGTCGACCCGCCCCTTCCAGGTGTCGGGCACGCCGAGGTGCACGGGCATCGCATTCTGCGAGCAGTAGCCGCTGCCGGAGTCCACGAGCGCGGCCGCGAGCAACTGCCGGGTCCGTGGCTGCAGGACACGCACCTCGCTGCCGGCGAATCGCTGGCGGCCCCGCTCGTCGGCGACGGTCACGAAGAAGCCGCGGCCGCGGGTGGGGGCGGTGTTGCGCAGCAGCGGATGACCGCCGCCATCGGGATCGTTGTTGGTGAGCGACAGGTCGAGGCGGCCGTCACCGTCGAAGTCCACGAACTGCACGCCATGAGTGGCATCGTGCTCGAGGATGACGTCGGGCAGTGACTCGACAAAGCGCCAGCCGCCGCCGGCCGCGCCACGGTTCACGAACAGGGCATCGCGATAGCGCGGCTGGCCGGCAATGAAGTTGCCGACGTACAGATCCGGGAGGCCGTCGTTGTCGAGGTCGCCCCACGCCGAGGTCACGCCGTGGCCGTTGAGGCCGATGCCGGCGGCCTTCGACGCCTCGGTGAACGCCTTCCCGGCCTCGTTGCGATAGAGCGCGCTCGGGCCGTAGTTGGCAACGAACAGGTCGAAGTCGCCGTCGAGGTCGTAGTCGGCGACGCTGGGACCGACCCCGCCGTCGGCGGGCGGCCGCGGCGTGCCGGCGACGCCCAGGGCCACGGCCACGTCCTCGAAGCGGCCGCGGTCCTGGCGATACAGGCCGTTGGCCTCGCCCTCCTGGTTGGCGGTGAACAGGTCAAGGTCGCCGTCACGATCGAAGTCCCACCAGACAGCGCTCACCGTCTTGCGGGTGTCGCCGATGCCCGACGCGGCGGTCACATCGACAAAGCGGCCGCCGTCGTTGCGGAGCAGCTTGTTGGCCGCGTCCCTGAAGGCCGCGAACAGATCGAGGTCGCCGTCGCCGTCGTAGTCCACCCACGCCGGCTGCCGGGCCACCCCACGCAGGCTGACCCCGATCGCGCCGGCGACGTTCGTGAAGCGGCGGCCGTGCTGTTCGTTGCGATAGACCCGGGCCGGCACGGTCGGATCGGCGAAGCCGACGTAGAGGTCCGGATCGCCATCGGCGTCGAAGTCGCCCCATGCCGCGGCGCGGGTCTCCTGGTTGTCGGCCAGGCCGACTTCGGCGGCGACCTCCGTGAAGGCGCCGCTGTCGTTGCGATAGAACCGGTTGGCGCGGCCGCGAAACGCGACGAAGTAATCGAGGTCGCCGTCGCCGTCGGCATCGGCCCACGCGCTGGCCTGGCCGCCAGTCGCGGCGAAAGTTTCAGGCTGGATACGTTCGAATGCCGGCAGCCACGCCGGTGCCGGCTGCCAGATGGCCGCAACGAGGGCGAGCCAGGTCAGCCGAGCCAGACTCATGAACCAATCTGCGTCATCTGCGTCATCTGTGTCATCTGCGGCTCATCTGCGGCTCATCTGCGTTTCTTCTCTTCGGCCCGGGCACCGGCGAGAATGCCCTCCATGGCGTAGTTGCCCTCGTGGCACGCGTATTCGTAGATCAGCCCGCTGGCCTTCTTCAAACGGATCATGAACGTGTAGGGCCTGGTCCAGGTCGCCGGATCCTCCACGGTGGTTTCCCAGTGGATGAAGTCGGGACTGACGCGCGTGTAGCGCTCGGTGAGCTTCACGTCGGGCGTCGAGCCCTGGAACCCGTTGAGGTAGTTGGTGGTCTCGACGACCAGCGTGTCGCCGTCCCAGCGGCCGCGCGGATCGCCATGCAGCTGGCGGATTCGTTTCGGCAGGTGCGGCCCGGGCGTCATGGGCACGACGCGCGCGTCGTGAATCATTTCCTGCAGCAGCACCGTGGTCGCTGGCGACTGGATGATCTGGGTGTAGCTGTTGTAGTTGGCCTGGGTGCGCGGCGCGCCGTACGAAATGCAGCGCTCCGACAGCGGCCGGTCCTCCGGGCCATCCGCAGGCCCGCGGCCCAGTGCGGCACGCGCCTTCGCGGCCTCGGCACGGCGGGCCACGGCCTCGGGCGTAAGCGGCGGGAACTGGCCGTCGGGTGGATCGATGATGAGGGAGGTACGGTTGTCCCACTCGCGATCGGCCATCCAGAACTGGTTGTAGTTGCCGGTGGTCGGGTCGTAGGAGATCTGCTTGAACGCGCCCTGGTCCCTGGCGTTGAGCATCAACTGGACGAAGTTGCCGAAGATGGCGTCGCCGCCCTGGTCGATGTACTGCGTGGCCGTTTTCTTCAGGTCCTCGAGTTCGGCGTCGGTCAAGGCCGCCTTGTCTTTCCACTGCGTCGGCCGGGTCATGGGGGTCACGCTGTTGTTGCCCCAGACGCCCTGCAGGTCGGGACGGCCGTCGGGGGTCCGCGGCACCTGCCACCCGGCCGGCGCCGCGCCGCCCGGCTGGGCGGCCAGCGAAACCACGAGCACGCCGGCGACCACGGCACCGGCGACCAGAACGGCGTTGAGGTGTCTCATGGGGCGTAAGTGTCGCTCAAGAAGCGGGAAGTGAAAAGTGAGAAGTGAGAAGGCGGGAGCAATGTAATATTCGGGCCATGTCGACGAAGCTTTGGACCGCCACCGCTGCCATCACCCTGTTGACGGCTACCGGCCCCCTCCTGGCCCACCACGCGTTTTCGGCCGAATTCGACGCCAAGGCCCCGGTCACCCTGAAGGGCCCCGTCACCAAGGTCGAGTGGATCAACCCCCATGCCTGGATTCACATGGAGGTGACGCGGCCCGACGGCAAGAAAGAAATCTGGATGGTCGAGGGCGGCACCCCCAACACCCTGCAACGCGGCGGCATCTCGCGCGACTCCATCAAGATCGGCACCGAGATCGTCGTCGCCGGCTTCCGCGCCAAGGACGGCCGGCTGCGCGCCAACGGGCGCGACATCACCTTCCCCGACGGCCGCACGCTGTTCATGGGTTCATCTGGCACCGGCGCGCCGAAGGACGGCCGCGACCCGAACGACCGGCCGAAGCCGAAGGGGCCGTCCCGATGACGCGGCGCGCGCGCCTCGCCTCGGCAGCCCTCACCGCGGTCACGCTCGGATCGGCACTGGCGGCGTGCGCCCCCGGCGCGCCGGCCGCGCCGGCGGCGTATCGCGCGCCGCGCACGCCCGAAGGCACGCCCGACCTGAACGGCATCTGGCAGGCGAACAACACCGCCAACTGGAACATCGAAGCCCACCCGGCCAAGCAGGGCCCGGTGTTCGCGCTCGGCGCCGCGTTCAGCGTTCCTCCGGGCATCGGTGTCGTCGAAGGCGACGCGATTCCCTACCTGCCCGAGGCCCTCGCCAAGCGCAACGCCAACGGGGCGAACTGGACGACGCTCGATCCCGAGGTCAAGTGCTTCATGCCGGGCATTCCGCGCGCGACGTACATGCCCTATCCGTTCCAGATCGTCCAGTCGGCCGACAACCTGCTGTTCACGTACGAGTTCGCCAGCGCGAGCCGCGTCGTGCGCATGAACAGCCAGGAGAAGAGTCCCGCGCCGGCGTGGATGGGCTGGTCACTCGGGCGCTGGGACGGCGAGACGCTGGTCATCGACGTCACCGATCACATGGAAGAGACGTGGTTCGATCGTGCCGGCAACCACCACAGCGACGCGCTGAAGGTGACCGAGCGCTACACGGCGACCGACGCCAACACGCTGCAATACGAAGCCACCATCGAGGACCCCAAGGTGTTCTCGAAACCGTGGACGATGAGCATGCCGCTCTACCGGCGCCGCGAACCGAACGCACGGCTGATGGAATACAAGTGCGTCGAGTTCGCCGAAGAGCTGATGTACGGGCACCTGCGCAAACGTTAGCCACCGGCCTGCGCCGGGGCAGCTGGGAACCGCCGTTACGCGGAGTCCCGGCGCCCGGGCTGCACGACGCGCAGCCCTTCGGCGCGCGCCGCCGCGGCTTGGCGATCGTCGTAGGTGACGAAGTCGAGATCGACGCCGATCGACAGGGCCGTGGCCACGTGGACGGCATCAAGAGAACGCAGCGCCGGTGCGATCTTCGCCGCCAGATCGCGAACATCACGCGAGAGATCGATCAGGAAGAAGCCCCGCACATGCTCGGTCGGTTCGGCGCCCCTCGCGCGCAAGCGATCGAGCGCGCGCCTGACCTCCACGTCGGCCAGTATGGACGTCAGCGCATTGGGCTGATGTTCGTCCAGGTAGTCAATCAGGGCCTGCGACTCCCGCTCGGGCCGCCCCAATTTCACAATGGCCGAAGAGTCGAAGTAGGCTTTCACAAGAGACGGTCTTCCCGCATTTCAGCGAGGAGGTCTTCACTGCTGGGCAGTCCCGGTGGTTCCGCCTTGGGCAGCTTGAGGTTCCTCAGCGACGCGGTCGGTGCGGTCGCCTTGCCCTCGGCCACCAGCCGTTCCAGCACATCCACGGGCTTTGGCAGCGGCGTCAGCAGCGCCACCACGCGCCCGTGCTCGGTGACCCGCATCGTCTCGCCTTCCTTCACGCGGTCCAGGTAGACCGACAGGTTCTGGCGCAGCTCTCGGACTCCAATGGCTTCCATGTAGCACATGGTAGCACATTCACGTGGTGCGGCTGACGAGGGTCCCTATCGCTTGGCGCTGGCGTCGCCGTCAAACTCGAATCCCGGCGGTGCCTGCTCGAGGCCGACCCTGCCGACGACGATGCTGGCGCGGGCGTAGCTTTCGGGCCGGACCGACGCGCCCGCCATGCCGCGCAGCAGCGACAGCTGCCCGACGTGTGTCAGCGCGTCGGCCAACGGCCCCTGGATCAGCTTTTCGCTCGATCCATCGAACGGGCCATCCGCCGCGATGGCGGCATCGAGCGCAGCCAGGCCGTTGAAGAACCGGTCGACTTCCGTCGCCCAGTCGTCGGCGCCTTCGGCCTTCCACTCCTTGCCGCCCGCGGCCATCGACACGCCCCAGGTCATCAGGTCGGCCATGTGCGCCACGATGCGGACCGGCAGGCGCGTGGAACTGCCAAACGCCTGCTGGCCGAATCCCGGAGGCGGGTCCCGCAGCACCTTGGCGGCGCGGTAGGCCAGGGTGGCGGCAAGCTGCCGAAGCACGATGCGGCTGGGATCGGTCGTGGCCATGCCGGAGATTCTAGGACGGTTGGCGATCGGCATCAACGCCGCCCAAAAAGAAAAGGACCCAGAGATTTTGTCTCTGGGTCCTCTGCGTCCTCTGTGGCGAACGTGCCTATTCGACTTCGGTAATCCCGCGCGCTTCGGCTTCGTCCGGCTCCACGAGATATTCCATCTCGCGGTCCAGCTCCAGCTCGTCGTCGCTCGGCTGCTGCACCGGCGGCGGCGGTGGCGGTTCGTCCGCCGGAATCTGCACGTGCCGATACCACCAGAAGCCCGTGCCGGCGGGGATCAAGCGTCCCATCGTCACGTTTTCCTTGAGGCCGCGCAGGTAGTCGATCTTCCCGGAGATCGCGGCCTCGGTGAGGACGCGCGTGGTCTCCTGGAATGATGCCGCCGAGATGAACGACTCGGTCGACAGCGACGCCTTGGTGATGCCGAGCAGCAGCGGCTGGGCCTTGGCCGGGTGGCCGCCGTTGCCGATGACGCGCTCGTTCTCTTCCATGAACCGGAACTTGTCGACCTGCTCGTCGACCAGGAATTCCGTGTCGCCCACGTCTTCGACGCGGACCCAGCGCATCATCTGGCGGGTGATCACCTCGATGTGCTTGTCGTTGATGTTCACGCCCTGCAGGCGGTAGACCTCCTGGATCTCGTTGACCAGGTACTTCTGCAGTTCCTTCTCGCCCAGCACGTGGAGAATGTCGTGCGGGTTCGACGGGCCGTCCATCAGCGGGTCGCCCGCGCGGACGCGGTCGCCTTCCTGGACGTTGACGTGCACGCCACGCGGGATGCTGTATTCACGCGGCTCGGCGTTCGGGTCGTCGGCCACGATCAGGATCTTGCGCTGGCCCTTGACCACGCCGCCGTACTTCACCGAACCG
>CAYGMD010000167.1:0-9911 GCA_964350785.1 uncultured Acidobacterium sp. | reverse complement strand
CGATCTTCGCGGCGCAGATGAACTGATTGCCATTTGTCGACGCCGCGGGAAGCGTGAGACGGTGCGGCTGTTGGACGTGGAGCTGCCTGTCCCTCGACCGAAGGGCGCCGAGTGGGTCGCCGCGTACCACCGCTGGTCGCGACGGCGATAGGGGCGTCAGCGACCGGGACAGCACCAGTCCAGCGAGGTGTCCAGCTCGACTCCACGGAGCCATCGACCTTCAGGCAGCCAATTGAAGAGGTGAAGCGCGGTATCAAGCTCCAGATTGAGCTTGTGGCTGTACGCCTTCGTGTTGTGGGGGCGTTCAGCCGGGCTGAACTTATCGACCACATCGAAGGGCGAGCTGACCCAGCCCTTAGTTCTCGAATCCGGCAGCCAGTGAAAGTTGGTCTCGAACTCCAGCTGCACTTCGTTGTCGTCGGCGAACGGCGCGGTGATGGCTTCGGCGGTGAATCCCAGCCACGGCACTCGCGTCGACATGCCAAGGGCAAACACTGTTTCGAACACTCGTTCGCGGCTCACCCGTTCGGCAATGCCATCTGTTTCCACACGGTGGCGCTTCGCGAGGTTGTCGATAGTGAAGGTGGGCTCGACCTTCCACTCGAGTTCGCAAATCAGGCGGCAAGTACTTGTTGGCTGCGCCGTTGCAGGTAAAGCGGCGAGGGTCAAAAGACTGGCGATCAAGCCTGCAGCACGGTTCATTTTGCACCGCCTCGCCAGGGCGACACACTCGACCAGCTTCTCAACGCTTCGCGCGCCCATGCCGTCGATTTGTCGGTGTGGCATGAGGTGCATGGGTTCGGAATCCTGAAGTCGTCGGTCATCTTCGGCGTGATGAACGCGAACGTGTGACTCCGAACGTTGACGTTGGCGATCGTCTGCGCGAGTTTCGGCATGTGGCAGGCGAGGCAATCGCTGCCTGCGCTTCCGCGCGCGTGATGTGTGTGTGCCTCGATCGTCGGCGCATGAGGTCCGTTGGGCGACGCGGAGTTGTGGCAGGTCAGACAGATATCGCGTGCCGGCTTGATCAATAGTGCCTCGTTCGGCGTGCCATGAGAATCGTGACAGCTCGAGCACGTCACGCCGCGCCGGTACATCACGCTCTGCACGAAGTCGTTGCCTTGCATGCGGTTCTTGTGCGCCGTGCCATCCGCAAAATGCGTGAACGTCGTTTCGCCGAGCTTGTGTTCTTCGAGCTCCCAGAAATCTTTCAGCTGTTTGCCCTGCTCGAACCCCGCCGGCCAATCCACATACTTGCCCTCGATCGGGTTGTGCAGTGGCTGTCCCTGCGAGTGACACTGAATACAGGTATCGTTGGCCCGGACGAAATCCAGCTTCGCAGGATTGACGATGTTCGCGACGCTCGGTTTGGCGATGTGCTCGCTTCCGGGACCGTGGCACCTTTCGCAACCCACGTTCCACTCCTTAACGGTGTTGGTCTTGAGGTCGTAATTGACCGAGTGGCAGCCATCACACAGCGCTCCGGTCGGCCGCTGCATGTTGTCGGCCGGATAGTGCGGTACCCACCAGTCTGTATTGGGCTGCACGAAGTACGGCCGCCATACGCGGTTGGCAACGTCCCACTGCGCGGGCAACGGAAAATAGTCGTTGCCGCGCTTTGTGAAGTATCGCTGTTTCCATTTTGATCCGTAGACGAACGCCACCTCGTCAAACTTGAACGTGAGGAGCGGATCGGGCTTGGAGAAATCCGGCAACACGACCTCAGGGTGCTCCTTCGGGTCGGTGACGACGTTGGCCATGCGAGTCTTGGACCAGCGCTCGTATGTGGCAGTGTGGCATCGTCGGCAGCTTTGCGAGCCGACGTAGGTGGCCCCCGGTTGGCTGGTCGTCGCGGCCGCCACGGCCTGGCCCACAACGGTGTGCGTCGAGACTCGCACGGAGAGAGTGGCCGCCAGCAGGGCGACGGATCCGAGCATCAAAAGGTTGGATTTCAGTGTCATAGCATCACGTCCCAGTGACGAGCTAATTGCGAAAAGGTAATTGTCAACACCAAAGTCATCAACGCCATCGCGCGAAACGCGTTTGGGAGTCCGATCGTCGACACCAACAATCCAGCGGCGATGGGCCCGCACGCGTCGCCGACATCGTAGATGGTGCCGAAGATGCCATGAGCGGCTCCGTAACGGGCATCGCGCGTGAAGTCGCTGATCTGAGCCGCCGTCGCCGACGTGGTCAGCGCCAGGCCAGCGCCGTAGATCACGACGGTGAGACCCAGAAGCCAGGATTGCTCGACAAACGACAAACTGAACACACAGGCCGTGCAGGTTAGAAGACCGGAAACGATCAACGGCCGGCGGCCGACGCGATCCGACAGCAGCCCGAAGAGCGGTCGTGAGGCCAGCGTCGCCGCTGTCTGGAGACCGATGACGACACCAATTCCCACACCCCCGAGACCAGCGACGTCGGCTGCGTAGAGCGGGAGAAAGGCCGCGATGATGCCGTTCAGGAAGAACTGCGATGCCTGCGCGAGGCTGGCGGTGAGAATTCTGCTGTCAGTCACTACTCCGCGAGCGACGTCGATGAATCCTGGGCGACTCACGAGAGTACGCACTGGCCAGTCGGCGCTGGCCAACGTCATCAGGCCCAGGACACCAATGACACCACTGACGACGAAGACATGGCTGAATCCGCTCGTCGCCAACAAATAGCCCGCAAGCACGGGCGCGACGGCCTGACCAAGACCCTGAAGCGACGACATGGTCGCGAGCCAACGCCCCCGACTGCGCACCGGTGCGAGGTCCGACGCCACCGCTGATCCGACCGGGCCGAAGATCGCCGTGGCGCTGCCGTGCAGCATCCGGGTTGCCGCCAGCGCAGGCAGGCTGGACAGCGGCAGGTACGCGAACGGCATGAGGCCGAATACGCCGGATGCTGTCAGGAGCATCGGACGGCGGCCCCAGACATCCGAGAGCACCCCGGCCGGATACTTGAGAAAGATGCCGGTGATCGTGGAGGCGCCGACGATGAGACCGATCAGCGCGGGACCAGCGCCCAACTCCCGGGCGAACAGCGGGAGCACTGGCGACCGGCACATCGTGTAGCTGCAATAGAAGAGGGCCCCAGCCAGGCACGTTCGGATGAAGAGGCGTCGCTCGGACATGGGACACCGGATTGTATCACCTCATGTGTAACGACTGTTGCAGTCTGCTACGATTGGCGTTCGTGGACAAGCCGCTTCCGAGGAATAACCATGATCAAGCCCGTCATCGCCTTCGCCATCATCCTCACCACCGCAACGCTCGGTACCGCGCAAGACATGCCCACCGACTATAAGGGTGTGCTAGACGCGCTCGCCCGCCAGGGCGATTTCAAAGACGGTGTCCTGAAGGTCAACATCCCGCGCAGCGACCTTAAGGTAACGGTCGCAGGCGTACCGACGCCGACGGCGTTCGGGTTCGGCGGCTGGATCGCGCTCACCCGGGGCACCGGCATGGACGTCATGATGGGCGACCTGGTGCTTACCCAAGACGAAGTGAACCCGGTCATGTCGGCCGTCCTCGCGCAAGGCCTCGATGTCACGGCGCTCCACAATCACTTCTTCTGGGAATCGCCGCGCATGTTCTACATGCACGTGCACGGCCACGGTGCGCCCGCCGACCTGGCCAGACGCATCAAGCCGGCTCTCGATCTCATTGGCAAAGTCACCAGCAAGCCTGAAGCCGCGTCAACGCTCACTTCAACGGTGACTGGCGGCACGATTGATACGACTGCCCTGGCGAAGATCATCGGTACTCCGGGTGAGCAAAATGGCCAGGTCTACAAGATCACGATCGGCCGACCTGATCTCAAGGTGCAGGAAATGGGTGCGACCATCAACGCCCGAATGGGCCTCAATACGTGGGCGGCGTTCTTTGGTACCGACGCGAATGCCGTGGTCGCGGGTGACGTCGCCATGCTCGACTCAGAAGTGACTCCCGTGTTGAAGGCGTTGCGTGCCAATGGAATCGACGTCGTCGCCATTCACCATCACATGACGGCGACTCAGCCAACGGTCATCTTTCTGCACTACTGGGGCCAGGGACCGGCGCAGAAGCTGGCAGCCGGAGTACGCGCGGCTGTGGACCTCACCGGGCCGCGTCGATAGGCGTGAAATCGACCGCAGTGTTCGGCGGCCTACTGGTGGCCGCTTTCCTCTCCGTCGCAAGGCTGGCCGCGCAAGAGCAGGTCAAGGTAACGCATACGTCGGACGCGGTCCGCGTCGATGGCGTCCTCGACGATGACGCCTGGAAGACTGCCGCCGATCGTGGCGCGCTGACCCAGCGCGAGCCGCGAGAAGGCACCGTGCCCTCCGAGCCTACGCACGTGCGGCTGCTGGTGGACGCGAATTTCTTGTACGTCGGCATCCTCAACAGGGATGCCGATCCCGACGCGATCGTTCGCTCACAGATGACTCGAGACGCCGACCTCTCGCAAAACGGCACTAACAGCCTGGCGCGCAGTTCCTTCGGTGAGTGCCGACTCCGGAATTGCAGGCGCCGCGTCGAGGCCTTAATCGACGAGCTCAGCAAGAAATGGCGAACCGATGGAGGGACGGTCTCACTTTCGCCGGCTGGCCTTCGACTTTCGAGTCACGACAGATCGGGGACGTGACGGTCGAATCGACTGGCCGAACGACCGATAGAGCGCTTCGAAGAGGGTTATCCCCTGGTCCAGGAGCAGGCTGTCGTCCATAGACGACAGCTGCAAGCCGTCGATCGCGATTCCAAGGGTTGTTGCCTCTGGCGCGCCAAACTTGCCGTCTTTGAGATCGAGGTCGTGGACGATCTCGGCGATTCGCGCCACCGCGCGATCGCCGATGTCAAAACGGGCCGCGAGCGTCTCGAAGGTGCAGTGGTCGCCCTCGTGCCCGAAACCTGCTCCGAACATATCGAACGGAAGCGCATCGCCGGCGCTCTTGACGTCGGTGATGAATCCAAACCGGGCTTTGGAATCAATGAATCGCCGGATCAGCCACGCAGATGCCATCCGATCAACGCCAGGTCGTGGCCGGGTGACCCAAAGGCGGCCGTCGTACTGGCCCACATCAGTCGGGTCGCCCGAGACCCGTCGGCCTTTTCCCTTGGTCGCCGATGGAGCAGCTGCTTCCAGGTCGTTCAGTAAAGTCACAACGCGATCGCGGCCGGCACTGCCGAAGAAATCCACGCGCTCGATGGCCGCGAACCGCTCTCGATAGCGAGCGAGATCGCGGCGGCGGCCAGAGGGACCTTGTTCCGGTGCACGCGCCCGCTGGAGGCGTTGTAGTTCGCTGGCGAGTTCCGTGTAGGCCTGCTGCCGCACGAGCCGGAACTGCTCGATCAGTGCGGTCTCGGCCGCAGGGTCGACATGGTCGGCCGAATATACGATTGCTTCGCCGCCAGATCCCTCAATCTCAACTTTCAGCCATTCGAAGTCTTCCCGTGATTCCGGGGTGTCCGGCAGCACGTAGACGGACTGTTTGACTGCCACCGCTCCCAGTTCCTGAAGGCGGCGCCAGGTGCGAACACGCAAATTCGAAGGGTTTGGCGGAAGCACATGCACGAGGATCAACCACCGTCGTGGACCTGCGCTGGGCATGGGCTGCGGGCCAGTAACGTTGTTCGCGCTGGCAATTGACTTCGGCATCGTGTGTGTAACCACTGTTGCCTAGTATAGCCCGCTCGAGGCTCCAGCTCGGTTCGCCACACACGCGGCACTGGTCCTGGAAAGATTGCGCCCTTCACGCGCGTTCAATGGGACATGGAGGCGAAAGGGACGTCAGGCGGCTTCGACGAGCCAGTTGCGAAAATCGCCCCAAACACCCAGCCACATTTCCTTCTATAGCAACTTACGTTCGACGAGTTTCCCTCGCAAATCCCTGCCTCTCATCGTCGTATCTGGCGCTTGGACTTCGACTTACGCCGGCGACCCTTTTGTCGTCTCCAAAATGTCTCCACGTTCAGACTCGATTTCGGCCTGCCGTAACGGCCCAATCACAGCCATCGTGTGAGCCACTTCTCGCAGGGAGATCCGTCTGGCGCCTTCGAGTGCTTGCGCTGTCCGAGTCGATTACCCTAAGCAGAACGTCGCGATCACCGGAGGACAGTGTGGCCAACGTCGTACCAATCCCTAGGAAGCCGGCGAAACGCTCCCCTCGGCCCAAGCTGGTTCACCAGTTCCTAGTTGTTCTCACAGGGACGAACCCGCTCGTCTGGCGCCGCATCCAGGTGCCTGAGAAGTACTCGTTCTGGGATCTGCACGTGGCCATTCAGGATGCGATGGGCTGGCTGGACTACCACCTCCACGAGTTCCGGTTGCTAGATGCGGCAGAGCGGAACGTAGTGTCAATCGGCATTCCCACCGATGATGATCTGGAAGATCGACCAGTCATGCCTGGGTGGCAGGTGCCCCTATCGAGGTTCTTCGGTCAACGGAACTGGCACGCTCCGCCCGCGATTTACGCGTACGACTTCGGCGACGATTGGCAGCACGTCCTCGTCCACGAGGACTTCGAGTCAGCCGACGACGACGCCAACTACCCGCGTTGTGTCGCCGGCGAAGGTCGGTGTCCGCCGGAGGACTGTGGTGGTGTGCACGGCTATGCGGAGTTTCTTCAGGTCATCGCCGACCCCGAGCAGGAGGAGTACGAGTCGACGCTTCAATGGGCCGGTGGGAGCTTCGACCCTCAGGGGTTCGATCCGGCCGCCGTGAAGTTCGACGATCCGAAGAAACGCTGGAAGAAGGCATTCGGTCCCCGGCCATAAGGCAAAGCAAGCCACTCTGAAGGAGCGTCGGGGCGATCTAATCGCCTTTCAATTCGTCAGGCACGGGCGCCGTTCTTGCACGATGCCTTATGTGCACCACGCGCACGGCCTCAGCAGTGTCATTGACGGTGAAAAAGACGCGATAGACGTGAGGCTTCCGTCCGTAACTTAGTACCCGGACTGGCTGATCGGGATTGATGCTCTCAGGCGCCACGGGACAGCGCTTCGGAAGTTGGTCGAGTGAGAGGACCGCCCGCTCGAGGCCGTTGAACCACTTCGCGCCTTGATGCGGCGCCCGCGCTACGACCCACAGGTACAGCTCTTCGAGCTCGACTTCCGCGTTCCGCGCGAGCTCAACGCGGTATGCCATGCTTGCGACGCAGCCGGGCAAATACCTGCCGCGCCGGTTTCGTGCGGCCCGCCTTCACGTCCGCGAGGCCGCGCTGTATTCCTTCGATTGCTTCCACTCGGTCAAGTAACGCCTGATATGCCTCGGCGTCCTGCACGACTAGCTCGGCCTTCCCGTTGATCGTGAGCACGAGTGGGTGACCGGTCGTCCGGAGGCGATCTAGGAGGTCGGTCGTGTTGCGTTTGAAGTCACTGAGGGAACGGATGTCGTTAGCTAGATCAAGCATCTTGGGCCCCACCAAATCTGCATCGAATTTGATGATCCCATAGCGCGGCCAGGATTAGCAACGCCGGGTGTCCTCGAGCGGGACCGACACAATCAGGCAGAAGAGGCGGACGAGCATCACCGTCTCCAAAATGTCTCCACAACACAGGTCGATTTGCGAGGACTCGCGTGGGCGGAAGTAGACGAATCGGAGCGACGTAACCGCCTGTGAAGCAAGCGCTTAACACCAGAAGTCGCGCGCCATCACCAGTTTAGAAAAACGCCTCTCTCCGAATTCGAATCCCTGCCTCCCAGCCACCTTGAAAGCTCGAATTCACGCCGGTCTTGAGGAGTTGTTCCGAGAGGCGTTTCTCCCAGCCAATTCGCGAGCTTCGTACGATTTGTCGCGCAAAACAGATGGTCCAGTGTCGTCTCATTCACCGAGTGACATTTCCGAGTGACATTCATCTACCGGCCGACGATTCTCCGGTGGATAGCGCCCGGCGAACGTAGGGCGCGGCTAACCTGGGCGGCCCGGCCTCACAACCCGGACCTCATTTCTGTCGCACGAAGTGGAGGGGGCAGGTCGGCGATAACCTCGCTTGTCGATTGCTCAACGTTCTCAGGATCGCATCGAGGACCAAGTCCAAGTCTCTACCCACGTCTTCAGCAAGGCAACGCAGAACCAAATAGCCGCTCTCCTGCAGCAACTGATCCTTGCGGCGGTCGCGGCGGTACGCGACCGGATCCGCGAGATGCTGGGCGCCGTCCAGCTCCACAGCCACGCGGGCATCGGCACACAGAAGGTCGACTTCCAAGGTTCCGAAGCCATCGAACCCAATCGGCAGCGCAACATTGAGGCGGAAGCGGCCGCTGGTCTCCGCGAGCGTTTCCGGCCGTCGATAGAGGAATGCTTCGGTTGCGCTCCGCGCCCGGTCTGCGCCTCGGCGTCTGACGATACCGTTCGGGCGGCGTGGACGAAGAGGTTCGCCAGCGGAGTGTCGACTCCGTCTCGAACGAGCCTTCGCACGCTGCCCGAGTAGTCGCGCTTCCATACCGGATCCGATGGAAGAACGACATCTGCGGGCCAGCCGGGAATGGCGCTGGCGGGCAGGAGAATTGTGTACCCGACGGCTTCGTAGCCACGGCAACGCCGGTCGAACATGCGCGACAGCATCGGCACGTTGAGGTCGGCGTAGTCGTAGATGCGCACCTCCCGTTTACCTTCATAAAGGCGATGCAGCCGGCCGGAGTACTGCGCGATGGTCCCGCGCCACGAGACCGGAAGGGTCAGAAACAACGTGTCCAGACGGGCATCGTCAAATCCCTCCCCGACGTACTTCCCCGTAGCCAGAAGAACCCGTGCCTCATCGCGAGGAATGGCGCGATCATCCAGGCCGCAACCACGGTCTTGCCGAACGCCGTGGTGGCGGCCAGCACGCCGGTCTCGTGACGCAGCAGTGCGTCGGCCGCCACCTTCTGCTCCGGCCGGAGCTCGCCGTGAAACCGCACGTTCAGAGGGCCACCGGTGTGACGCTCGTCGCGAACGACCGTGCGCACACCCAGGTCGGCGAGCGTCTGGCGGGCATCGTCGAGGCAGCCCCGAGGCAGTCCGATGTGCTGGGGGTGGTCCTCGGCACGGGCGATGACGCGTGGCTTGTCGTAGGTCGACAACCGCATTGCCTGGGCTTTGTAGAACTCGGGATTCTGAAAAGCCGCCAGGCGAAGGAGCCGGTTTCTCAGGCCCGGGTGCAAACCCTCTTTGGCAATGTAGATCTGGTTTCCAAGGACCAGCTCCAATCCTCCTCGAAGAAGAACCAGACATGAGCGCCCCGCCCCGAGCGCGACCGTTCGAGGGCGGTTGGGAGGTTGAGGCGGCGACACGTCTCGAGAAAGCCTGTCACATCGTCGCGCCATCCGCCATGGTCAAAATCCACGGCCAGGAAGAAGCAAGCCTCGTCCTGAAGCAGCGGATAGACGTCGGCGGTCACCGGAAGGAATCGACGATTGGGGCACTCAGCGCACTTGATGCGCGGCTTCTCGCAGACGCCACGCACCCACTCGTTCGCGCAGGCGGGCGCGTAGCCTGACTTACCGGTCTTCCGACTCTCGAATCGGCGGGGATAGACGTCTTCGCGACCGCGGAACAGCGAACGGAAAAGGGCGATCTTTGCCTGGGACGATGACGTTCGATCGATACCTGATGTCAGGGTCATCGCGATCCCCGCTTCTCAATCGTTCGCAGTATGGACCCGCTGACCGCTTCCGAGTTTGCGATCGAGTAGATAATTCTCCAGCGAGACGCCGACCGTGAATTCTTGAATCGTCCGCGCGGCGTCGAGCATGTCCCAGACGTGCGCCGCGTCTCGATTCTCAGGCGGCATACAGCGTTTGCTTCGCGCGAAGAATCGCCTGCGGTCTGTAGGGATTGCGCAGCGCGGCTTCCTCAACAAGGTCGACTGAGCGGCCGAACGTGTCGGCTAACTCCTGTTGCATGGTCGTCGGAGATGTCCCAGTAGCTGTTGAAAATTGAAAGCGGCGGCTCCTCGCTGCTCGTG
>CAYGMD010000166.1:0-9998 GCA_964350785.1 uncultured Acidobacterium sp. | reverse complement strand
CGCGGCGCCCACCACCAGCACCGGCATCCCGCTCACGGAAAAGGTCGCCTTGGTCATCGCAGCTTCAACGTCGTCAGGCTGAAGAGGGCAAACAGGATGGCCACGATCAGGAAGCGCGTGATCACCTTGGGCTCTTCCCATCCGCTCAACTCGAAGTGATGATGCAGCGGCGCCATCTTGAAGACGCGCTTGCCGCGCAGCTTGAACGACGCCACCTGGATGACGACCGAGGCCGCCTCGATCACGAACACGCCGCCGACGATCACCAGCAGCAGTTCCTGCTTGATCAGGATGGCGACGGTGGCAATCGCGCCGCCGAGGGCGAGCGAGCCGACGTCGCCCATGAAGATCTCGGCGGGGTGCGCGTTGTACCAGAGGAAGCCGAGGCTGGCGCCGACCAGCGCGCCGCAGAAGATGGTCAGCTCGCCCGCCGGCGCGAAGCGCACCAGCAGCAGGTACTCCGCGAACACGCGGTGGCCGGTGATGTACGCCAGCGCCGTGAAACACGCGGCCGCGACGGCGAACGTGCTGATGGCAAGGCCGTCGAGGCCGTCGGTCAGGTTCACGGCGTTGCTCCACGCCACCAGCACGAAGGCGGCAAAAGGCACGTAGAACCAGCCGAGGTCCGGAATCAGCTGCTTGAAGAACGGGAAGATCAGCCGCGTGTTGTACAGGTTGCGGTCGGCCAGCCACATCAGCACCAGGCCGACGATCAGGCCGACCAGCACCTGCAGGCCCAGCTTGTAGCGCGGCGCGAGGCCGCCCGATGAACGCCGCGTGACCTTGAGGTAGTCGTCCAGGAAGCCGATGCCGCCGAAGGCGGCCGTCGCGAGCACGGCAATCCAGATGTAGACGTTGGTGAGGTCAGCCCACAGCAGCGTGGGCACGAGCGCGGCCGCCAGGATCAGCAGGCCGCCCATGGTCGGCGTGCCGGCCTTGGCGCGGTGCGATTCCGGCCCTTCCTGGCGAATGACCTGGCCGACCTGGAACTCGCGCAGCCGCCGGATCAGCCACGGCCCCAGCACGAGGCTGACGACGAGCGCGGTCATGCTGGCGGCCGCGGTCCGGAACGTGATGTAGCGGGCCACGTTGAAGACCGGCACCTGCGGGTAAAGCGAGATCAGGAGGTGATACAGCATTAGCTGAACAGCGCCATCAGTTGTTCCACCACGACGTCGGTGCGCGTGCCGTGCGAGCCCTTGACCAGCACGACATCGCCCGAGGCGACCTGGCCGTGAATCGCGGCCGCCGCCTCGGCGCTGGACTCGAAGTGCCGCACGGTGGTCGCGGGCTGGCCGGCGGCCACCGCGGCCTCACCGAGCGCGCGCGCCGAAGGGCCGCCGATCGTGATCAACCGGGCCAGGCGGCTGCCGGCGGCGACCCGGCCGCACTCCTGGTGCAGCGGCAGCGACAGCTCGCCCAGTTCGAGCATCTCGCCGATCACGGCAACGCGCCGCGCCGCCCACGTGTGCGACACGACGTCCAGCGCCAGCTTCAACGCCGACGGGCTGGAGTTGTACGAATCGTCGATCACGGTCACGCCCTTGGGCAGCCGCAGCACGGCGCCGCGCTTCGCCGAGGGCTGCAGCCGCGACGCGGTTTCGACAATGTGGTCGAGGCCGACGTTCAGTTCGAGCGCCACCGCGGCACCGGCCAGGACGTTCAGCAGCGGGCCGCGGCCAAGCAGCGGTACGCGCAGGTCGCGTTCGCCGGCGGGGGTGATCAGCCGGCTCTTGGTGCCGTCGAGGCCGAGGTCCTCCACGTCGACCGCGCGCACGTCGGCGCCGGCCGAGAGACCGAAGCGAATCTGGCGGCCCGGGAACCGCCCGGTGCGCGCCATCACCCGCTCGTCATCGGCGTTGGCGACCAGCACGGTGCGGTCGTCGGCGCCCTCGAGAATCTCGGCCTTGGCGTCGGCAATCAGGTCGGCGGAGCCGAGGTGGCCGATGTGGGCTTCGCCGACGTTGGTCCACACGCGGACCTCCGGCGTGGCCACGTCGACCAGCACCCGGATTTCGCCTGCGTGATTCATGCCCAACTCCATTACCGCCACATCCGCCCCATGGCGCAGTTCCAACAACGACAGCGGCAGCCCCAGGTGGTTGTTCAGGTTGCCCCGGTTCTTCACCACCCGGTGCGCGCCGCCGAGGAACTCCGCAATCACGTCCTTGGTCGTGGTCTTGCCGGCACTGCCGGTGATCGCCACGACCGTCGCTCCCGACTCGCGCCGCACGTAGCGCGCCAGGTCCTGCAGCCCGCGCGTGGTGTCGGCCACCTCGATCACGAACGACTCGCTGTCGTCCGGCATCACCACCGGCCGGTCCACCACCACGCCGGCCGCGCGCCGCCGCGCCGCCGCGCCGACAAACTCATGACCGTCGCGCGCCGCGACGATCGCGAAGAACAGGTCACCGGCCGCCAGCGTCCGGCTGTCGATCGAGAACCCGGTCACGTAGTGGTCGCTGTCACCCGCCACCAGGCGGCCGCCCATCGCCGCGGCCAGCGTGCCGGCCGACAGCGGTATGGCCGCCGCCACTAACTGCCCTTGGCGCCGGCGCGGCGCCGCCTGGCCAACGCCGCCCGCGCCACGTCGCTGTCGTCGAACGGCAGCACGCGGTCGCCGATCTGCTGGTACTTCTCGTGGCCCTTGCCCGCGACCAGCACGACATCGCCGGCTTCGGCCATGGCGATGGCACGCTCGATGGCCTCGGCGCGATCGACCACCGCGACCACGGTCGGCGTCCGCGACGACTGGCTGCCGGCCGGGATGCCGCGTTCGATCTCCTCGATGATGCGCTTCGGGTCTTCGCTGCGCGGGTTGTCAGAGGTGATCACGACGACGTCGCTCAGGCGCGCGGCCACCATGCCCATCAGCGGCCGCTTGGAGCGGTCGCGATCGCCGCCGCAGCCGAACACAGTCACCAGGCGGCGCGCGCCGAGGGGCCGCGCGGTCTCGAGCAGGTTGCGCAGGGCGTCGTCGGTATGCGCGTAATCGACCACCGCGGTCACGTCGTCGCCGGCGCCCGACACCACTTCGAAACGGCCCGGCACGCCGGCCAGGCCGGCGACGCCGCGTTCGATGGCGTCGATCGGCACGTCGAGCGAGACGGCGGTGGCGGTGGCGGCGAGGATGTTGTAGACGTTCGGCCGGCCGACCAGCTTCGACTGGATGCGGACGGTGCCCCGGGGCGTCGCCACCTCGAACTGCAGCCCGTTGAGCGTCATCGCCACCGGGCCCGGGCGCACGTCGGCGGGCGCGGTGATCGCGTAGGTGACCGGCCGCCCGCTGATCTCGACGAGCGAGGCCCCGCGCGGGTCGTCCAGGTTGATCACGGCGGGGGCGTCGCGCGGCAGCATCTCGAACAGCCGCCGCTTGGCGGCGAAGTACGCCTCCATGTCTGCGTGGAAGTCGAGGTGGTCGCGGGTGAGGTTGCTGAACACCGCCGCGGCGAAGCGCATGCCATCGACCCGCTTCAGCGACAGCGCGTGCGACGACACCTCCATCACGGCCGACTTGTTGCCGTGGCGCAACATCTCGCTCAGTAACTGCTGCACGTCGGGTGCTTCCGGGGTCGTGCGCGAGGCCTCGCGGTCCTCGCCGCCGATGCGGTAGGCCACGGTGCCGAGCATCCCCGCCCGCAGGCCGGCCTGGTCGAGCATGGCGGTCAGAAGATAGGCGGTGGTGGTCTTGCCGTTGGTGCCGGTCACCCCGATCACCGGCATGCGCCGGCTCGGGTGATCGAAAAAACGATCGGCGAGCAGCGCGAGCGCCAGGCGGGCGTCGCGGACCACGACCCACGGCACGGCGATCCCGGCCGGCGCCGGCGTCTCGGCGATCACCGCCTGGGCGCCCCGGGCCACGGCCTGCTCGGCGAACGCCACGCCGTCGGCCTTGAGCCCCTTGAGCGCGACGAACAGGGCGGCCGGGCCGACCCGGCGCGAGTCGTAGGCCACCGCCGCCAGCGGCCGGACGTCGGTGATTCCCGCCGGCGGTGGCTCCACCACCAGCTCCCGCAAGGTGTCGATGGCGTCGGCCAGGTTCACCGCTGGTCTCCAACGGCGGCGGCCGGGCGCACGGGCGGGCGCCGGTTGAGCACGAGCGTGCAGGCGCCGCCGGGTTCGATCGGCGAGCCGGCCGCGGGGGTCTGCTCGACGACGACGCCGGCGCCCTCCATGCGTGCGGTCAGGCCCAGCCGGGCGAGTTCGCGCAGGGCGTCGCGCGCGCTCAGGCCGCGCAGGTCGGGCAGCCCGCCGCCGTCGGTCATGTTGACGGACATCGTCACGATCGCGGGCGCCATCGGCGCCGCCGCGGTCGTCACCGGGCTGTTGTCCTGGCGGGTAATCAGCACCGGCGGCGGCTGGTTGAGGGTGGGCGTGACGCCCATCATCCGCAGGCTCGCATCGGCGATGCGCTTGAAGATCGGCGCGGCGATGGCGCCGCCGGTGTCGCCGCCGACGCGCGGCGAGTCGACCATCACGATCACGGTCATCACCGGATTGCGCGACGGCACGAAGCCGACGAACGACACGTTCTGCTGCGACGGCGAGTAGCGGCCGTTGACCAGCTTGTCGGCGGTGCCCGTCTTGCCGGCCACCGTGAAGTTGACCAGCCGGGCGGCCTTGGCGGTGCCGTCGGTGACGACGCCCTCCATGATCGTGGTCAGCGTCGCCGCGGTCTCCGGGAGGATGGCACGGCGCACCACCCTGGGCGGCACCGGCGTGCGCACGCCGCCCTTGACGGTGGCGCGCACCACGTGCGGTTCGTAGAGCGTGCCGCCGTTGGCAATCACGCTGGCCGCCGCCGCCATCTGCAGTGGCGTCACGCCGATCTGGTAGCCCATCGACACCGACGCCAGCGCGCTGTCGTTCAGCTTCGAGGCGTTCCAGACGATGCCCGGGCTCTCGCTGGGAAAATCCGGCGACGACGGCCGGCCGAAGCCGAACCGGCGGATGTAGAGGCCCATGCGCTCGGGCCCGACCTTGAGGCCAACCTTGATGGCGCCGACGTTGCTCGACTTGACGATCACGTCGGTGAACGACAGCGGTGCGTAGCGGTGCATGTCGTCGATGACGCGGCTGCCGAAACGAATCAGGCCGGCGCTGACGTCGATGATCTCGTCGGGGGTCACGACCTTCTCTTCGATCGCCGCCGACGCGGTCACCAGCTTGAAGGTTGAGCCGGGTTCGTAGAGGTCCTGCACGGCGCGGTTGCGCAGCGCGCTGTCGCCGCGGCCGGCATACTGATTCGGGTTGAACGTCGGCCAGCTCGCCATGGCGAGAATCTCGCCGGTGTGCGGATCCATCGCCACCGCCGTGCCGCCGTCGGCGCGCGCGGCTTCGACGCCGGCCTTCAACTCGCGCTCGACGATGAACTGCAGCTGTTCATCGATGGTCAGTTCCAGCGAGCCGCCGGTGGTGGGCGGGCGATCGAGCCGGCTGAAGGCGTGGCCGCGGGCGTCGGTCTGCACCAGCATGGTGCCCTCGCGGCCGCGCACGGTCTTGTCGTAGGTCGCCTCGAGGCCGTGGAGGCCGGCGTTGTCGGTGCCGACGTAGCCCAGCAGGTGGGCGGCCAGCTCGCGGTTCGGGTAGAACCGCTTGCTCTCCTTCATGAAGCCGATGCCCTTCAGCTCGAGCGCGGCCACGCGCTTGGCCTCGAGCGGCGTCGCCCGGCGCTTCACGTACTGGAACGAGGTCGGCGAGCCGTTCTTGCGCTTGCGGCTCAGGCGCTCGAGCAGCTGCTCGCGCACCTGCTTGTCGCATTCGTCGAGGACCCGGCACAACTGCGCCGCCGCGGCGGCGAGGTCGGCAATGTCGGTCGGCACGGCGTAAATGGTGTCGGCGTCGACGCTGTAGGCGAGCAGTCGGCCGTGGCGGTCGACGATCTCGCCGCGCTTACCGGGCGTCTTCTGGGTTTCCGACTGCTGGCGCTCGGCCCGTTGCGACAGCTCGTCGTGCTGCAGCACCTGCAGCACGACCAGGCGGGTTTCGATGGCGAGCACCCAGCAGGCAAGCACTCCCGCCGCCACCATGAGGCGGCGCCTGAGCACCGGACGCCAATTGAGGTCAGGCTGGGCGGCCACGATTGCTGTTCCTTACCGGCTGGCGACGACGGAGCGGGCGGGCGCCGGCGTCGGCGCGACCCGCTCCAGGACCGCGGCTTCGGTGTCGCCGGGGGCGATCATGCCGAGCTTCTCGGTCGCCAGCTTCTCGATGCGCTGCGGCGCGCGCAGCGTCTCCATCTCGAGCCGCAGGTGGCGGTTGATGTCGCGCTCGGCGGCGCGCTCGCGCTGCATCTGCTCGAGCCGGTAGCCGTGGCGCAGCAGCTCGAAGTGCTGCCAGGCCGAGAACAGCAGCACCATCACCAGGACCACGCCGATGCCGAGCGACATCCACAGATCGCGGAGGCGCCGTTCGTCGACCTCGCGCACGATCTGGTTGTTGCGGAAGTCCTTGCGAATCTCGTATTCGAAGGTTCCTGCCTTGTCCATCGCCCCTCCCATTACCTGACTCGCTCCGCGGCGCGCAGCTTGGCGCTGCGGGCCCGCGGGTTGACGGCCGCCTCGGCGTCGCCGGCCACCACCGGGTGCTTGGTCAGCACCTTGATGAGCGCCTCGTCGCCGCGCGCCAGATCGCGCAACGTGTGCTTCACCACCCGGTCTTCCAGGGAGTGAAACGAAATCAGCGCGAGACGCCCGCCGACCTGCAGCCGCGAGGCCGCCCGGCCGATAAACGCATCGAGCCCTTCCAGTTCGCGGTTGACCCAGATGCGCAGCGCCTGGAAGGTGCGCGTCGCCGGATCGATCCGCTGCCAGCCGCGGGCGGCGACCCCGCGCCGCACGATCTCCGCCAGCCGCCCGGTCGTCGTGATGGGCGACTGCCCGCGCGCCATGACGATGGCGCGCGCGACCTGCCGCGACCGCCGCTCCTCGCCGAAGCGATAGATGACGTCGGCCAGTTCGGTTTCGTCGACCCGGTCGATCAGGTCGGCGGCCGTCTCGCCGCGGCTGCGGTCCATCCGCATGTCGAGCGGCTCGTCGCGCTTGAAGCTGAAGCCGCGGCCGTCCGCGTCCAGCTGCAGCGACGACACGCCGAAGTCGGCAAGCAGGCCCGCCACCCCGGCCACTCCCTGCGCGTCGAGCACGTCGGCCACCTCGCGGTAGTCGGCGTGCACGAACGTGACGCGGTCGCCAAACCCGGCCAGCGCCTCTTTCGCGATCGCGATCGCGTCGAGGTCACGATCGATCCCGATCACCCGCGTCGCGCCACTGTCGAGCAGCATGCGCGCGTGCCCGCCGAGGCCAAGCGTGCAGTCGACGAAGATGCCGCCGCGCTCCGGCTGGAGCAGCGATCGCACCTCGTCGAGCAGAACCGGAACGTGGGTGGCGCGTTCCACTAGATTCCGAAGTCAGACAAGGCACGCGCATCGTCGTCGGTGAACGGCTCGGTGAGCAGCCGGGCGACGAAGCGTTCGTGGTTCCAGACCTCGAGAAAGTTCTGCTGCCCCAGCACGTCGACTTCGCCGGTCATCAAGGCGCTCTCACGAAGCCGGGGCTGAATCAGGACGCGTCCCTGAGGGTCCAGTTCCGCGACCTGACCGTAAAAGTTCACGCGGTCCAGGTATTTCTGCCGCGCGGGATGGGTGGAAGGCATCTGCGCAATGCGGCGCTCGACCTCGAGCCATACCGGCATTGGATAGATGCGTACAGACTGCCCCGTCAGGCTCGTCACGAAGAGCTCCGGGCCGTGATCTTTCTGAATCACGGCGCGAAAGCCGTTCGGGACCTTGAGCCGGCCCTTGTCATCAATTTTCGCCGGCGAGTTGCCCCGGAGCACTTCTATTTCTCCACTTCACTCCACAAAAATCCACTCGGATAGTAGACGGGCCTAGGGAGCTTGTCAACGCACAAGTGCTTCAAATGATTAGCTGTCTATCGTTTACGCCTTTGTTTCGCCAACAAGACGAAGGTGCGTCAATGTTTTGACTACCATTGACAGCGGACCGGCGAAAGGGTGGGGAATCCGCGTGCTACGATTGCCGGCTCCTGACCGGAAATATTTTTCTGCATCGATGGCCGAGCCCCAGAACGTCACCATCGTCGTCCCTGCCTTCAACGAGCGCGCGAGCATCGAGGCGGTCGTCACGAGCCTACGCGCGGCTGCGCCGTGGCGCGAAGTGCTGGTCGTGGACGATGGTTCGACCGACGGCACGGGCGCGGCGGCCGCCGCGGCCGGCGCCCGAGTGGTGACGCATCCCTACAACAAGGGCAATGGCGCCGCGATCAAGTCGGCAATTCGCGCCGCGGCCGGCGAGTTTCTCGTGATTGTCGACGGCGACGGCCAGCACCGCGCCGGCGACGTGGCCCGGTTGATCGCGCGGCTGGGCGAGTACGACCTGGTGATTGGCGCCCGCTCGGCCGACACCCAGGCCACCACCGGCCGGCGCATCGGCAACGCGGTGCTGAACTGGCTGGCCAGCTACCTGACCGAGCGCCCGATTCCCGATCTCACCTCCGGTTTTCGCGCGGCCCGGCGTGAATACCTGTTGGAGTTCCTCTACTTGCTGCCGAACGGCTTCTCCACGCCGACGACGACCACGCTGGCCTTCATCAAGGCCGGATACAATGTAGCGTTCGAGCCCGTCGGGGCGTTGCCGAGGGTTGGCACCTCGAAAATCCGGCTGGCCAGCGACGGCGCGAAGTTCCTGCTGATCTTGCTGAAGGTGATCACCATCTTCAGCCCGCTCCGGATCTTTGCTCCGGTCGGCGCCGCCGCGTTCGCGCTCGGCGCCGGGTACGGGCTCTGGAACTTTGCGTATCACGATCGCATTCCCAATGGCGCGGTGTTATTGCTGATGTTCTCGGTGATTGTCATGCTGGTCGGCCTGGTGTCTGAGCAGATCGCGTCGCTGCGCTTCGAAGGGCGGCGATAGCGTGATGAAGACGCTGGTGCTCGTCCCGACTTACAACGAGCGGGAGAACCTGCCGATCCTGGTGGCCGACATCCTGGCCGTGCCCGGCACCGAGGTGATGGTGCTCGACGACCAGTCGCCCGACGGCACCGGCGCGGTGGCCGACGCCCTGGCGGTGCGGTATCCGGGTCGCGTGCGCGTGCTGCATCGCACGGGGCAGCGCGGCCTGGGGGTCTCGTACCTCGAGGGCTTCCGCCACGCCATTGCCGGCGACACCGACCTGGTGTGCCAGATGGACGCCGACCTGTCGCACGATCCGAAGTACCTGCCGGCCATGATCCAGCTGGCGGCCGACGGCGCCGACCTCGTCATCGGCTCGCGCTACCTGAACGGGATCAGTGTCGTCAACTGGCCGCTGCGCCGCATCATCCTGAGCTCGTTTGCGAACTTCTACATCCGCACGGTCACCGGACTCGGCCTGCACGACATCACCACGGGCTACCGCTGCTGGCGCCGCACGTCGCTCGCCAGGCTGCCGCTCGACAAGATCGTCTCCGAAGGCTACGCCTTCCTGCTCGACGTCACGTTCATGGCGGCCGACGCCGGCCTGCGCATTGTCGAATCGCCGATCATCTTCGTGGAGCGGCGCCAGGGCGCGTCGAAGCTGTCGAGCGGCGTGCTGATCGAGTCGCTGTTGACGCCCTGGAAGCTGGTGCTGCGCCACGGCCGCATCCGGCCCGCCCGGCCCGCCGGCGGGGCGCGCTAGTGGCGTCCGCGCCGGGCCTGAGCGTGTTCTTCCCCGCGTACAACGATGCGGGCACGATTGCCAGCCTCGTAATCAGCGCGGTGCAGGTCGCCGGCAGCCTGACCCCCGACTTCGAAGTAATCGTCATCAACGACGGCAGCCAGGACGACACGCCGCGCATCCTCGACGAGCTGGCGCGGGTCTACCCCGGGCACGTCCGCATCGTCCATCACGAGAAGAACCGCGGCTACGGCGGCGCGCTGCGCTCCGGCTTTGCCGCCGCCACCAAGGACCTGGTTTTCTACACCGACGGCGACGCGCAGTACGACCCGGCCGAGATGGTGC
>CAYGMD010000165.1:0-10084 GCA_964350785.1 uncultured Acidobacterium sp. | reverse complement strand
CGCGGCGATCGCCGCGGTGTCGGGCCCCATCGTGAAACGATCGCCAATGGGCAGGAACGCGATGTCGGGCTGGTAGAGTTCGGCGATGATCTTCATGTCGCCGAACAGCGACGTGTCGCCGGCAAAGTAAATGGTCTGGCCGTTCTCGAGCTTGACGATGAAGCCGGCCGCGGCGCCGAGATAGACGACGCCGTTGTCGTCGAAGCTGCTGCTGTGGCGCGCGTCGGTCATGGTGATGCGCAGGCCGTGCACCGTGATGGTGCCGCCCTTGTTCATGGGCTCGAGGTTCTTCACGCCCTTCGTGCCCAGGTAGGAGTAAATCTCCCAGATGCCGACCACGGTGGCCCCGGTGGACTTGGCCATGGCAGCGGCATCGGTGATGTGATCGCTGTGGCCGTGCGACACGAGGATCAGGTCGGCCTTCTTGGGGCGCGTGGCCGCCGGAAAGGCCGGATTACCGGTATACCAGGGGTCAAACAGGATTTCTTTTCCGCCCGGCGTCCGGACGCGGAAGGAGGAGTGGCCGAGCCACGTAATGGCGAGGGTACCCATAGGGAAACTGTAACCCGTCCGCCTTTCAGTTACACTGGAAAGGAGATGATTGAGGCGCCGTTACATTTCGTGAAACCCACGTCCGCTGAAGCTACGGTGGGCAAGCGCGAGCCCAAGCCGGAATGGCTGAAGGTTCGCGCTCCGGGGTCCGAGAACTACCTGCGGCTGCGCGGCATCATGCGCGACCTCAAGCTCAACACCGTCTGCGAAGACGCGCATTGCCCCAATATCGGCGAGTGCTGGCACCACGGCACCGCCACCTTCATGATCCTGGGCGACGTCTGCACGCGCGCCTGCACTTATTGCGCGGTCGCGCATGGCAAGCCGGCGACCCTCGACATCGACGAACCGCGCCGCGTCGGCGAGGCCGTCGAGAAAATGGCGCTCAAGTACGCCGTCATCACATCGGTTGACCGCGACGACCAGCCGGACGGCGGCGCCGGCATCTTCGCCGAGACCATCCGCGAGATCAAGACGCGCCTACCCGAGTGCCGTGTCGAAGTGCTGATCCCCGACTTCAAGGGCGAGGCCGGTCCGCTGGCAACCGTGCTCAACGCCAAGCCGGACGTCCTGAACCACAACACCGAGACCGTGCCGCGGCTGTATCGCGCCGTCCGGTCAGGCGGCAAATATGCGCGGACGCTGGAACTGCTCGACCGCGCGCGCAAGTACGCCCCGGGCATCCCGACCAAGACCGGCCTGATGATGGGACTGGGCGAGGAGCACGACGAAGTGGTGCAGGTGTTCAAGGACCTGCGCGACGTGGGCGTCTCGATCCTGACGCTGGGGCAATACCTGCGCCCATCGAGCGATCACGCCGTGATGACGCGGTATTACACGCCGGACGAGTTCCGCGAGCTGAAGCGGATTGCCCTCGGCCTGGGCTTCGCCCACGTCGAATCCGGCCCGCTCGTGCGCAGTTCGTATCACGCGCACGAGCAGGCCGACGCGGCAGACGCCGCGCTAGCCGCCGGCCGCTAACACGTCACGCACGTGTGGTTGTTGACGGCGCCTAAGCTCTCGAGGAGCTTGATGGTGTCCGGATACGGCTGCGTGCGTTGCACCGGCCCATTCGCGACGTCGATCGTCGTCTGGCCGGCGCGGTTGTAGCGCTTCACGTCGGCGCCCTTGGACGCCAGGTAGCGCACCATCTCGGTATCCCCGCGCGCGGCCGCGTTGTGCACCACGGTATTGCCATCCTGATCGACGGCATTGACGTCGAAACCCAGTTCTTCGACGAGATACTTCACTGCCGGCAGCAGGCCGCTCGGCGAGTGGTGATGCGAGTTGCCCGCGAAGCCGGTCGAGTACCCAGGGCCGGCGGCCGCCAGCAGCGGCGGGGCGCCGGGGCCGCCGATGGGCAGCACGGGCAGGCCCGACTTGTCGGCGCCGGCGGCGGGATCTTCGGGACCGCGGCGCGAAAACAGCTTGGTGGTGGGAATGAAGGGGTCGGCGCCGTACGACACCAGCAGCTTCATGGCCGCGACGTCGGCGGCGTAGGCCGCGCGCCAGAACGGCGTCGCGCCCACTTCGTCCACGCCTGACTGATCGAAGTTGTAGCCCGAGTACCACACCTTGCGGCGGACGCGCGCGTTGGGGTCGGCGCCCTTGTCGAGCAACAGCTTCATCACGTCCAGGTAGCCCCGCGACTGCTGCAGGTGCGCGCGCGGTTGCGGGTATGCCGCAATCGGCGCCCACTGCACGTTGAGCGTCGCGTACAGCGGCGACACCCCGGCATCGCTCACCAGGTTCGGGTTCGCCCCTTTGTCGACCAGGTACGCCGCGACATCGAAGTGCCCGTTGATGAGCGCCACCAGCAGCGGGGTCGCGCGATCACCGGGGCTGGGCGCATTGAGATCAACGCCGCCTTCGGCAAGTGCCCGGACCGCGTTGGCGCTCCCCTGCCGGACGGCGAAATGCAACGCGGTGAGTCCGCCCTGCGCGCCAATCAGCTCGTTGTAGCGATAGCCGCGGGTGACACCCGGCACGTCCGGTCCGCGCGCGGCGCCCGCCGCGGGCCCGCCACGTCCTTCACCATCGATCGGCGCAGTGAGCGCCTTCAGGTCCACGACGGTGGACGCGATCTTCGCATCGGCACCCTTCGCCAGCAGCAGCCGCACGACGCCGGCGCGATCGAGGCCGGCGGCAACCATCAGCGCGGTCTGGCCGTAGGTCTTCTCCTTCGCGTTGATGTCGGCGCCCACTTCGACCAGGCGCGTCACCGTCTCGGTGTTGCCGGAGCGCGCGGCGAGCATCAGCGGCGTGGCGCCCAGCGCCGTGGCCAGGTTGGGCTCGGCGCCGGCGACAATCAGGGCCGCGGCTACCTGCGCCTGTCCGCCTTGCGTGGCGAGATGCAGCGCGGTAATGCCGCCAAGGCGCGTCGTTGCGCGGACGTTGGCGCCAGCCGACAGCAGCATCTGGGTCATGGTGACGTCGCCGTTGGTGGCGGCCCAGTGCAGCGCCGTCATGCCGTCGCCCTGGGCGGCGTTGACGTCGGCGCCCTGCTTGAGCAGCGCCTTCACGGCGGCCACGTCGCCGGCTTTCGCCGCCTCCGCCACGGAAATGGGGTCGGGGATCTTTTCCGCGAGAACCCGGTTCTGCCCCCAACTAATAGCGGTGGCAATCAACGATGCCCACAAGATATTCCGCCAAGCCAGCGAAAAAGATCCCCGACCCCTTTTCATGACCGCACCGCGTTGAGGTCGAGGGCGGTGGTGCTGTCGCCGAACTGCTTGAGGTCGACGCCAATCGCCTGCAGCGCCGTCAGCATGGCGTTGGCCATCGGCGTGCCGTCCTCGGCGCGCACGTGGCGGTTGCCCTTGAGCGCGCCGCCGGCGTGGCCGGCGAAGAACAGCGGGCAGCGCTTGTGGTTGTGCAGGTTCGAATTGCCCATGGCCGAGCCGTAGATGATGAGCGAGTTGTCGAGCACGTTGCCGTCGCCGTCGGGAATGGCCTTCAGCTTGGCCAGCAGGTACGGCACGAGGCTGACGTGGTAGGTGTTGATCTTCTGGAAGTCGGTGATGCGCTCGTCGCGATCCAGGTGATGCGAGCCGGTGTGGAACGCGGCTGTCGAGCCGCTGCCGGGGAACACGCGGTTCGACACGTCGCGGCTGAACTTGAACGAGAAGATGCGGGTCGTGTCGGCGGCAAACGCGACCGCCTGCAAATCGAACATCAGCTTGACGTGGTCCTCGAACGAGTCGGGCACGCCGACGGGCGCGCCGGGCAGCTCGCGCGGCTCGCCGGTCTGGTTGGCGGCCTCGACCTTCTGAATCCGCCGCTCGATCTCACGCACATCATCCAGGTAGTCGGCCAGACGGGCGCGATCGGCGGGGCCGAGACGCTCGCGCAAGTCGGCGACCGACTCCGAGACCCAGTCGAGGATGCTCTGGTCGTCGCGGCGCCGGGTGCGGCGCGCCTCGGGGGTGGCGCCGACGCCGAACAGCTGATCGAACACCGCGCGCGGGTCGCGGATCATCGGCAGCGGGTCGGTCGGCGAGGCCCAGCTGATGGTGTCAGTGTAGACGCACGAGTAGTTGTAGGAGCAGCCGCCGGCCTGGTCCACGTTCTCGATGCATAACTGCATCGACGGGATCGGCGTCGCCTGGCCCGAGGTCTGCGCGTAGATCTGGTCGAACGAGGTGCCGGCAAACACGTCGGAACCCTGCGTCTGCTTGGGCTTCGACTGGGTCAGGAACACGGCCGCGGTGCGGAAGTGATCGGCGCCAATCTCTGGCGCGGCAAACGCCTCGGCGTTGCGGGCGTCGGTGTTGCTGACAATCGTCAGGTAATCGCGATACGGCTCGAGCGACTTCATCGCCGTCGGGGCCAGGTCGAACGTGCTGCCCACCTGTGCCGGCGCCCAGAAGTGGTTCTTGATGCCATAGGTGGTGCTGCCGGCGGCGCCGTGCACCATCTCCATGGCAATCAGGCGCACCGGGCGCTTCGTGCCCTGCGCGAACAAGGTGCCGGCCGGGGTCATAGCATCCAGGAACGGCAGGGCGACGGTGGCGCCCATCCCCTTGAGGACGGCGCGGCGAGACAAGTGCTGGCGAGTAATAAACATGTTCTATTCCTGGCGCCCGGACGCTACGGTCGTCGTGGTGGTGGAAGTCTCGGCGGCCGGCATGCGCGCCATCTGGAACGCGCTCGACTGGATCACGCCGTTGATGAACGCGCTCATCTTGTAGTTCTGCGCTTCGGCGGCGCGGATGATCTTGCGCACCGCCGGCATGTCGGCGGCCTCGACGCGGCGGCCGAGCGCGTAGGTCATGAAGCTGCGGGTGAAGCTCAGGAGGAACGCATCCTGGTGGCGCAGCAGCGCGGCCCGGAGCCCCGCCGGGCCGTTGATGGTGGTGCCGTCATAGAGCACGCCCGACGGATCGACCGCCGAGCCGCCATCCTTGACGCGCCACTTGCCGGTGGCATCGAAGGGTTCGAGGGCCAGGCCCAGCGGATCGATCACCTTGTGGCACGACGTGCAGGCCGGGTTGCTGCGATGCTGCTCCATCCGCTGCCGGACCGACAACGCCGCCCCGGTATCGGTCGTGCCCTTGGTTTCTTCGAGCGCCGGCACGTTGGGCGGCGGGGGCGGCGGCGGCGAGCCGAGCAGCACTTCCATCACCCACTTGCCGCGCATCACCGGCGACGTCCGATCGGCAATCGACGTCAGCGTCAGCACGCTGCCGTGGCCCAGGATGCCGCGGCGCTCGTCGGGCAGCGTCACCCGGCGGAAGGCCGGGCCGATCACGTTGGGGATGCCGTAGTGGCGGGCAACGCGTTCGTTGACGAAGGTGTAGTCGGCGGTCAGCAGTTCCAGCAGGCCGCGATCCTCGCGGACCAGGCTGTCGAAGAACAACTCGGTTTCCTTCTTCAGCGCCAACGACAGCGTCTGGTCGGAGTAGGGATAAAGGATGGGATCCGGTATCACCCGCTCCAGATCCTGCAGGCGCAGCCACTGCGACGCGAACCGCGACGCCAGGGCGTCGGCGCGCGGCGAGGCCAGCATGCGCCTGGCCTGCTTGGTCATAGCGCCTGGCAGGCTCAAACCGCCCCGGCCGGCCACCTTCAGTAGTTCCGCGTCGGGTCCGGTCCCCCAGAGGAAAAACGACAGGCGCGAAGCCAGTTCGTAATCCGCGAGGCGGTAATTTGCCGTGGTCAGCCGCGCCGGCTGCTCTTCGACGCGCAGCAGGAACTGCGGGCTGGCCAGGATGGCTTCAATCGCCTTGGTGATGCCGAACTCAAAGTGCTTCTCCTTGCGGCCGCGGGCGTAAAACGCCATCAACCGCGCCAGGTCTTTCTCGGCCACCGGGCGGCGGAAGGCCTGCGTCGAGAGGTGGCGGACGATCTGGGTCGCGCAGACGTCTTCGTCGGCCGCCGACGTCGGCCGGCAGGTGAAGACGGCGCGCCGGCTGGGCGTGTCGGACACCCCGGTCACCTTGTGCGGGCCAACCACGCTCAGGCTGCGCAGGTGCGGCAGCGTCGTGATGCCATAGGCGGTGCCGATCTCGGTATCGGCCATGGTGTGATCGATCGGCGCGATCAAATCGTTAATCAGACCTTCGTAGCGCTGGATGAAGGCCGCGGTCACGCGATGCGGGCCGGCCCTGACGCTAAGCGGCACCGTCTTGAGGGTGAGGCCGGTCTTCTCCTCGCTCATCTTCGGGTCGATGGTGAACACCGCGAGGCGGGCGCCGTCCACCGACACTTCGATCTGCTCGCCGGTGACGGTGTTGCCGAACAGGAAGCCGAGCGGCTCGGCAAAGAAGTCGAGGCTGAACACGTACTCGCCGTCGGCCGGGAAGATGTGCGCCACCGAGATGCCGCCGCGCGTGCCGGGCGGCGCGCCCTCGACGCGCTCCATCTGCGACGCGGTCTTCGGCAGCTTGAAGGTGGCCTGCGTCGCCGTGCTGTCGGGATCGCCCACCGCGAGCATCGCGATGCGGCTGGCCGCGCGCAGGTAGCCTTCCATCAAGGTCGGCGAAAAGGTCTGCACGTCGGCGACGTTGTCGAAGCCGTCGCTGATGGTGTCGGCCGGCAGGAACGCCGTGACGTCGATGTCGAGGCCCAGCAGGTATTTGATCTCGCGCGCGTACTCGGCGCGGTTCAGCCGCTGGAACGGACGCCAGCCGGGATTTGGATCCGCCGCCGCCAGGGCATCCATGCGCGATTCGAGCGCGCCCACCAACTGCGTGAGCACCGACTGGGCCGGCCGCTTCGCGCCGCTCGGCGGCATCATGCCGGCGCGCAGCTTGTGGATCATCTTCTCGGTGACGTCGCGCTGCTCACTGGCGCGCTTGCCGTCCCATCCCGCCAGCGACAGCCCCCCGGCCTTGCCGCGCTCGCTGTGGCAGGTCGCGCAATATTGCGCCACCACCTCGGCTTGCGCCGGGGCGGGCATGGCCACGGCGTGCGAGGCCGCGGCCGTCAGGTTGGGCTTGGGAGTGGCCTGTTCGCGGGCCGCCAGGGGCAGCGCGAGCAGAGACACGAGTACCGGGACCGCGAGTAGGCGTTTCACTGCGCAGAAGTATAGGCCAGCGGCCGGCGCACTTTCGCCTTAACTTACGTCTTGTAAGACCGATAATAACTGGCGTGACCGACGTATTGCCGAAGTTTTCCACCGCCGAGCGCCTGATCGTCGAACTGCTGGCCCATCACGGCGAACTGTTTGGTCTGCAGATGGTGGAGCAGTCGGGCGGGCGCCTGAAGCGCGGCACGGTCTACGTGACCCTGGGCCGGATGCAGGAAAAGGGCTACCTGGAGTCGCGCCAGGAGGCTATGCCGGAGGGCGCCATTGGCCTGCCCCGACGCCTGTATCGCCCCACTGGCCTGGCAATGCGCGTGCTCGCCGCGTGGCAAGCCGCCGAGTCGTCTTTCGCCGCGAATGCGGAGCCACGAGGAATCTGATGATGCCGGTACCCGACTGCCCGCGACCGTCTCGAGCGGGGTCGATCCGCTCGTCGACGTCATGCGCAAGCCACTCACCATCACCAACGCCATAGTCAAGAACCAGACGGCCTGGC
Organism: uncultured Acidobacterium sp.; assembly: GCA_964350785.1. Classification (GTDB taxonomy): domain Bacteria; phylum Acidobacteriota; class Vicinamibacteria; order Vicinamibacterales; family UBA2999; genus 12-FULL-67-14b. Next base: position 2,510 of record CAYGMD010000165.1, on the reverse strand, counting down.
ACGACCAGGCCGCCTAATTCAAGACAGTTGCTGTCAGGACTTCCGCTTAGGTTTGTAGACGTGCGTCGCTTGGCCGAAGAACATCTCGGCCGACTCCATCACGGTCTCCGACAACGTCGGATGCGGATGAATGGTGAGCTTCACGTCCGACACGGTCGCGCCCATTTCGATCGCGAGCACGCCTTCAGCAATCAGCTCGCCGGCGCCAGAGCCGACGATGCCGATGCCGAGGATGCGCTCGGTGGCGGGATCAATCAAGAGCTTCGTGAGGCCGTCGGTGCGATCGATGGCAATGGCGCGGCCCGAGGCCGGCCACGGGAACTTGGCCACTTCCACCTTGATGCCCTGCTTTTCGGCATCGGCTTCGGTGAGACCCGCCCACGCGATTTCCGGATCGGTGAACACCACGGCCGGAATCGCCGCCGGTTCGAACATGGCCTTGTGGCCCTCAATGGCTTCCACCGCGACGCGCGCCTCGTGCGACGCCTTGTGCGCCAGCATCGGCTCGCCCGCGACGTCGCCAATGGCAAAGATGGTTGGCTCCGCGGTTCGCCGCTGGCCGTCGGTCTCGATGAAGCCCTTGGCGTCGACCTTGACCCTGGTCTTGTCCAAGCCGCCAATCGTCGCGTTGGGCCGCCGGCCGATCGCGACCAGCACGTAGTCGTAGGTCACTTCCTTCGGCGCGCCCTCGCCCTCGAAGAACACCGTGATGCCGTCTTTCACGGCCTTCATCGACGTGACCTTGGTCGAGACCATCACCTTGTCGTAGATCTTCTCGACGCGCTGCGCCAGGAACTTCACCAGGTCGCGGTCGGCGCCGGGTAGCAACCCGGGCGTCATTTCCACCACCGACACCTTGGTGCCGAGCGCCGCGTAGACCGACCCCAGCTCGAGGCCGATGTAGCCGCCGCCGACCACGAGCATGGTCTTCGGGATCTCCGGCAGATCGAGCGCCGTGGTCGAATCGAGCAGGCGCGGCGAGTCCACCGTCAGCGACGGGATTTTGGTCGGCGTCGAGCCCGTAGCGAGAATCATGCAGTCGACGTTGACGGTCTCTTCCCCGCCGTCCGCCTTCTTCACGCTGATCGTCTTGGCGTCGACGATCGTCGCCCAGCCCTGGAGGTAGTTGACCTTGCGGAACTTGGCCACCTGGCCGGTGCCGCTCGTCAGCTTCTCGACGACCCGGTTCTTGTAGTCGCGAACCTTGTCGATGTCGATCTTCGGCGCGGCGAACTCGATGCCCCAGTCCACGGCGTGCTTCGCCTCGTCCAGGACCTTGGCGACGTGCAGCAGCGCCTTGGACGGAATGCAGCCGCGGTACAGGCACACGCCGCCCGGGTTCTTCTCGTTATCGATCAGCGTGACCTTCAGCCCGAGGTCGGCCGCGTAGAACGCGGCCGCATAGCCTCCCGGCCCGGCGCCAATTACTGCAACGTGATGCGCCACGGCTTAACTTCTGAGAGCGAGCGTGAAGGGGTTCTCGAGCGCTTCAACCACCCAGCGCAGGAAGCGGATGGCGTCGGCGCCGTCGATCAGCCGGTGATCGTAGCTGAGCGACAGCGGCAGCATCTGCCGCGGCTCGAACGACGTGCCGTTCCACACCGGCTCATAAGCGCCGCGCGAGATGCCCAGGATCGCGACCTCGGGCCAGTTGACGATCGGCGTGAACGACGTGCCGCCGATGCCGCCCAGGTTCGAGATCGACATCGACCCGCCCGACATCTCGTCGAGCGTCAGCTTGCGGGCCTTGGCCTTCTCGGCCAGCACGTTGATCTCCACCGACAACTGGATCAGGTTCTTCTGGTCGGCGTTGCGAATCACCGGCACGAGCAGGCCGTTGTCGGTGTCCACGGCAATGCCGACGTTGATGTACTTCTTGTAGACGATGGCCTCGCCCGCCGCGTCGACCGACGCGTTGAACTGGGGGAACGCCTTGAGCGCGGTGGCAATCACCTTGGCGGCGACCGCCGTGACCGTGAGGTTGCCGCCGGCCTTCTCGGCCTCGCCGCGATACTTCTTGCGCATCGCCTCGAGGTTGGTGATGTCGGCCTTGTCGAACTGGGTGACGTGGGGAATCGTGTTCCACGCGTTGCTGAGGTGCTCCGCCGTCTTGCGGCGGATCCCCGACATGGCCTTGCGCTCGACCTCGCCCCACTTCGAGAAATCCGGGAGCGCGGGGCCGCTGCCGGCCGGACGCGCCGCCGCGGCCGCCTGGCCGCCGCTGCCGAAGCTGTTCATCACCCGCTTCGCGAATTCCTTCACATCGTCCTGCGTGATGCGTCCGCCCGGGCCGGTGCCGGCCACCTGGCTGACGTCGACGCCAATCTCGCGGGCGAGACGGCGGACCGAGGGCGCCGCGGGAGCGGACGTCAGGACCGATGCCGCCGCCGGTGCAGCCGCCGCGGCTGGCGGCGGCGCCGGCCGGCCCGCAGTGATGTCCACGACCTTGGGCCGGTCGGCAGCGGCTTCAGCCTTCGGTCCGCCTTCGCGGCCGGAGGCCGCTTCGGCGG
>CAYGMD010000164.1:8477-10107 GCA_964350785.1 uncultured Acidobacterium sp. | reverse complement strand
GGCAGTTCGGCACCGGCAGCGCCAGCACGTGGCTCTGGCCGTCTTCGTGCTGCAGGCCTTCGCCGTTGAGCGTGGTGCGGCCGGCGGTGCCGCCCATGACGAAGCCCTTCATCCGCATGTCGGCGCCGGCCCAGATCAGGTCGCCGACCCGCTGGAAGCCGAACATCGAGTAGAAGATGAAGAACGGAATCATGTTGATGCCGTGGGTGGCGTACGAGGTGCCCGCGGCGATGAACGACGACATCGCGCCGGCCTCGTTGATGCCCTCTTCGAGGATCTGGCCGTCGGCCGCTTCCTTGTAGTACAGCAGCGTGTCGCGATCGACCGGCTCGTAGAGCTGGCCGCTGTGCGCGTAGATGCCGACCTGGCGGAACAGCGCCTCCATGCCGAACGTGCGCGCCTCGTCCGGGACGATCGGCACCACGTGCTTGCCGATCTCCTCGTCCTTCAGCAGCTTCGACAGCATCTTCACGAACACCATCGTCGTCGACGCGGTGCGCTCGCCGGTGCCCTTGTGGAACTCGTCGAAGGTGTCGCCGAACTCGGCCTTGATCGGCTCGGCCCGCGTCACGCGCTTGGGCACCGGGCCGTGCAGCGCCTTGCGGCGCTCCTGGATGTACTTCATCTCGACGCTGTCGTCCGCCGGGCGGTAGAACGGCGCCTGCGCCACCTGGTCGTCCGAGATCGGGATGCCGAAGCGCGTGCGGAACGCCTTCACTTCCTCGTCGTTCAGCTTCTTCTGCTGGTGGGTGATGTTCTTGCCCTCACCCGACTCGCCGACGCCGTAGCCCTTGATGGTGCGCGCGAGCACCAGCGTGGGCATGCCCTTGGTCTCGGTGGCGCGCTTGTAGGCGTTGAACACCTTCTCGGGATCGTGGCCGCCGAGGGTGAGCTTCTTGAGCTGCTCGTCCGACAGGTGCTTGACCATGTCGAGCAGCCGCGGGTCGGTGCCCCAGAAGTTCTTGCGCACGTAGGCGCCCGATTCGACGGCGTACTTCTGGTACTCGCCGTCGACGATTTCGCCCATGCGCTTCACGAGCAGGCCGTCCACGTCCTTCTCGAGCAGGTCGTCCCAGGCCGAGCCCCAGATGCACTTGATCACGTTCCAGCCCGCGCCGCGGAAGATCGCTTCGAGCTCCTGGATGATCTGGCCGTTGCCGCGCACCGGTCCGTCGAGGCGCTGGAGGTTGCAGTTGATGACGAAGATCAGGTTGTCGAGCTTCTCGCGTGAGGCCAGCGTGATGGCGCCCAGCGACTCGGGCTCGTCGGTTTCGCCGTCGCCGAGGAACGCCCAGACCTTGGCGTCGGTCTTCGGCTTCAAGCCGCGGTCCTCGAGGTAGCGGTTGAAGCGCGCCTGGTAGATGGCCTGGATCGGGCCGAGGCCCATCGACACGGTTGGGAATTCCCAGAAGTCGGGCATCAGCCACGGGTGCGGATACGACGACAGGCCGCCGCCCTTGGCGAACTCGCGGCGGAAGTTCACCAGCTGTTCGTTCGACAGGCGGCCTTCGAGGAAGGCGCGGGCGTAGATGCCGGGGGAGCCGTGGCCCTGGAAGAACACCACGTCGCCTTCGTTGCCGTCGTTGCGGCCGCGGAAGAAGTGGTTATAGGCCACCTCGTACAGCGTCGC
>CAYGMD010000164.1:0-8467 GCA_964350785.1 uncultured Acidobacterium sp. | reverse complement strand
GTCGCAGACGAGGCAAAGGTCGAGATGTGGCCGCCAATGCCGTCTTCGACGCGATTGGCGCGCACGACCATGGCCATGGCGTTCCAGCGGACGAGGCTCTTGATGCGGCGCTCAATCTCGCGGCTGCCCGGGTAGGGCACCTGCTCGTCGGCGTTGATGGTGTTGATGTACGGCGTATTGGCCGTGAACGGAAGCCGAACGCCCGACTTCTGGGCGTGGATGCCAAGCGCGCGAAGCAGGCTGCCCACGCGCGCGGGCCCGCCATGCTTCATTACGTCATCCAGCGAATCGAGCCATTCCCGGGTTTCGAGGGCTTCGAGCTGGGCGGCATCGGTAGGAGCGGTATTTCTCATGGCCGACTATTACCTTCCTGATAGGAGCGAACTTCTCGTCGTTTGGACAACCGGACCATTTTAGCGGTCTTTGGGGGATAAATGAAAGCGGCGGGCCGGGGTCAACGGCTTGTAACATGTTGCAACACCAACAGATGAGCCATTCTCGAGGCAATCGTCCCCTTATTCTGTCGGCCGTTCAGTCGGCCATCATTAGCTGCGAACGGTGCCCCCGCCTCCGCACCTACTGCGCCGAAGTCGGCCGGGTGCGGCGCAAGGCGTATCGCACCGACGTCTATTGGGCCCGGCCCGTGCCCGGGTTCGGCGACCCCAACGCGCGGATCCTGGTCCTGGGGCTGGCCCCGGCCGCCCACGGCGCCAATCGCACCGGCCGGGTCTTTACCGGCGACGGCGCCGGCGGGTCGGGCGACTTCCTGATGGCCGCCCTCAAGCGCGCAAGCTTTGCCAACCGCGCCACGTCACAACGCGCCGACGATGGGCTGGTGTTGACGGATGTCTATATTGCCGCCGCCGTGCGCTGCGCCCCTCCCGCCAACAAGCCGCTGCCCGAGGAGGTCGATCGCTGCCTCGTGCATCTCGTCGACGAAGTCGCGGCACTGCCCAACCTCGAAGTCGTCGTCGCCCTCGGCAAGATCGCCTGGGACGCGTGGCTGAAGCTGCTGGTCCAGCAAGGGGTTGAACTCCCCCGCCCGCGGCCGGTGTTCTCGCACGGCGCCATCTGGCAGAACGACGGACTGACGTTAGTGGGGATGTACCATCCGTCGCGGCAGAACACGAACACGGGAACCGTGACCCCGTCGATGTACGACGCAGTGCTCCGCAAGGTCAGAGGTAGAATTTCCGCGACATGAAGCCCCCGCGACTCCGCATGGCCATCGCGGCTGTCCTCTTCATCTACGTTCTGGTCATCCGCACCTACGACATCACCAGCACCTTCCTGATGCTGGGCGATCAAATCCGCGACTGGACCATCGCCCTCGGCGGTTGGCGCGACCTGCCGCTCACCGGTCCGCCCAGCGTGCGGGTGGCCGCACGCTCGTCATCATCGTCATCGTGTTGGCGCGCTGGCGCCGGGATCTGCCCCTGCTCGCGGCCTCCGTCGGTTGCCTGGCGACGGCAGTCGCCCTGTTTTCAACCTGGACGCGCCCGTACGACAGCTACTGGTTTCTGACGCTGACCATGTCGATGGCGCTGGCCTATGCGCTCGCAATCGCGGCGCTGCCGTGGCCGCGCGCCGCCCAGGCGATTGATGAGCAAGTACTTCATCTACGAGATTCTGGGCGGCCGCCTGGACCGCACCGCCCCTCACACCGCGTTCATCGAGCCGGATGGCCGCATCCGAATCGAGTAAGACGACAACCCCGCTCGGTCCAGCTCGTCTCAGGCCTCAACCGGCTGATTCGGGTCGATGGCCAGCCATGCCACGGCGCCGACGAGATAGAGGCTGGCCGTGATGTAGAACGGAGTCGTCCACGAGTGATACTGCTCGACCACCACGCCCACGACGAGCGGCCCGACCAGGCCGCCCAGGTTGCCGAGGGTGTTCATCCAGCCGGTGATGACGCCGGCGTGGTTGGGCGCGATGTCGAGCGACACGGCCCACGCCGCGCTCAGGGCAAAATCGGCCGACCCCAACGCGAACGCGAGCAACACGGCCTTGGCGATCGGCGACCCAATCGCGGTCGATGCCAGCAGCAGGACCGCACAGGTCGCAAACGAGGCACACCCCAAGTAACAGCGGCCCGCGCGCAAGCCGTAGGTCCGCGCCAGGTGATCGGTGAGCCAGCCGCCGCCGATGTCGGCGAGGCCCGCCAGCAGGAACGGCAGTGCCGCAAACGCGCCGCCGGCCAGCGTCGAAAAGCCCAGCACCGTGATCAGGTAGGTCGGCAGCCAGGTGAAATAGAAATAGAGACCGTAGCCAAACGCGAAGTACATGAGCCCGATCGCATAGAGGTTGCGGCTCCTGGCGAGCGCCGCCCACGGGGTGGCCTGTCGGCCCGGCGGCCCGCCGTCCTGTTGAATCCAGGCCACTTCCTCGGGCGCGATCGCCGGATGGTCTTCGGGTCGGTCGCGATACCAGGCGTACCAGGCGGCGGCCCACACCAGGCCGATGCTGCCGAAGATTGCAAACGACATCCGCCAGCCCCACTGCGCGATGCAGTACAGCGCCAGCGGCGCCGACAGCATGCCGCCAACGCGCGACCCCAGCAGCATCACGCCGTTGGCGCGGCCGCGCTCGCGGATCGGGAACCAGTGCGACAGGCTGCGCGCGAGGTTGGGAAACGCGCCGGCCTCGCCGGCACCGAACAGGAACCGCACGACGAGCAGCGACCGGAACCCCTGCACCAGGCCCGTCGCCATGGTGAAGGCCGACCACCACACGACGATGCGCATCAGCACGCGGCGCGGGCCGATCACGTCGCCCAACCAGCCCGACGGGATCTCGAACAGGGAGTACGAGAGGGTGAACGCGCTGAAGACCGCGCTCATCTCGAGCAGGGTCAAGCCCAGATCCTGCATCATGTACGGCGCCGCCGCCGAAATGCAGATGCGATCGAGATAGGTGATCGCGGTCAGAGAGAAGGCAAAGCCAAGCACGCGCGTCCGCACACGCGACGGCGGCGCCGCGATCGGCTTCATGATCAGAACGCCCCGCCCGCGCCGCCGCCACCGGCTCGGCCGCCGCCGCCAATCGACGAATCGGCGGCCGGGGCCGCCTCGGCGACGGGGACGTCGGTGTGGACCACCGACACCATCGCCAGGTCCGCGAGGCGCGCCTTGTCGGACGCCACCAGCCGCGACGCGGTGTAGCCATGCCGCTGGCCGCCCTCGCCGGAAGCCAGCCAGCGCCGCGCCACCACCGCGATCCCCATCAGCAGCAGGCCGAAGACGATCGGATCCCACTCGTAGCGCGGCGACCCGAGATATTCCTTGTTCGACAGCAGCGTCGCCAGCGCGCCCGCGAGGCTCACCCACAGCAGCGGCCGCTCGCGACCGCGAAGCGCCAGCCACAGCCCGGCGGCCGGCAGGATCCAGATGCCGGCGTAGGTGATCCAGAAGAAGGTCGAGTGGCGATCCAGGGCGGTGATGCCGCTCGAGATCACGAGGTTCACCAGCAGGTAGATGCCCAGCCACGCCACGGCCTCGATCACCGCCAGGGCATCGCCGGGATAATCGTCGCCATGGCCGGCGCGCGCCACCCGCGCCGCCGCCGCCGCGCCGGCCAGCACGGCCACCGCGGCCACCCGCTGAATCGCCTCGCTCGAGCCGAACTGAAACGGCAAGGCCGCCGCGGCCGCCAGGGCGAACACCGCGGCGTAGAGGTAACCGAAATGCCGAAACAACCAGAAGAGCATGGCGGCAGCCGTGGCCAGCCCGACGATCAGCGGCCAGTCGCCGGCGCCCGCGTCCGTGATTAGCAAAGCGACGCCCGCCGCCACCAGGCCGGCGGCGCTGAGCGCGGCCGCCTCTTCGACGCCAAAGCGATACAGGCGGTAGCGGCTGACCAGGTGCGACGCCAGCCAGAAACAGGCGGCGCCAACCAGCAGGCACACCAGGCCCGCCGCGGGGGCGTTCGACACGTCGAACAGGACCACGGCGAGCAGCCCCAGGGCCGATTGCAGGATGATGCCGCCGAACACGAACAACGTGATGCGCAGGAACTTGTTCGTCCGCCGCAGGTCCACCGCGAGCTGAGGCGCCAGGATGGCGCGCTGCTGCGGGGTCAGCAGCCCCGACCGCACCCAGTCTTCAACCAACCGGCCGGTGCGAATCGCGCGCTCATCGTACACGTCGTAAGCACTCATTCATCGCGCCCGAAGCGCCGGGCCAGCGCCACCAACGCAATCAACACCAGCGTGCCGGTGATCAGGCCGTAGAAGAACACCTCCGTCGCGCCGCCGAGCACCTCGAGCAGCCTGTAGCTGACCGCGCCATAGGCGTAGAGGACGCCGTAGGTGACGAACGCAAACTTGCGATAGCGGATGCCGAGCATGATGGCGGCGGCGCACAGCGCCAGCAGCGCGCCAAGATACGCCGGGCCCATGCCGGGCTCGCCAATGCCCGAGGCCAGGGCCGCCAGCACGACGTTGGCCGCGAGGTGCAGGTAAACATCCAGGAAGTGCGCCTTGATGCCTTGCCGATGCAGCCAGGTGCCGAGGCCGGCGACCAACGCGCCGTAGAGCAACGCCGTGGCCCGCAGCGGGTCGGCGGCCAGCGCGTCAAGGCCCGATACCCGAATACCCAGCCACCCGGCGAGCGACGACAGCGCGAGCGACAACACGAAGCGGTTGTCGAACCGGTACGCCAGGCCGCCGAAGATCGCGCTGACGATCAGCAGGTGGCGGTGCCAGTTGTCGAAGATGTGGAAGCGGTACTCGATGTAGCCGATCTCGGCCGACAAGACCAGGCAGCCGAGATAGAGGACGTAGTCCAGTACCAGGGTGGGCGACTCGACCTCCTCGTTGGCGTACGGCGCGGCCTTGGCAAAGCAGTAATAGAACGCGGCCGCCACCAACAGCGTCAGCAGCGACAGGACGGCGGCGTCGCCGAGGTTGACCACGTACGCGCGCACGGTCCAGCCGAGGCCGCCGACGAACGACAGCACGCCAAGGTACAGCAGCGCGCTCAACTCGGCGTAGAGCGAGACGCGCTCCTTGCGGACCAGGGCGGCCAGCGTATCGTGCTGGGCCTGGGTAATGGTCCCCACGGCCTTCCACTCCGCCAGCCGCTCGAGCGTCGTCACCCGAGGATCCACCTCAGCTTGGCCTGATCGAGGTTGCCGCCGCTCATGATGCACACGACGCGCTGGCCCGCGAGCTGGTCCTTCAGCTTCAGGGCGGCCGCGAGCGACGCCGAACCGGCGCCCTCGGCGAGGTTGTGCGTGGTCCGCAGCGCGAGGCGCACGCCCTCGGCGAGCTCCTCTTCGGTCAGCGAGACGTAGTCGTCCAGGTACCGCTTGAGGATGCCGAACGTCAGGTCGAAGGTTACCCGGGTAGCGATGCCTTCGGCGAACGTGTCGGCCGACTGCCCGATCACGCGTTCGGGACCGCGCCACGATTGTTCCACGGCCGGCGCGTTGACCGCGCCGACGCCGATGATGCGCGTCTTGGCGCCGAGCGCGTTGCGCACGGTGATCACGCCGCACGCGCCCGACCCGCCGCCGATCGCGACCAGCACCACGTCGGCGGTGGGCAGGTCCTCGAACACCTCGAGGCCGTAGGTGCCAACGCCCGCCAGCAACAGGGGTTCATTGGCCGAGTGCACATAGCGGGCGCCGGTCTCGGCCGCCCGCTGCTCGCACCGCTCTCGCGCCTCGTCAAAGTCGTGACCGCCTTCCTCCACGGTCGCGCCGTAGGCCCGCATGGCGGCGTTCTTCTCGGGATTGTTGCCGATCGGCACGAACACCGTGCACGCCACGCCGTGAATGCGCGACGCCAGCCCGATCGACTGGCCGTGGTTGCCGGTGCTGGCGGTGACGATGCCCCGGGCCTTCTCCTGGGCCGTCAGCGAGCCCACCAGGTTGAGGCCGCCGCGGACCTTGAAGGCGCACGTGGGATTGTGGTTCTCGTGCTTCACCCAGATCGACAGGCCGGTCGCCGCGTCCAGCAGCGGGTGCTTCAACAGCGGCGTGGGCCGCAGGTGCGGGGTGATGCGGCTGCGGGCCGCGTAGATGTCGTTGAGGGTCGGCGGACTCAGGCTCATTCGGATGCTTGGCGCCCGTTATACCACGCAGCATTCACTTTGACGGCCACGTCGGGACGATCCGAGATTACGCCGTCGACGCCCCAATCGAGCAGGCGGATGATGTCGGCCGGTTCGTTGACGACCCACACCTGGATCACCTGCCCTTCGGCGTGGACCTGGTCGATGAACGTTGGCGTGACCACGCGCAGGCGCCCCGACCGCTCGGGCACCTGGAAGGCGACATAGGGGCGTGGGCCAATCCACGGCCAGCGCACCCAGGATCGATGCAGCGCCCAGCGGGCCTCGGGTTGCGACGCGCTGGTCACGATTTCAGGGGCCTCCTCGCGCAGCGTCACGATCGACCGCTGGTGGAACGAGCCGACGCAGACGCGACCGACGGCGGCCGCGGCCCGTATGTCACGCGCCACCGCGCGCGCCAGCTCGGGCTCGCCGCCCTTCATCTCGACAATCACGCGGGTGTCGCGATGGCCGGCCAGGACGGCCGCCAGCGTCGGCACGCCATGCCCCTGGCCGCGGAACGGGTGGGAGCCGTCACGCTCGAAGCGGTAGCCGGCATCGACCCGCGCCAGCTCGCCGGCCGTGAAGTTGTGGACCAGGCCGACGTGGTCGGTGGTGCGGTCGAGGGTCTTGTCGTGAATGACCACCGGCACGCCGTCGGCCGACAACTGCACGTCGATCTCGAGGCCGTCGGCGCCGAGCGCCAGGCCGTGGTCGAGGGCCACCATGGTGTTCTCGGGGGCCAGCCGGGCGCCGCCCCGGTGAGCAAACACCAGCGGACGGGGCGACTCGAACACGGGCACGCGCACCGCGATATGTTCGCATGAGGTTCGACAAACCTAAAGGCTTGCCGCCACGCACCACGACAAACCTGAAGGTTTGTCGCCACGCACTACGGACGGCGCCCGTATACTCGCGGCGTGCACTCCGCCCTCCGCGCCGTGGCCGCGATTCTGGCCGGGGCCGTACCCCGCCGGCACTGGGCCGCCATCGACCTGCCCATCAGCCAGTTCGCCACGCTGGGCGGGCTCGTCACGCTCCTGTCGGGCTGCGCGCTGGGCATCACCGGGTACTTCGCGCACATGGCGACGGTGATGGAGTCGGCGTTCTTCGTCCCCAGCGCGTACATGATGGTCGGGTATTTCGGCTACCTCTTCTTCACCCCGCGCGGGCTGTTCTCGATGTACCTGGTCTTCAGCGGCCTCGCGCGCGCCGTCTCCGGCTGGATCGACGAGCCGTTTGGCGACCCGATTCTGACGGGCGTCGACAGCGTGGTCGACCGCGCCCGCGCCACGTCCGCCACGCGGGCCCGGCAACGCGAACGGCTGGCCGCCGAAGGCGCCGACGAGCCCGACCGCCGATATCCCGGCGACTGGGCCGACCTGCCAGGCGTGGATTACGTGATCGTGGCCGCCCGCCGCAAGGCCGGCTGGACCGCAGGCACGTTTGTCGTGACCGCGGATGGCTGGTTCACGCTGGGCCAGCCGTTTGACCGGCCGACCCCGCACGGCATCCGGACGATCTATCCACTGACGGCGTTGCAGACGCTGGAGGTGCTGCGAAAAGGCGTGTCCTACGAACTGCCGCCGCTGCGGCCGCACTCGCCGCGCCGGCGCCTCCAGCCGGCTGAACCGCCGGCGCCGCGGAGCGAGTCATAATAGCTGCCATGCCGTCCGCGCCACACATCGACACCCTTGGACAACTGAAAGCCGCCATCGCGCGAGGAGACGTGCGCCGCCGCCCCGTGCGCGACGAGGTCCGCGAGAACCTCGCCGGCCGCCTGCGCCGCAAGGAGACGCTGTTCCCCGGCATCATCGGCTACGACGACACCGTCATCCCGCAGCTGGTGAACGCGGTGCTGGCCAAGCACCATTTCATCCTGCTGGGCCTGCGCGGCCAGGCGAAGACGCGCATCCTGCGCGCGCTCACCACCCTGCTCGACGAGTGGCTGCCCGTCGTGCCCGGGAGCGAGATCAACGACGACCCCATGGCGCCGCTTTCGGCGTACGGCCAGGCCAAGGTCAAGGCCGAAGGCGACGGCATGCCCATCCTGTGGCGGCACCGCGATCAGCGATACGTGGAGAAGCTGGCCACGCCCGACGTGACCATTGCCGACATGATCGGCGACATCGACCCGATCAAGGCGGCCAAGGGCGGCCTGCAACTGGGCAGCGAGCTGTCGATGCACTTCGGCCTGCTGCCGCGGGCCAACCGCGGCATCTTCGCCATCAACGAACTGCCCGACCTGGCCGGCAAGATCCAGGTGGGCCTGTTCAACATCCTGCAGGAAGGCGACGTCCAGATTGACGTCCAGATTAAGGGCTACCCCATTCGCCTGCCGCTCGACGTCTTGATCGCGTTCACGGCCAACCCCGAGGACTACACCGCGCGCGGCAAGATCATCACGCCGC
>CAYGMD010000163.1:0-10175 GCA_964350785.1 uncultured Acidobacterium sp. | reverse complement strand
GAGGCGGGTGGGGCTGGTGCGGCTGGTGGGGTGGGTGCGGTGGTCGCGGGTGCGGTGGTGCTGTTCGCGCTCACGTTCGCGACGCCCGCGTTTGCGCAGACGCCAACGCCGGCGCCGCCGGCCATGGAGACACTGTCGTTCGATGCCGCCATTGCGCGCGCGTTGGAGAAGAACCCGACCGTCGCCATGGCGGCCACGAACATCCTGCGGTCGGAAGCGATCCTGCAACAGGCCAGGGCCGCCTACATGCCGCGGATTGGCGCGTCGGCTGCCAATACCACGCTCGACACCGGGCGCGAGTTTGGCGGCGAGACGGTGCAGCCGCAGAACCAGTCGGTGTTCGGGCTGCAGGCCTCGGCGCCGCTCCTGGCCGCCGCGCAGTGGGCCGCCCGCGCGCAGGCGATGGACCAGGTCGAGATGGCGCGGCTCGCCACGACCGACACGCGCCGCCAGGTTGCGGTCGCCGCCGCGTCGGCATATCTCGCGGTCCTGGTACAGAAGCGCCAGGTCGAGGTCAGCCTCACCGCCATTGAAACGGCGCGCGGCCAACTGGACTACAACCGCCGGCGCCGGGAGGGCGGCGTCGGCAGCCGCCTGAACGAGCTACGCTCGGCGCAGATACTGGCCAGCAACGAGGCCTTGCTCGAGGTGTTTCGCCTGAATGTGCGGCGCGCGCAAGAAGCCCTGGGCGTGCTGCTCGCGGCCAACGGTCCGGTCGACGTGAGCGGCGAGCCGGCCTTCGAGGTGCCGCCGCCGGCGGCGGAAGCGCAGTGGATGCCGGCGCGCAGCGATGTCCGGTTGGTCACGGCGCAGCGCGAGGCCGACAGTCGCGTGGTCGCCGACAGTGCCAAGGATTGGTGGCCGACGGCGAGCGTCTCGTTCGCGCCGCAGGTGCTGACGCCGGCCGGAATCTTCCAGCCCTCCCGGACGTGGAGCCTGGGAATCCAGGTGTCGCAGCCGATCTTCGACTTCGGCGCGCGGCGGTCGGTCAAGCGCCAGCGCGAAGCTGACCTGCAGGCGTCGATGATGGTGCTCGAGCGGGTGCAGATTCAGGCGCGGTCGGAAGAGCGGCTGGCGCGCGCCTCGCTCGAGGCCCAGGAACGCGCGCTGACGCGGGCGCGCGAGGCGTCGCAGCACGCCAACGAAGTGTTGAAGATCACGATCATCGCCTTCGACGCCGGTTCGTCCACGAACATCGAAGTCATCGACGCCCAACGCTCGGCGCGCGACCTTGAAACCGCGGTCGTGCAGGTCGAAGATGCCCTGCGCCAGGCCCGGCTGGAACTCCTGGTCGCGCTGGGGCTGTTCCCGGAATAGCGGCGCTCGCTACTGGACCGCCACCAACTCGATGTCGAAGACGAGGGTGCCGTTGACGGGAATGGCGCTGCCGGCGGGTGGGTTGTTGCCGTAGGCCAGGTTAGGCGGGATGATCACGCGCCGGAGTCCACCCACGCGCATGCCAATCACGCCCTGGCTGAAGCCGGCGATGACGCCCGTCCCGATCGTGAAGCTGAATGAGCCGGCATCGAACCGTGCGCCCTTGTTCTCGGCCGCCGTGGCGCTGTAGTTGTAGCCGGCGTAGTTGACGGACGCCACCCGGCCGGTATTCGCTTCGGCTCCCGTCCCGACCCGGACGTCGACCGTGGCAAAGGGCACACCGGCGCTGGGCGCCGTCGGGGTGTCGGCACCGCCGCTACAGGCGCTGGCGGCGACGGCAAGGAGTACGGCAAGACCAATCATTTTCATGCCCTCCTATCTTAGCCAACCCCTTGCCATCTGTTTCTCTTGCCGAACGCATGATGGAAAAAGAATGTCTTCAGATCCAATAAGTTGCAGGCGAGTGTCACGGTTTGTATTGACACTTGGGTGCTGTGCGAATAGCCTCCCATTCGCGCCGCTATTCGGTACATACCGCGAATGAATATTTCCGGGTCGGCCGCCCGTTCGCACTATTTGTTTCGATGCGGGTACTTCGTTGCGTCCGACGTGTGCCCCGCGGCACGCGACCGGGTGTCATTGCACGGGAGGGGAGCACAGCATGGCGCGAAGGTTGTTCATACGGATCGTGTTCACGTTGGTCGGAGGACTGGTCCTGTCGACGGCGGCGTACGGGCAGAGTGCGATTATCGGCACGGTTCGCGACGCTCAGGGCGCCGCGATGCCGGGGGTCACGGTCGAAGCGGCGAGTCCGGTCCTCATCGAGCGCGTCAAGTCCGTCACCAGTGACGGGAACGGCAGCTACCGCATCACCGACCTGCGGCCCGGCACCTACAGTGTGACCTTCACGCTGCCGGGCTTCAGCACGTACAAGCGCGACGGCCTCGAGCTGCCGTCCGACTTCACCGCCACCCTCAATGCCGAACTCAAGGTGGGCGCGCTCGAAGAAACCATCACGGTGACCGGCGAGTCGCCGATCGTGGACGTGTCGAGCACGTCGCGCGTGCAGGTGCTGTCGCGGGAGGTGCTCGACGCGGTGCCGAGCGGCCGAACGATCTACGCCATGTCGCAGCTGGTGACCGGGGTCGCCTTGAACCAGCCCGACGTCGGTGGCTCGCGCGCGATGCAGCAGACCTACATGTCGACGCGCGGCCTCACCTCCGCCAACAACATCGTCCAGGTCGACGGGTTGATGATCAACGGGCTCGATGGTGACGGTGCGGTGCAGCAGTACATCAACAACCAGATGATTCAGGAAATGAGCTACACGACGGCCGGCGCCGGCGCCGACGTGTCGCCCGGCGGCGTGCGCGTGAACATCGTCATGAAGGACGGCGGCAACCAGTACAACGGAACGTTCTTCGGCGCCTGGAACGATGGCAGGTGGCAGTCCGACAACATGACCGACGCCCTGCGCGGGCGCGGCTTGCGCGCCGTCGACAAGGTCAAGAAGATCTACGAGTTTAGCGGCGGCTTTGGCGGGCCGATCAAGCGTGACAAGGTGTGGTTCTTCGCGGCCGGGCGCTTGAGCGGGGTCGACGCGCCGATTGCCGACACGTTCTATGTGCCGTCCGGCGCGACGCAGGCCGACTGCCAGGCGGGGCGCACGGCGTGCGAACAGGGCATCGACGACCAGCATCTCAACAGCGCCACGCTGCGGCTGACGTGGCAGGTGAGCGCGCGCAACAAGGTGTCGCTGTATTACGAGGAGATCGACAAGTTCCGCGGCCACGGCATGAACGCCGGCGACGATCCCCTGACGGCGTCACAGGTCTGGACCTCGCCCCGGTATAACGACGCGGTGTTGAAGTGGACGAGCGCGATCAGCAACAAGCTGCTGTTCGACGCCGGCTATTCGTTCAACTACGAAGAGTACGTGATCACCAATCAGGACGGCATCAACAAGGACCGCGGCACCGCCGACTGGTATGCGGGCGCCAGCCGGCGGGATGCGACGCTGGCGACGCTGCGGAGCGGGCTGGCGAACTGGGGCGGCCGGTATCCGGTGCGCTTCAACACCCAGGCCTCGCTGGCGTATGTCACCGGCGGGCACAGCGCCAAGATCGGCTTCCAGTACAACTGGGGTGACTACATCAACACCCGCGAGACCAATGGCGACCTGCAACAGGTCTACTTGAACGGCGTGCCGAGTTCGGTGACGATTTACAACACGCCGCTGCGCTACAAGGACGCGCTGCTCGGCGACCTCGGCATCTACGCGCAGGACACCTGGACGATCGATCGCCTGACGATCAACGCCGGCGTGCGCTGGGAGCTTCTGAAGTCGGAGGTATCGAAACAGTCGTCGGGCGCGGGCCGCTTCATCGGCGAGCGCACCTTCGACCCGATTCCGATGCCGGTGTGGAAGGACCTGTCGCCGCGCTTTGGCGTGGTGTACGACCTGTTCGGGAACGCCAAGACGGCGCTCAAGTTCGGCGTGAACCGTTACAACGAGTCCCGGACCACGTTCTTCGCCAATCGCTACAATCCCCTGGCGATCTCGAGCGCCTCGCTCAGCTGGACCGACCTCAACCGGGACGACATCGCCCAGGGTGAGCTCGGCTGCACCTACTTGACGGCCGGCTGCGAGATCAACCTCGGGCAGATGCCGGCGTCGTTTGGCCGCGCGCAGCTCAACCGCGTCGATCCCGACTTCAAGCGCGTCTACAACGTCGAGACCACGGCCGGCATTCAGCACGAGGTGCTGCCGCGAGTGTCGGTCAGCGCGAACTGGTATCGCCGGACCTTCCATCGCCTCCGCGTGACGGACAACCTGCTCCGGACCATGAGCGACTACATCCCGTTCAACATCTTCAATCCCATGGACGGGAAGCCCTTCACGATTTACGACGTGTCGCCGGCGGCGGTCCGCAACGTCGACAACTTCGACACCAACGCGGGGGCGGAGCGCACGCACGTCTACACCGGCTACGATGTGACGGTCCAGGCCCGGCTGCCGCGGGGCGGGTCGATGTTCGGCGGGCTCGTCACCGAGCGCAACCTGCGCAACATCTGCGACGAGCCGGACGACCCCAACATGCTGTTGTACTGCGATGACGCGGCCAACGACATCCCCTACCGGCCGACGCTCAAGATGGCCGGCACCTATCCGCTGGCGTGGGGTGTGTCGCTGAGCATGGCGTTCCAGAGCATGGCGGGCCGGCCGATTGGCCTGACCACCACGGCTGGCAACAAGATCAGCGGCCCCGGGTACGGTGATACGGGCAGCCCGGTGGGGACGAACTTCCTGATTACCCGGACCACGCGGTACCCGGCCAGCTGTCCGGCGCCCTGTCCGGCCGGCCAACTGGTGGCACCGACGTTGACCTCGGCCTCGGTGACCGTGCCCCTGGTCGCACCGGGGACCGAATTCCTGCCGCGAGTGAACCAGCTCGACGTGAGTGTCGCGAAGTGGTTCCAGGTCGGCGGCGTCCGCCTGCAGGGGCAGGCCGATATCTTCAATGTGCTGAACGGCAATATGGAGCAGGCCTACCGTTCCACGAATTTTGCCACCGCCGCCTACAAGCAACCGGCCAGCGTGCTGCAGGGCCGCATGATTCGTTTGGCGGTGCAGATGAAGTGGTGAGGATGGCGGTTCAGGATAAGTCGATTTGATTGTTTGGGCGGATGCGGGTTGGTATGACCGCGTCCGACTCTTGTTATTACTGAGGGGAACAGCATGGCGCGAAGAATGATGGCAAGGACGTTGTGGGCCTGCGCGGGGGCGATGCTCCTGTCGACGGCCGCATATGCCCAGAGCGCGATCACGGGCGTGGTCAAGGACACGACCGGCGCGACGATGCCCGGCGTGACGGTCGAAGCAGCGAGCGACGTCCTGATCGAGAAGGTCAAGTCGGCCATCACCGATGGCGACGGCAGCTACCGAATCGCCGACTTGCGGCCCGGTGTCTACAATGTGTCGTTCACCTTGCCCGGGTTCAAGACCTTCCGTCGTGACGGCCTGCAGCTGCAGGCCGAGTTCACGGCCACCATCAATGTCGAACTGGCGGTCGGCTCGCTCGAAGAAACGATTACGGTGACGGGATCGTCGCCGGTCGTGGACGTGACCACGGCGGCGAAGACGTCGGTGCTGAATCGCGAAGCCATCGACGCGATTCCCACCGGCCGCACCATCCAGGGCATGGCGCAGCTGGTCGTGGGCGTGAACCTGAGCCTGCCCGACACCGGCGGCGCGCGCGCGATGCAGCAGACCTACATGTCGACGCACGGCATGACCACCGCCAACACCACCGTGCTGGTCGACGGCCAGATGACCAACGGTCTGCAGGGGGACGGCGCCATCCAGAGCTACTACAACGACTCGATGAACGCCGAGGTCAGCTACCAGACCGCCGGCATCGGCGCCGAGACGTCTTCCGGCGGCGTCCGCCTGAACATGATTCCCCGCGAGGGCGGCAACCGCTTCAGCGGCGACTTCAAGGCGGTAAGCCGGCCGGGCTCCTGGCAATCGAGCAACCTGACCGACCGGCACAAGGCCCGCGGCCTGACCTCCGGCAACGCCATCGAACGCATTGTCGACTACTCGCTGGCCGGAGGCGGACCGATCAAGGAGGACAAGCTGTGGTTCTTTGCCGCGACCCGCTACAACTCCGTCAACAACTTCATTGCCAACACCTACCTGGATGACGGCAGCCAGGGCATCGACGACCAGCACATCCTGAACGGCATGGCCCGGCTGACGTGGCAGGCGACGCCGCGCAACAAGTTCTCGGGCTACTTCGACGAAATCGACAAGTACCGCGGCCACGACATGCAGGCCAACTACGACCCCGAAACCGCGGCCACGGTGTGGAATTCGCCCGCCTATCACACGACGGCCATCAAGTGGACCTCGCCGGTGTCGAGTTCGCTGTTCCTCGAGGCCGGCTGGTCCAACAACACCGAGTACTACACCAACTCGTACCAGGAAGGCATCGAGCAGCCGCGCGGGACCGCCGCATGGTTAGCCAAGGCCGCGAAGAACGAGGTCGATCTGGGCGGCTACACGCAGGCGGGTCCGACCAACACGACCGAGAGCCCGGTGGCGTTCTACTGGAACGTCGCGGCCACGTACGTCAAGGGCGACCACACCATCAAGGTCGGCGCCAACAACCGGCAGGGCACGTTCAAGCACACGCGCGACGCCAACGCCGACCTGATCCAGCAGTACCGCAGCAGCAGCACCGGCGTGCGCTGGTCGGTGCCCGACAGCGTGTTGATTCGCAATTCGCCGCTCAGCTACGGCGAGCGCCTCAACCGCGATCTCGGTATTTACATCCAGGATTCGATTCGCCTCAACCGGCTGACCGCCAACGTCGGCCTGCGCTGGGAGACCCTCAACGCCAAGGTGCTTGCCGGCAAGTCGCCCGCGGGACGCTTCGTCCCGGAACGCACCTTCGACGAGATCACGGACGTCCCCGACTGGAACGACTTCGCGCCGCGCATGGCGCTGGTCTACGACCTGATGGGCAACGGCCGCACCGCGCTCAAGTACTCGCTGAACCGCTACAACCTGTCGCGGACGACCGGCATTGCCGCCAACTACAACCCGTTGCTGAGCCAGACGGCGACGCTGCCATGGCGCGACGTCAACGGCGACGACATCGCCCAGGGCGAACGCGGTTGCACTGGATACCCCCGTGTCGGCTGCGAGATTTCGTTTTCGGGCTTGTCGCAGAACTTCGGGATTGCCGCGTTGAACGAGTACGGGGAGTATCCGCGCACCTGGAATCTCGAGCAGGGCGTCGAAGTGCAACACGAGCTCCTGCCGGGCCTGTCGCTGTCCGGTGCCTGGTGGCGGGGCGACTTCCGCAACCTGACCACCACCATTGATCGGGCGTACACGCACGCCGACTACGTCCCATACACCTTCTACAACCCGACCACCGGCCAGCCGTTCGAGGTGTATGCACGCACCGTGACCCGGCCCACGAGCAACCTCGACACCTACGACCCGGAACGCAAAAACAAGTACGAGTCGTTCGTGCTCGACGGCCGCTGGCGCATTCCCGGCGGCGGCCAGCTGAGCGGCGGCATGTCGTTCGAGCGGGAGCGGGTGAAGAACTGCACGTCGCCCGACGACCCCAACTACGGCGGCAACGGCAAGGCCCTGTGCGACGAGTTCGCCCTCGACATTCCCTTCAAGCCGCAATACAAGCTGTCGGGCACAAAAGCGATCGGGTGGGGCATCAACCTGGCGCTATCGTTCCAGAACAACTCGAGCCCGAACAGCTCGCGCGTGATGACCGTGACCCGCGGCGCCACCCGGTATCCCGCCAACTGCCCGTCGCCCTGCCCGGCCGGCCAGATCATCATGCCGACGACGGCCTTCGCCCAGCCGTCGCTGACCTACAACCTCGAGCCGGTCCGCGCCACCCAGGTGGAGCGCATCGTCCAGCTCGACTTCAAGGTCTCTCGGACGTTCCGGTTCGGCCGCATGACCGTGCTGCCGACCTTCGAGGTGTTCAACCTCAACAACTCGGATGCGATTATCAGCTACATCACGACCAACACCCTGTCGACGTCGTACCTGGCGCCGAACAGCATCATGCAGGGGCGGATGTACGGCTTGGGGATCGTGACGCGCTGGTGATCGTATGGGGTGCCGGGGCACTCCCTGGCACCTCTATCTTTTGCCGAGCACGGCGCGGGCCTGGTCGCGGTTGGCTCGCGCTTCGGCATAGTCGGGCCGGGCCGCCAGGGCGCGCTCGAACTCGCCCAGGGCGTCAGCCATCCGGCCCTGCTGGGCGAGGGCGATGCCCAGGTGGTTGTGGGCTTCCGCCCAGCCGGGCCTGATGGCCAGCACGGCGCGAAACCGCTCGGCGGCGCCGGCGAAGTTCTCTTCCTGTAGCAGCACGAAGCCGACGTCGTAGGTGGCATCGGGCTCGTTCGGCGCGAGGGCAATGGCGCGCTCCAGGTGCGCCATGCCTTCGGCGCGCGCGCCCATGTCGATTAGCAAGTTGCCGAGGTTACGGTGCGCCTGCACGGAACGGTCGTCGAGCTTCAGCGCGGCCCGGAATTCGGCGAGGGCGCCCGCGGCATCGCCCCTGGTGGCCAGCGCGATGCCGAGGTTGTTGTGCGCCTCGACGGTGTCGGCCGAGCGGAGCGCCTGGCGGAACTGCTCGACCGAGGCGCCGGCCTCTCCCTTGGCGAGCAGGGCATTGGCCAGGTTGTAGCTGGCGCTGGGGAAGTCGGGTTTGAGCGCCAGCGCCTGGCGATAGGCGGCGATCGCCTCATCGAGCCGTCCCGCCGCGCGCAGCGAGGCGCCCAGGTTGTTGTACGCCGGCGCGTACTCCGGCATCAGGGCGATCGCGCGCTGGTGGTGGGCGACCGCTTCGTCTGCGCGCCCGGCCGCGTGCAACGCCGTGCCGAGGTTGTTCTCGGTGATCGCGCGCATCAGGGGCGGCGAGAGCAACGGCAGATACGCGACGATTAGCGCCGCCGCCACAGCCGCGGCGGCCGCGCCCCGGACGGCCGCCGACGCGCGCCGCCAGAACGCCGCCGCCCCCGTGACCGCGGCGGCCGCGAGCAACAGCAGGAAGGGCACCAGCGGAAAGCGGTAGCGCGCGAACACGAAGAACACCACTACGCTGGCGGCGTAGGCGAGGGCCATGACGTGCAGCAGCCGCAGCCGCCGGCGCTGGGGCCACGTGACGAACACGCCGGCGACGGCCAGCGGCACCAGCACCCCGAAATGGCCCACCCAGCCGCCGATCGCCAGCGGCCACGACCATTCGGCGTAGCTCTCCTGGCTTTCCGTGTCGAGCATTTCGGTGTAGTTGAGCAGCAGCAGCACCTTGCGGCCCATGAGCCGCAGCCACGCCGCTGGCTGCGACGTGACGTAGTCGACGACGCGGCCGGTCCAGTAGTTCGAGACCTGGGCCGGCGTCAGCGCGTGGCCGACCGCCTCCTCGGCCACTTCGGTGGCGTCCACCCGTTCGAACTCCGGCGCGCCACGGCCGAACCGAATCGAGGCGTAGGTTCCGTCGGCGGTGGGGTTGTTGCCGATGAACAGGTTGGATCCGAACTGCGACGTGGTCAGGTAGAAGCCGCCGCCGACGGCATAGTTGCGCGCGGCCACCGGCAGCAGCACCACCGCCAGGCCGCCCACAAACAGCGCGAGGTTCCGGAACCTCCCTGAACCTTCGCCAATGGCGTAAGCGAGAATCACCACGATGAGCACCAGCGCGTTTTCGCGGGTGAGGGCGAGTCCGCCCATGGCCAGCCCGAGACCAAGCCAGCTCGCGTGCCCCGAGCCGCCGGTGATGATTCGCGACACCAGCCACAGTCCCAGGCACATGAAGAACATGTCGAGTACGGACTTCTGGATCAGGCTGTCGAAAAAGATGGCCGGCGCGTAGAGCGCCAGGCCGAGCCCGGCCATCAGGCCGACCGGCCGCGAGAACAGCCGCGCGCCGGCCAGGCCCAGCAGCACGCACGAGGCCGAGCCGATCACCGCCTGGATGACACGCAGGATCAGCAGGTCGCGGCCGAACACCGCGTAGACGCTGCCAACGAAGTAGGGATAGAGCGGCGCCTGGTAGAAGACCTCGGTGCCGATCCAGTCACCGGCCGCCAGCCGTCGCGCCCACTCGTCGTAGCCGTTGGCGTCGCCGAGCAGGACGTCGAAGAACGGCGAAGGGTGGATCTGCCAGAGATGGAGCAGCCGGACGGCGAGGGCGACGGCGAAGATGAGCCAAGGCAATGAGGAATGATACGGCAGGTGGGGCTGGTCGGGC
>CAYGMD010000162.1:0-10278 GCA_964350785.1 uncultured Acidobacterium sp. | reverse complement strand
TGCGTTTCCAAGAGGCTGCTTAATGATGAACAACCTCTTTGACATTCACACCTAGGCCGAGGCGCCGTCGGCCAGCGAAATCGACGCCAGTTGCGGGCCGTCGTCGGTCCAGCCGTTGGCCGCGTTCCAGCCGTTCTTCGCCACATCCAGGCAGAAGTCCACCATGCGATCGGGGATGTTCACGTTGGTCGGCGCAATGCTGTTGCGGAACTCCATGGTGTAGTTCACTTCGTTGATCAGCAGGCCGCGGTCCGGGTCCTCGAACAGGTCGAGGGCCACGACGCCGCCGCCGCAGGCGCGCGCCGCCCTGGTGCAGATGTCGGCAATCTCCGGCGTGACCGGGCAGTTGCTGGACGAGCCGCCGCGCGCGGTGTTGGTGATCCAGTTGGGCGACGTGCGGTAGATGGCGCAGATCGTCTCGGACCCGACCTGGAACGCGCGGATGTCGCGGCCGGGCTTCCTCACGTACTCCTGGATGTAGAAGATGCTGTGGTGATAGCTGCCGAGCGTTTCCTTGTGCTCCAGGATGGTCTCGGCGGCGTCGCGATCGTTGATCTTGCTCAGCAGCCGGCCCCACGAGCCCACGGTGGGCTTCAGCACCACCGGATAGCCCAGCCGCTCGATCGCCTCGATCGCGCTCTCGGCCGTATACGCCACCAGGGCGCGCGGCTGCGGCACGCCGGCCGCGGCCAGCGCGCTGGTGGTCATCAGCTTGTTGCCGCAGATGTCGGCGCACAGCGCGGTGTTCACCGTCTTGACGCCCTGGTCGTTCAGGATCTTCAGGCTGTACAGCGCGCGGCTGTGGTTGATGCAGCGCTCGACGATGACGTCGTAGTCCTTGAACGGGTGGTTGTGGACGTCGGTGATGTCGAAGATCAGCTTCTGGTCGTCGATCAAGTCGAGCGACACGCCGCGCTTCTCGAACGCTTCGAACAGCAGCTTCTCTTCGACCCGCACGCGGCTGTAGAGGACGCCGACCTTCACGTTACTCACCCCAGTCCTCTTCCTCCTGGGGCGCCAGCGCCAGCGTCAGCGGCTCGAGCGAGACAATCTCGAGCTCGGCGCCGCAGCCGGGGCACTGGGTGATTTCGTTCTGCATCACCTTGGTCAGCGTGACGTCAGCAAAACATTCGGGGCACTGGGCCGTGCCGGTCGCGGTCGGAAGAGCCATCGCGTCAGGATCCTGTCAGGGGGTTGGGGGTTAATCGTTGTGGTGCAGTTCGTATTCGCGCTGCACGCGCGCGTTGTGCGTGGCCTGCTTCTGATCGCGCTTCTTGGCCGCGCTGAGCGCCAGGGCGTGCGTCGACTCCGACTTCACCGCCGGAATCGACAGCAGCTTTTCGAGCTCGATGCCCTGGCAGGCCGGGCACGACGGCG
The DNA here is from genome assembly GCA_964350785.1 of uncultured Acidobacterium sp. Classification (GTDB taxonomy): domain Bacteria; phylum Acidobacteriota; class Vicinamibacteria; order Vicinamibacterales; family UBA2999; genus 12-FULL-67-14b. Next base: position 8,901 of record CAYGMD010000162.1, on the reverse strand, counting down.
CGTCGCTGTTCGGGCGCACGAGCGCCTCGAATTCTTTTCCGCACTTCTTGCAGGCGTATTCGAAGATGGGCATTGGTGTTCTCCGTCGGCAGCAACGGCGGCGCTAAGGTGCCACCCTCCTGGTACGTTATTTCGCGCATGTGCGATTCCTCGTCTCGAAGCCGGGCCAGACAGACAATCTTATCCCGGGAACGTGTAATATCTCCTGCTCAAGGGGAGGCATCCGAATGGGACGTGGAAGACGAGTGGGTCTACTGGCAGCGGCCGGCGTAATCGCCGTGGGCGCGATGGGCGGCGGCTACTACGCGCAGGCTCCGCAGACAGCGGCGAAAGAGCCGTGGATGGCGGTGGCGCCAACCAACGGCGCGCCGAATCCCTACAACACGATCGAAGGCTGGGCGAAGCTGCCGGAAGGCCGCGCCTGGGGCTCGACGAGCGCGGTCGACATCGACAAGGACGGCCGCAGCATCTGGGTCGCGGAGCGGTGCGCCGCCAATTCCTGCTGGGACGCCGCCAAGGGTGAGATGTCGCCGCTGCAGACCGTGTTCAAGTTCGACGCGACCGGCAAGATGGTCACAAGCTTTGGCCAGGGGATGTTCGTCTTCCCGCACGGCATTCACGTCGACCGCGATGGCAACATCTGGGTGACCGACGGCCAAAGCAACCTGCCGGCCCGGCGTCCGGGTCAGCCGGCCGACGCGCCGCTGCCGGCCATGCCGGCCAAGGTGGTCGGCCACCAGGTGATCAAGTTCAGCCCCGAGGGCAAGGTCCTGCTGACGCTCGGCAAACCCGGTGGCAACGCGCCCGGACAGCCGGCGGATCCGGCGTCGTTCTACCAGCCCAACGACGTGATCACGTATCCGAACGGCGACATCCTGGTCGCTGAAGGCCACGGCAATGCGGCGCCGGCCACCGCCCGGCTGATCCGGTTCGACAAGACCGGCAAGTTCCTCCGCGAGTACGGCAAGCTTGGCAGCGCCCTCGAGGGCGAGTTCATGCAGCCGCACGGCCTGGCGTTCGACTCGAAGGGCCGGCTGTTCGTGGCCGACCGCTCGAACAACCGCATCCAGATCCTCGACGCCGAGACGTTCAAGACGCTCGACACGTGGTATCAGTTCAGCCGCCTCAGCGGCATCTTCATCAAGGACGACATCATCTACGGGGCCGACTCCGAGTCGGGTTCGGTGAGCCCGCCGCACCACATGTGGATGCGCGGCATCCGCATTGGCAGCGCGCGCGATGGGAAAATCACCGCGTTCATTCCCGACCCGTCACACAACGGCCTGACCTACGAAATGGTCGACGGCAAGGTCGTCGCCAGGATGGCCGACGGCAGCAAGCCGCCCGGCGGCACGCTCGCGGCCGAAGGCGTGGCGGTCGACGCGGCCGGCAACATCTACGGCGCCGAAGTCGGACCGCGCAAGCTGCAGCGGTACGTCAAAAAATAAGCCGGGAGTCGGGAACCGGGAGTCGGGAGTCGACAGGGGCGGTGGCGCGATGAGCGCTACCGCCCTTCGTCTTTGCGGCGGATGAGGCAGGTGCTCGTCGCGAAGGCGTAGAGCTTGCCCGCCGCGTCTTCAATCCGTCCTTCGGCCAGCGCCGTGGTGCGGCCGGCGTGGATCACCGTGGCGACGCCGCGGACTTCTCCCGTCGTGTGCGTGAGCGGCCGCAGGAAATTAATCTTCAGTTCGAGCGTGGTGTAGGCATCGCCGGCCTCGAGGGTGCTGTGCACCGCGCAGCCCGTGGCCGAGTCGAGCAGCGTGGCGCCAAAGCCGCCGTGCACCGAGCCGAGCGGGTTGTAGTGAAATTCGCCGGGCGTCGACGCGAATACAGCGCGGCCCCGCTCGACTTCGACGAGGCGGATACCCATCAGGTGCGCCATCGGCGGCTGCGGCAGCTCGCCGCTGATGATCTGTCGCAGAACTTCGAGGCCCGTCAGCGTCGCCACGCGGTCCGTCCGTGGTGTGGGGTCGTGCCACGTGTGGGTGCGCTCACGCTTCATTCCCGAAGCTTACCCGTTATTTGATCTCGATCGCCCACCCCACGCCCATCTTGAGCTGCGGCACGTAGGAGCCGCCGCCGACGCGGAACTCGGTGAAGAAGCCGTTGTCGTGCTGAAAGCCGAACAGGTAGCTGCCACCGGCGTGGACCTCGCGCGGGGCGCCCTCGTAGATGCCGGTGTACTGCACGATGCTGATCGTGGGGCCGCCGCCCTGGATGAGGGACCACCCCGATTGGCCCAGCGGGAAAGTCGTGATCAGGTCGATGTTGACGGTGCCCAGCCGCAGGTCGTCACCAAACCCGCCGTCGATGCCCGGGCGCAGGTGAAAGCGGCCGCCGATGTTGGGCGACTGCCAGGAGACGCCCGCATACACCTGGGTGGGATCGATCGACGCCCCGCCGCTGAAGCCTATTGAGGACTGTGCCCGCGTCACGGCGGGGGTAAAGACACTGAAACAGGCGGCCAAGGCGGCTGCCAGTACAAGGCGCTGTCCACTCGTGGTGACCATTCGGTTCCCTTCACCGGCTCTCTATCAAATGTCGTGCCCAACCTTCGCCCTGGCTGTCATCGGCCCGGCGCGCTTCGGTTGGCAAGCCACGTCTCGTGCGCTTCCTCGATTAGTACGGCCGCGCGGGCGGGGCCGTCATCATCTTTCATTCGTTCGGCGAGGGCCGCCGCCCTGGTGCGCATGCCGGGGTCGGCGAGGGCCTCCTGGATGCGGCGGGCGAGCCGCGGCGCGGTGAGCGTGCGGCGCGGGGCCGCGGCGGGGGCCACGCCGAGGCGCTGCAACTCCTCGGCCCAGCCCTGTTGGTCCGACACGTGTGGCACGCACACCGAGGGGACGCCGGCCTTGAGGCTGGTGTGGGTGGTGCCGGCGCCGCAGTGATGGACGATGGCGGCGCAGCGCGGAAAGACCTGCGCGTGCGGGCTGCGCCCGGCAATCACGTGACGATCGCTCCGTTCGGACGGCACTTCGGCCTGGATCACGGCGCGGCAGCCGGCAAGGCGGGCGGCTTCCTTCATGAGCGCCACCGACTCGGTGAGATACGACGAGCTGACCGGCATCAGGCTGCCGAATCCCATGAACACGGGCGGGTCGCCCGCGTCGAGAAACGCCGCCAGGTCGGGCGCGATCTGTTCATGTTCGGTGGACGGCAGCGCGAGAAAGCCGCACACGCGATTCCAGCGCGGCCAGTCCGGCGGCCCGGGGCAAATCGCCGGGCTGACCGCGATCAGGTTAAGCAGGTGCGACGCCCAGCCGTCGAGCAGCAGGTCCTTGATCGGCGGCACGCCGACGCGGCGGCGATGCTCGTTCACCGGCCCGCGCATCACGCGGTTCAGCGCGAACCGCGCCAGCGACCATCCCAGGGCGTTGCCGATCGCGCCCAGCCGCGGCAGCCCTTCCGGATGAATGTGCCGCGAGGGCACCAGCGAATGGGCGAACGTCACGCTCACGGCCGGCTTGCCGGCCAGTTCGGCGGCCGCGCGCGACTGGTTGAGCAACAGGTGCGTGACGATCAGGTCCGAGCGGCGGCACAGATCCACGGCCGCCGCGAAGATCCGGTCTTCGACCGGCCTCAGGAGGCGATCGACCACGATCTGGCCTTGCCGAAGGGGATTGCGGGTGTTGATGGCCTGGAGACCGATGGCGTAGAGCGCGGTCTCGTCGGCAATCACCGGCGTCGCCACGGCGCGCGCCGTCATGCCGAGCGACGCCGCCACCGCGTCGTAGTTGCGGTTGGCAATGTCGGTGTAAACGAGTTCGACCTCGTGGCCACGCTGGACCAGGCCATGCCCGATGGCGACCAGCGGACGAATGTCGCCTTCGCTGCCCCAGGCCTGGATCCCGATTTTCATCGTGCCTGATCTTACCCGGGCTTCAGATGAGGCTTGCGCCGCGCGGCCTTCCGCGAGCATTCTTGGCGCGCATGATTGGCGTCCTCGGCATCCTGCTCTCTCTCGGCCTGCTCATGTACTTCGCCTACCGGGGGATCAACGTGCTGCTGATCGCCCCGGTCCTGGCGCTGCTGGCGGCGCTGCTCGGTGGCGAAACCCGGCTGCTGGCGGTGCTCAGCCAGATCTACATGAAGAGCCTGGGCGGCTTCGTCACCGGTTATTTCGCGCTGTTCGGCTTGGGCGCGATCCTGGGCCGGCTGATGGCCGATTCGGGATCGGCGTCGGCCATCGCGAAGTGGATTGTGAGGCGGTTGGGGCCGAAGCAGTCGATTCTCGCCATCGTGCTGGCGTGTGCCGTGCTGACTTACGGCGGCGTGTCGGTGCTGGTCGTGATCTTCGCGGCCTATCCGGTGGCCGTGGCGATCTTCCGCAACTCGAACACGCCGAAACGGTTCATCCCGGCGGCGGTGCTGCTCGGCGGCGCCACGTTCACGCTGAGCGGCATCCCCGGCACGCCGTCGATCCAGAACGCCATGCCGATCGCGTTCTTCGGCACCGATGCCTTCGCCGCGCCGGGTGTGGGCAGCATTGGCGGCCTCGTCATGTTCCTCTTCGGCGCCTGGTGGTTGAGCCGACGGGCCAGACAGGCCGCGGCGGCCGGCGAGGGCTACGGGCACCATCCGCTCGAGGCGCAGGACGCGTCGCCGACGGCTGGTGAGCCGTCGCTGCTGGTCGCGGCTCTGCCGCTCGTGATGGTGCTGGTGATGAACATCGCCATGACCTGGTGGATCATCCCGGCGATGGACCTGGCTTACCTGAAGGAGCCACGGTTCGGCGGCGTTGGCGTGAACGACGTGCGCGGGCTGTGGGCGCTCGTGGCCGCGCTCGCCCTGGCCAACCTCACGGCCATCGCTCTGCATTTCGCGCGCTGGCAGGACCTGAAGAGCTCGCTGAACCAGGGCACGTTCAGCGCCATGCTGCCGATTTTCAACACCGCGTCAGAGATTGCCTACGGCGCGGTGATTGCCTCGCTGGCGGCGTTCGCGACGGTGCAGGCGGCGCTCGGCAGCCTGACCTCGAACGTGCTGGTCAGCGAGGCCATCGCCGTGAACATCATGGCCGGGATCACCGGTTCGGCCGCCGGCGGCCTGGGCCTGGCCCTCGGCATGCTGGGCAAGACTTACCTGGCGGCCGCCACGGCGGCGGGCATCAGCCCCGAACTGCTGCACCGCGTCGCCGCGATCGCCTGTGGCGGCCTCGACTCGCTGCCGCACAACGGGGCCGTGATCACGATGCTTGGCATTTGCCGCCTCACGCACCGCGAGGCGTACTTCGACATGTTCATGGTGTCGGTGGCCGGCCCGCTGTTGGCGCTCACGGTGGTGCTGGTCGTGGGCTCGACGTTCGGCGCGTTCTGACCGCCCACGAGCCGGCCATCCTGATCCGCCCGGCGACGGCGCGGGCCGTGGAGGTGCGCGGACACGCGAAGTAGGGCAGAATGTGCGGCATGAAACATCTACTCCTGCTCGCCGTCTCGTTCCTCACCTGGGCCATGGTGCCCGTGGCCACGCAAACGCCCGCCGCGACGCCCACGCCGGCCGTCCCGGAACTGCAATTCGAATCGGTTCCCGATCCGCTCACGCTGCCGCCGGACATCCACTTCGGTGAGATCGCCGGCGTCGCCAACAATTCCAAGGGACACATCTTCGTGTTCTCGCGCGGCAACGTCACCGGCCCGGCCTACATGACCCAGGCCGCGCAGTTGCTCGAGTTCGACCCGAAGGGCAAGTTCGTGCGCGAGATCGGCAAGAACAACTTCGCCCTGGCCTACGCCCACGCCGTGCGCATCGACAAGCAGGACAACATCTGGATTGTCGACAAGGGCTCGAACGTGATCCTGAAGATGAATCCGCAAGGCCGGGTGGTGTGGGTCTTCGGGCGCCGCGGCGAGTCGTCTCACCTCGACGTGCCGCCCGACTACGCGTCGCAGTTGAGCGGCATTCTCGAGCGCGCCGGGGTCGCCATCACGCGCCCGCAGAACAACAACCCGCGCAACCCGCTGCCGGTGCACCGCGACAACGTGTTCAACCAGCCGACCGACGTCGCCTGGGACTCGCAGGGCAATTCGTACTTCACCGACGGCTACGTCAATTCCCGGGTCGCCAAGGTCAACGCGAAGGGCGAATGGGTCGCCAGCTGGGGCTCGCTCGGCAACGGCCCGGGCCAGTTCGACACGCCGCACGGCATCGCAGTGTCGCCGAAGGACGAGATCTATGTCGCCGACCGCGGCAACCGCCGCATCCAGGTGCTGGACACCAACGGCAAGTACCTCCGCGAGTTCACGATCGACGTGCCGGTCGACACCAAGCGCGGAAAAATCACTTACGGCGCCGAGCTGCCGAACGCGAAGACGGGATCGCAGGCACCCGGTGCGCCCGACGCCTTGTGCATGACCCCCGGGCCGAACCCGGTGTTGTTCGTCGGCGACCTCTACCCGAGCCGCATCTACAAGGTGTCGCTCGAGGGCAAAGTGCTCGGCGTCTACGGACAGCCCGGCCGCAACCTCGGTGAGTTCGGCTGGATCCACGGGATCGCCTGCCCGTCGGAGAACGAAATCTGGGTGGGTGAGCTGATCAACTGGCGCGTGCAGAAGCTCGTGACCAAGAAGGGCGCCACCGCCACCAAGTAATGCGCGTTCCATTCGAGGGGCCGCCAGCCGGCGGCCTCTCGGCTCTCCGGCACGCCTTCGTCCGCTCGTTTGCGATCGGCCGCTTTGCCGCCATTGCCGGCTGGCAGATGATCAACGTCGCCGTGGGCTGGCTGCTCTACGAGCGCACGGGCGATCCGTGGGCGCTCGGCCTGGTCGGCGCGGTCGAACTGGCGCCGGTGCTGCTGCTGATGATCGTCGCGGGCAATGCCGCCGATCGTTACCCCCGCCGCAACATCGGCATTTTCGCCCACACCCTGTTGACGCTGGTGGCCGTCGGCCTGGCGCTGGTGGCGTCGGCGGAGGGACCGATCTGGGCCATCTACTCGCTGCTGACGCTCACCGGCACGGCCCGCGCCTTCGCCTCGCCGTCGGTCAACACCATCCTGCCGCAGTTGCTGGCGCCGGCGGAGTTTGCCAACGCCAACGCGTGGCTGTCGTCGACCTTCCAGCTCGCCGCCATCACCGGGCCGGCGATCGGCGGCATGTTGATCGCGCTGACCGGCGGCGCCACCGCGGCGTTTGCCCTGGCGGCCGTGGGGCAATTAGTGTTCGTCGCCATGCTGCTCACCATGCCGGTGCGCGTGCCGCCGCCCGCCACGGCCCGGCGGAGCGCGCGCGACGTGTTCGCCGGCTTCCGGTTCGTCCGCGACAACCCGCTGTTCCTGGCGGCCATCACGCTGGATCTGTTTGCCGTGCTGTTTGGCGGCGCGGTGGCCTTGCTGCCGATCTTCGCCAAGGACATCCTGCAGGTCGGGCCGTCGGGCCTGGGCTGGCTGCGGGCGGCGCCCGGGGTGGGCGCGCTGGCGATGGCGCTCGTGACCACGCGCCTGCCGCCGTGGCAACGGCCGGGCCGCGTCCTGCTGGCCGTCGTGGCGGGTTTTGGGCTGGCCACGATCGGGTTCGGGTTGTCGCGCTCGTTTGCGTTGTCGATGGGCTGCCTGTTCCTCACCGGCGTCTTCGACAACGTCAGCGTCGTGATTCGCCTGACGCTGGAGCAGACGATCACCCCCGACCACCTGCGCGGCCGGGTGTCGGCGATCAACTACGTGTTCGTCGGCTTCTCGAACGAGTTCGGCGCCTTCGAAAGCGGCGCGACGGCGGCCCTGGCCGGGCCCACGCTGTCGGTCGTCGGCGGCGGCTGCGCCACGCTGCTGGTGGTCGCCATCGTGCGGGCCGCGTGGCCGCAACTGCTGCGCGTCGGCCCCCTGCACACCCTGGCGCCGGAGAAGCCCCTGTCCACCTAGCTGCAGCGCGCGACTTGTCCTCCGTCGCTTTAGCGAAGGAGGATAGGATGAGGGGTTATGAGCGTTGCGCGTACCCTGATCCTCAAGGCCTCCGACAGCAAATGGCTGCGCGAGAACGGCACGAAGGTGCCGTTCGTCCGCCGCGCCGTCTCGCGGTTCATGCCCGGCGAATCGTTCGACGACATGATCGCCGCCGCCAGGACCATGGCCGCCGACGGCATCACCGCGGTCTTCACGCGCCTTGGCGAGAACGTCAACGACCTGGCCGAAGCCGATGGCGTGGCGAATCACTACCTCGAAGGCATCGACCGCATCCAGCGCCTGAACCTGGCGTGCGAACCGTCGATCAAGCTGACGCAGCTGGGGCTCGACATCGACCGCGAGCTCGCCTACGGGCACCTGCGCGACCTGGCCGCCCGCGCCCACGCCGCCGGCAACTACCTGTGGATCGACATGGAACAGTCCAACTATGTCGACGTCACGCTGGACCTGACCCGCCGGCTGCGGGCCGAGTTCCCGCGCGTCGGCGTGTGCCTGCAGGCCTACCTCTATCGCACGCGCGAAGACCTGGTCGAGCTGGTGGCCCGCGGCATCGGCATCCGCCTGGTCAAGGGCGCCTACAACGAGCCGGCCGAGGTCGCCTTTCCGAAGAAGAGCGATGTCGACGCCAACTACTACGCGCTGGCGCAGGTGATGCTGGACGCGGGCTCCCGCGCGGCCGGCGCCCGCGCGGTGTTTGGCACCCACGACATCCAGCTGATCCATGCCATCCGCCGGCATGCCGCGACCATCGGCGTCAAGCCCGCCGAATTCGAGTTCCACATGCTGTACGGCATCCAGAAAGCCACCCAGCTGCGCCTCGCCAACGACGGCGCCTCGGTGCGCGTGCTGATCGCGTATGGCGCCTACTGGTTCCCGTGGTACATGCGCCGGCTCGCCGAGCGTCCCGCCAACGTCTGGTTCGTGGTCAAAAGCCTCTTTGGTTAGTTACAGTCGGGAGTCGGGAGTCGGGAGTCGGGAGTCGGGAGTCGGCGGGAGTCGGCCGGAAC
>CAYGMD010000161.1:0-10309 GCA_964350785.1 uncultured Acidobacterium sp. | reverse complement strand
AGGTCGAGCGCGCACTCGCTCTTGCCGATGCCGCTGTCGCCGACGATCAGCACGCCCAGGCCGAGGATGTCGAGCAGCACGCCGTGGATGATCTCGCGCGCCGCCAGGCGATCCTCGAGGATGGCGGTGAGCTTGCCGATCGCGGTGGCGGTCGGCACCGGGGTCCGCAGGACCGGCACGCCGGCCCGCTCCCCTTCCTCGACCACCTCGGGCGGCAGCTCGGCGCCGCCGGTCACGAGCAGGCACGGCAGCGCCTCGTTGAAGCACTTGGTCAGGACCTGGCGGCGCGCGCCGGGCTCCATGCTTTCGAGGAAGCGCACTTCGCTGTCGCCGAACAACAGGATGCGGCCGGCCTGCAGGTACTCGTGGAAGCCGGCCAGGGCCAGGCCGGTCTTCTGGATGTAGGGGCTGGTGATGTGCCGTTCGAGCCCGTTGGCGCCCGCCAGCAGGTCGATGGTCAAGCCGACCGATTCGGGCCGCGCGTCGAGCAGGCCGCGTACGGTGATGGCCGGGGTGATGGACATCGGCTGCGGGTTAGAACAACACCTTCCGCTGGTTGGACGTGGGAATCTTCAACTCTTCCCGGTACTTCGCGATCGTCCGGCGGGCCAGCATCAGGCCCTCGCGCTGCAGGATGTTCACGATCTTCGAGTCGCTCAGCGGCTTCTTCGGATCCTCGCCCTCGATGATCTTCTTGATCCGGTTCTTGATGGTCACCGACGACACCGCGTCCCCGTACGAGCTGCTGATGCCGCTGTGGAAGAAGTACTTCATCTCGAACACGCCTTGCGGCGTGTGCATGTATTTGTTGGTGACGACGCGGCTGACCGTCGATTCGTGCATGCCGATGTCGTTGGCGACGTCGCGCAGCACGAGCGGGCGCAGGTGCTCGATGCCGTGATCGAGGAAGTCGCGCTGGAACGTGCAGATGCTGGTCGCCACCTTGTGGATGGTCTTCTGCCGCTGCTCCACCGACTTGATCAGCCACAGCGCCGAGCGGAATTTGTCCTTCACGTAGGCGCGCGTCTCGTCGTTGTTCTCGGCCGCGCCCTTGTCGAGCAGGCGGCGGTAGGTCGGGCTGATCCGCAGCTGCGGCAGGCCGTCCTCGTTCAGCACCGCGACGTACTGGTCCTCGACCTTGATGATGTAGACATCGGGGATGACGTACTGCGACGGCTGCGGGTTGAAGCGGCTGCCCGGCTTCGGGTCGAGGTGCTGGATGATCTCGACGTGGCCCTTGAGCTCCTCGATGGTCAGCCCCAGCTTGCGCGCCAGGTCGGGCATCTGGTGGTTGTGCAGCAGGCGCAGGTGCTCGGAGACAATTGTCTCGGTCGGCGTGCCGTCCAGGTGCAGGTGCTTGATCTGCAGCGTGAGGCATTCCTGCAGGTCGCGGGCGGCGACGCCGATCGGGTCGAAGCTCTGGATCAGCTGCAGCGCCTTTTCGACTTCGTCCACCGGCCACGGCCCCATCGAGGCGATCTCGTCGACCGACGCCACCAGGTAGCCGTCGTCATCGAGGTTGCCGATGATGGCCTCGCCGATGTCGCGAATCGACTCGGCCTCGGTCTGCAGCGACAACTGCCATTCGAGGTGGTCGGTCAGCGAGGAGCTGGTCGAGAGCGTGTTCTCGATCGGCGGCAGTTCCTTGACCTCCTGTGGCGCGCGCGGGCGGTAGCCATCGTCGAGGTAATCGCCGAAGAAATACTCGTAGTCGGCGTCGTCCCAGGTGTCGGTCTTGTCGGCCTTGGCCTTGTCTTCGGCTTCTTTTTCGACCGCCGGGGCGGAGTCGGCGGCCTGCAAGTCCTCGGTCGGGATCTCCTCGAGCAGCGGGTTTTCCACGACCTCCTGGTTCAGGAGATCGGCGAGTTCCAAGGTCGACATTGGCAGCAGCTTGATCGCCTGTTGCAACGAAGGCGTAAGGATCAGCTTCTGCGCGAGCTTGGTTTGTAGCTTCTGCTGAATGCCCATATCCGGCTCTTACAATCTTAGTCCAGCCGGAAATCGGCCCCGAGGTAAATCCGACGGACTTCCTCGTCGGCGGCCAGCGCCGCCGGCGTCCCGCTCCGGAAAATCGCCCCATCGGTGACGATGTAGGCCCGATCGGTGATCTTGAGGGTCTGCAGCACGTTGTGGTCCGTGATCAGGATACCGATGCCGCGGTCGCGAAGGTGAAAGATGATCTTCTGGATTTCGGTGACGGCAATGGGGTCGATGCCGGCAAACGGTTCGTCCAGCAGGATGAACCGCGGGTTCATCACCAGGGCGCGCGTGATCTCGGCGCGCCGCCGCTCGCCGCCCGACAGGGTGTAGGCCGGCGAGTTGGCCAGCGGCGTCAGGCCGAGCTCGGCCAGCAGCTCGCGCAGGCGCGTGCGGCGCTCGGCGGCATCGAGGTCGAGCGTCTCCAGGATGGCCAGGATGTTCTGCTCGACGGTCAGGCCGCGGAAGATCGAGGCTTCCTGCGGCAGGTAGCCGATGCCCTTGCGGGCCCGCACGTACATCGCGTCGTCGGTGACGTCCTTGCCGTCGAGCGTGACGCGCCCCGAGTCGGGCGCGGTGAGGCCGACCGTCATGTAGAACGTCGTTGTCTTGCCGGCGCCGTTGGGGCCGAGCAGCCCGACCACCTCGCCGGAATTCACTTCCAGGCTCACGCCGCGCACGACGGTGCGGCCGCTGTAGGTCTTGGTGAGTTCGTGCGTGCAGAGGGTGGAGGCCATTACTTGGGGGGCGTCGGCGCGCACTTGCCCCCGCCCTTGGTCTGGGTGCGGACTTCGTCGTTGCCGTCGACTTGGACTTTATCGGACGCCTTGAAGAAGGTCAACGTCTTGCCGCTCATCTCCTGGCAATCGGCGTCGACCATGGTGACGGGCGCGCCGGTGGCCACGTACTTCTCGTCGGCCGGGACGTACGACAGGCGCGCGCCGGTCACCGTGCGCTTGTCGACAATGGCGGTGACCTTGTCGGTGGCGTCGAGTCGCGCGAGACTGTTCTCCTCGGCCGCCAGCACGATCTCGATCTTCTCGGCGCGCAGGTTCCCGGTTTCGCCATCGAGGGTGGCCGCGGTCTGGTACGTGGCGCGCCGGCCCTGGTCGGTATAGGTAAAGGAGCCGCCACGGCCAATGGTCGACGGCGACGGCGTGCCGGCCTTCGCGTCCTTGCGCACGAGGGCGAGCGAGGTGATGACCTTGCCCACCGCGATCAGGTCGCCCTTGCTTTCATCAATGGTTAGGGTGTCGGCGTTGATCTGGGTCTGGCCCTGCAGCAGCACGGCCTGCCCCTTGTACTCGCCGCGGCGCTGCGCTTCATCGTAGTTGAGCGACTCGGCAATGATCTGGACCGGATCCTTGTCGCCCAGCAGGCCGGGCCGCTTCGCGGCCGGGGCGGCGCCGGCCGCCTTCCCCGGCGGCAGCAGCGCGCTGCGGACCTTGCCGGTCGCCACCATCTTGCGCGGGTTGAGCGTGACGTCGATGGCCTGCGCGTCGATGGTGAGCGCGTCGGTCTTGATCTGGGGGTCGGCCGCTCCCGGCTTGCCGCTCAGGGCGAGCGTCCCCGCGTCGATGCGGTAGCGCGCGGCGTGGCTGGTCGCGGTCAACGGGCCGTCGGTGAAGTGAAAGGTGCCCGTGAAGGTCGCCTCCTGCAGCGCGCCGGCCGCCGGGTCCAGCTGCGCGTCCAGGCTCTGCGCGCGCGCCACGCGCGCGCCCTGCGCCTTCGAGGCGGCCTCGGTGTAGTTCACGCCCTCCTGGAACTTCATCAGCGACAGGCCCTGGGCGCCGCCGGTGGCCGTCAACACGTTCGCGCGAATAGTGCGCGCCGCGATGTCGCGCGTGGCCGGCAGCGTCACCGTCACGTTCTGCCGCGACGACAGGTTCGTGACGCTGCCATCGGGCGCGAGCACGATGTCGAGGAACTCGCCGCTCAAGCGCTGGCCGGACGCGCCGCCCTTGCCGGCCAGCTGGATCGCGCTCTCGCCCGCCAGCGTCGCCTGCTGCAGCGTGCGGCCGTCCTCGCCGTAGTCCAGGTTCATGTCGCGCGACGACATCGACTGCAGCGCGCCCATGCCGGTGCCGCCGCTGACCCGCGAATCGCCGCGCAGCTCGATCAGATCCGGCTCGTCGCGATCCGCAAACAGGTGCACGACCGCCTCGTTGGCGTCGATGACCTGGCCGCCCCGATCCATGTGCATGGTGCGCTCGAACCGCATGTAGCGGTCGGTGCGGGCAAAGCCGAACGCGCCGGCGGTGACATCCATCGGGCCGCTCTCGCCGTTGGCGGCGACATGAATGACCGCCTGGTCCAGCAGCCACAGCGTGTTGCGCTGTTCGTCGAAGGTGAACCCGACGCCGGTGCCGGAGGTGCGGCCCTGGGCAAATCGCACGGGCCCCGGCGCCTTCACGATCTTCTCGGCGTCGGTATAGGTGGCCGATTCGGCGAAGGCGGTGAGGCCGTCGCTGGCCTCGAGCTTGACGTCGCCCTTGAGGTCGTAGCTCGCCTGGTCCTTGCCGACGCGCGCTTCCTTGCCGGTGATGGTGTAGTTGCGGCCGGCGCGATTGTCGACCGTGACCTTGACGCCGATCAGCTTGGTCTCGCCCGTGTCATAGGTGACCTGGCTCTCGAACTCGATGCGGGCGTCCTGCCGGGAACCCTTGAGCTGGATGACATCGCCGCCGCGGGTCTCGATCGTGGCCTTCGGATCAAGCCGCTCGACCGGCGGCGGGGCGACCCGCGCCTCGCGCGGCCGCAGCGTGTAGCCGACCACGCCGATGACGCCGACGGCGACCACCGCCAGCGCGACGCGGGCCCGTTTCTGCCAAACACTCACAACTCAGATTGTACCAACAGAACCAGGGCCGCAGATGACGCAGATGACGCAGAGGTCACTCTACGTGCCTGAGCCGGCGCAGCAGATCCGACGCCGGGGCGTGGTGCTGATGGTAGGCGCCGCGGTACGATTCGGGCAACAGCTCGGCGATGGCCAGGCCGAGGGCGTCCATGATCAGCCGTCGATCGCCGCACGATTCGGTGCTGAGCGCGTCGATGCGAATTGGCGGTCCCAGCGTCAGCGTTACGCGTGTGGGATGGACCGTCGAGTCATCGACTGGGTAGAGCGCCTCCGTTCCCGTCAAGCCGACCGGCAGCACCCAGGTGTCGGGCCGCTCGAGGTACCGCGCGACACCAGTCAGCATGGGCTGCAGGGCCGCGGTGCGGCTTCGCGTGCCTTCGCCGAAGATCAGCAAGGCATCGCCGGCGTCCAGCCGCGCGTTTGCGGCGTCAATGGCACGACGCGCCGCGCGCGCGACCTCGCGCGGGCTCATGACCGCGTCTTCGCTCGAGACCTCGGCACTCTGCGGCACCTTGATCGTGCCGAAGCAGAGGCTCGAGAACCGGCGCCCGCGGTCTGTGTACACCTTGGGGCCGGCGCCGGCCGTCAGGCGGTCGGCCACCTCTGCCCCGCCACCGGCATGCAGGAGGACCTCGATCACGTTCGCATCGGCGTAGGAGAGGTGGTTGGCCACGAGTACGACCGGCGCCCCGGCGATGGCCGCCAGGTGATGCGCATTGCGCAACTCTGACTGCGGGGCGAGGAACCGCCGAGACAGCACGCGGTGGATGGCGCGGGCCAGCGGATCGGGTTCGTAGTAGTCCCAGCCGCTGTCAGCGGTCAGCCGGGCGGTGAGTGCATCCAGTGCGCGGGGACCGGCGCGGTCGATCTCGGCCTCCAACACGGCGCGCATCTCATTGCCCGCCTCCGCGCCTCCCTTCGGCAGAAACGAGAGGATCGCCGATATCAAGACGTTTCCGTCGATCGGTGTCATCTGTGTCAATCTGCGGCCCTGGATGACCAATCGGCGTTATCGGAAGTCGTCCAGTCTGAGTTCGACGTACTTCTCACCGCGGAATTCGTTCTCCTCCACGGAGTACGCGATCTCGACGCCATCCTTCTGCTCCGTCAATCTGTGTTCGCGGTCCGCGGCATTCCACTGGATGGCGCGCAGCACGCGGCCCTCCTGCTTCACGCTCATCTTGAGGTGGCGTTCCTTCAGGATGCGCGGGCCGTCAACCACCGCCACGGGGCCGGTGTGGAAGCGCGGCTTGGGATTGCTCGGGCCGAACGGCGCCAGGGCGGCGAACTCGGCAATCACCCGATCGCTCAGCTCGTTCAGCTTGAGCGGGCCGTCGAGCCACAGCCGCGGCCGCAAGTCGTCGGGGCCGAGGCAGTGTGCGGCGTGGGCGTTTACGGCCTTGCGGAACTCCTTGATGCGCGCGGCTTCGAGCTGCAGGCCGGCCGCCTGCTTGTGGCCGCCAAAGCGGCCCAGCATCGGCGCGCAGGATTCCAGGGCCGCCAGCATGTCGAAGCCGGGAATGCTGCGGCAGGACCCGTGCGCCACGCCGTCTTCGATCGACAGCACGATGGCCGGCCGATAGAAGGCGTCCACCAGCTTCGACGCGACAATGCCGATCACGCCGCGGTGCCAGCCTTCGCCCGCGACGACCAGCACGCCCTGCGCGCCGACATCGGGATCAGACTCGACGATCTTTTTGGCCTTGGCCAGGATGTCCTGGTCTTCGGTGCGGCGGCGCGTGTTCTCGGCTTCGAGCTGGTCGGCCAGGGCCTTCGCCTCCTCCCCCATCGCATCGTCCGACGCGAGCAGCAGGCGGGTGGCGATGTCGGGCGTGCTCATGCGGCCGGCGGCGTTGATGCGCGGCGCCACCATGAAGCCGATGTGGTACGCATCGATGGTCTTGCCGGTGAGGCCGGCCGCCTCGAGCAGCGCCCGCAGGCCCACCTTGTGCGGGCCCCTGGTCAGCATCTGCAAGCCGAGCTTGGCGATGATGCGGTTCTCGCCCACCAGCGGCACGACGTCGGCGAGGGTGCCGATGGCGGCAATCTTGACGAACGCCGGCAGCCACGCCGACTTGCCCGTACGGTGGCAGAGCGCCTGCACCAGCTTGAGCGCGACGCCGACGCCGGCGAGGTTCTTGTCGGGATAGGTGCAGTCGTGGCGCTTGGGATTGATGACCGCCAGCGCCCGCGGCAGCGAGCTGTCGGGCTCATGGTGGTCGGTGATGATCAGGTCGAGGCCGAGGTCGCGGGCCCGCAGCGCCGCCTCGGCGCCGCGGATGCCGCAGTCGACCGACACGATCAGCTTGACGCCCTCGGCATGCAGGCGATCGATGGTGTTGGGCTGCAGGCCGTAGCCGTCGGTCAACCGCTCGGGGATGAAGTGGCCGACGTCGCCGCCCAGCAGCTCCAGCGCCCGGCGCAGGATCACGGTGGAGGTGATGCCGTCGACGTCGTAGTCGCCGTGGACGGCGATGCGCTCCTTGGCGGCAATCGCGGTGAGCAGCCGATCGGCCGCCTTGCCGACATCCGTCAGCCGGAACGGATCCAGCAGTTGATCGAGCGACGGCTTCAGGAAGCGCGCGGCCTCGTCGGGGTCGGTCAGGCCGCGAATGGCCAGCAGGCGCGCCGTCACCGGCGACAGGCCGAGCACGCGCGCCAGCTCGGCGGCCTGGGCCTCGTCGTGGGGGCGGGTATTCCAGATCGGGGGAACGGCCACGCTACGCTTCGATGATCCCGACCGAGCCCATCTTGCGGAACTTGGCGTACCGCTGATCGAGCCGTTCCTGGACGCCCAGCGCCGACACTTCCGCCAGCGATCGCTGCAGCGCGACATCGAGCAGGGCCGCGGCCTGCTGGGGATCGGTGTGCGCGCCGCCGACGGGTTCGAGCACGATCTCGTCGATGATCTCGAGCTGCAGCAGGTCGGGGGCGGTGATCTTCAGCGCCTCGGCCGCTTCCACCTTCTTGGCCGAATCGCGCCACAGGATGGCGGCGCAGCCTTCGGGCGGGATCACGCTGTAGATCGCGAACTCGTGCATCAGGATGCGGTCGCCGACGGCAATGCCGAGGGCGCCACCGCTGCCGCCCTCGCCGTGCACGATCACGATCACCGGCACTTCGAGCATCGCCATCTCGCGCAGGTTCAGCGCGATGGCCTCGGCCACGCCGCGCTCTTCCGACTCGATGCCGGGGAAGGCGGCCGGGGTGTCGACAAAGCACAGGATCGGCCGCCTGAACTTCTGCGCCAGCTCCATCGTCCGCAGCGCCTTGCGATAGCCCTCGGGCCGCGCGTAGCCGAAGTTGCGGTAGATCTTCTGCTTGGTGTCGCTGCCCTTCTGGTGGCCGACCACCAGCACCGGCGCGCCCTTGTAGAACGCGGTGCCGGTGACGATGGCGTGGTCGTCGGCGAAGCGGCGGTCGCCGTGCAGTTCGACGAAGTCGGTGAACAGGTACTCGACGTAATCGAGCGTCGTCGGCCGCCCCGGATGGCGCGCGACCTGGACGCGCTGCCACGGGGTGAGGTTCCTGTAGAGCTCGGCGCGGATCGCGGTGACGCGCGTGGTGAGCCTGGTGATCTCGCGATCGCGGTCCTCGCTCACGGCCAGCGTCGACAGCGCCTCGAGTTCCTTCAGCAGGACGGCGATCGGTTCTTCGAATTCAAGTAAGTCGGGCATATCAGGGCTTGGGGCTTGGGTCCTGGGGCGTGGGCATCACGAGTGAACTATGACCGAGCCGGGACCGCAAATGCGCTCGACGTCGGCGACGAACTGCTCCGACGTCCGCACGCGAATCGAGGCGGTGACTTCAGCGCGAACGATGACGTGCCGCGAGCCGCCGTTCATTTCCACCTCGAGGGCTACCGGCCGGTCACCGCGGTGCTTGGGCAGCAGCTCCCACAGGGCTTCAATGGTCTCACGCGGGCAGGTGGCCTTCAACCGGATCCTGACGCCGCGCGACAGCCGCTCCTTGAGCAGGGCAAGGGGCATGATGTCGGTGCACTGGAAGCGCGAGTTCTCCTCGTCGCGCTCGAACTTGCCGCGGACCAGCAGCAGCGCCCCGTTCTCGATCACCATGCGGTGCTTGCCGTACATCTCCGGGAACACGACCACCTCGACCGAGCCCTGGTGATCCTCGAGCGTGAACACGCACATCGGATCGCCCTTCTTGGTCTTCAGGCCGCGGAAGCCGCCGACAATCCCGCCGACATACACGTCGTCGATGACCAGGCGCCCCGGCGCGCCGTCCACGCCCTGCGGGATGTCGCTCAGCATCAGGTCGCCGACGGTCTTGGCGCCAAAAGCGCGCAGGCTGTCGGCGTGGCGGTCGATCGGGTGGCCGCTCAGGTACAGGCCGAGCGCGTCCTTCTCGTTGGCCAGCAGCTCCATCTCGGTCCACGGCGGCGAGTCGGGCAGCCGGATGATCGACAGCCCGCCCTCTTCCCCGCCGCCGAACAGGTCGGCCTGGCCCTGGTCGCGGTCGCGCTGGGTGCGGTTGCCGTGTTCGATGGCGCTGTCGACCGCGCCGAACAGCTTGGCGCGGCCGGCGACCAGCGGCACGCCGGCCGGCACCAGGCTGTCGCAGGCGCCCGACTTCACCAGCGCTTCGAGCACCTTCTTGTTCACCAGGCGCAGGTCGAGTTCCTCGCACAACTGGTGGATCGAGGTGATGCGCCCGGTGCGCTCGCGCACCTCGATCAGGCTGCGGATGGCGCCTTCGCCCAGGCCCTTGATGGCGGTGAGGCCGAACCGGACGCCCTCGGGCACCACCGTGAAGTGCAGCTGGCTTTCGTTGATGTCGGGCGGCAGCACGGCAATGCCGCGCTCGCGCGACTCGCTGATGTAGACGGCGAGCTTCTCGGTGGTGGCCGCTTCGATCGTCAGCAGCGCCGCGGCAAAGTGCCGGGGGAAATTGGCCTTGAGATACGCGGTCTGATACGCGAGGAAGGCGTACGCCGTCGAGTGCGACTTGTTGAAGCCGTAGCCGGCGAAGAACTCCATCAGCTCGAAGATCTTGCTGGCCTTCTTTTCGTTGACGTTCTTCTCCAGCGCGCCCTTCATGAAGGCCTCGCGCTGCTTGGCCATGACCTTGGGGTCTTTCTTGCCCATGGCCTTGCGCAGCACGTCGGACTGGCCCATGGTGAAGCCGGCGACCACCGACGCCATGCGCATGACCTGTTCCTGGTACGCGATCACGCCGTAGGTGTCGGCGAGCACGGGTTCCAGGGCCGGCAGGTCGTATTTCACGACGCTGCGGCCGGCCTTGCGGTTGATGTAGTCGTCCACCATCCCGCCCTTGAGGGGGCCGGGCCGGTAGAGCGCGTTCATGGCAATCAGGTCTTCGAGCCGCTGCGGCTTGGCCCGCCGCAGGATCTCGCGCATGCCCGAGCTTTCGAACTGGAAGATGCCGTAGGTCTGGCCGTCCACGAACAGCTGGTAGGTCTTCGCGTCGTCCAGCGGCACGGTGTCGATG
>CAYGMD010000160.1:0-10317 GCA_964350785.1 uncultured Acidobacterium sp. | reverse complement strand
GCGGCCGGCCGCCAGTTTTGACTGGTATCGGAACCACTCGCTGCGCGCCACCTGGCAGGCGACGGCCAAGCACCGGCTTGCGTTCTTCGGCGACATACAGAAGTCATGCCGCTGCACCACGGGTCCGTTCACGGGCGCCAACGCGATCGAATCCGAACGCGGGTGGGACTGGTGGCCCTCCGGCGTGGTGCAGGGCACGTGGACGGCGCCGATCACCACGCGCCTGCTGCTTGAGGCGGGGGCGTCGTGGCAGGTCGCCAACTGGGTGAACTTCGCGCAGAGCGGCGTGACCCGCGACGACCGGTCGATCCTCGAGACCTCCACCAACTTCCGCTACGGTGCGACGGCGGTGCTGACGGCGCCGGTCGCGCGGACGGGTCGCAGCGCGCAGCGGTTCACGTTGTCGTACGTGACGGGCAGCCACACTTTCAAGGCCGGCGTCACCAATGAGCAGGCGTTCAACGACGAGTCCCGCTCGCGCAACAACGAAATCGACGGCCTCAACTACGACTTCTTGAACGGCCGGCCGCTGCGTATCCAGTACCAGGCGCTGCCGTTTCTACAGCAGGAGCGTCAGAATGCGGAGATCGGTGTCTTCGTCCAGGATGCCTGGACCCTGAAACGCGTCACCGTCAACCTGGGGTTGCGGTTCGATTACCTCTCGATGGGGTATCCGGCGGCCGACTTGCCCGCCGGCCCCTTCGTGCCCGAGCGCCATGTCGACGAGTTGAAGGGCGTGCCGGAGTGGAAGGACATCAACCCGCGGCTGGGCGCCGCGGTGGATGTGTTTGGCAATGGTCGCACCGCGTTGAAGGTGTCGCTGGGTCGCTACAACCAGCTCTCCCGCAGCGACCTGACCCGCCGCTTCCATCCGTTCAGTTCGTCCGTCAACACGGCGTTCCGCAACTGGACCGACCTCAACGGCAACTATATCCCCGACTGCGACCTGGCCAACTTCTCGGCTCAGGCCGAGTGTGGACCCATCTCAAACACGAACTTCGGGAAGTTCATCCCGTCGGCGACCTTGTTTGATGAGTCGGTCACCAAGGACAATCGCGACTTTCTCTGGGACATCAACGCCGAGGTGGAGCACGAGGTGGTCGAGGGCCTGTCGATCAACCTCGGTTACAACCACAACTGGGACGGCAACTTCACGGTCACCGAGAACACGCTGCTCGGTCCCGAGAGCTTTGACGAGTATTGCATCACGGTGCCGAACGACCCGCGTCTGCCGAACGCGGGGCAGCAGCAATGTGGTTACTACGATGTCAAGCCCCAGCTGTTCGGGCAGGGCACGCTGCGGGTGACCAACGCCAAGGAGTTCGGCTCGCCCAAGCGCTATTGGGACGGCTTCTGGGTGGGCGCCAACGGCCGCCTGCCGAAGGGTATCCAGATTGGCGGCGGACTGGACATCGGCCGGCAGGTTGATGACCACTGCTTCACGGTGGATGTGCCGAACCAACCCAACGACATTGCCAACGCCAATGTCGGCGGCCCGTTCTGCCGCGTCGAGACATCGTGGCTCGACCTGTTGGACATCCGACTCCGTGGCAGCGCTCCGATCAAGGGCGGGTTCAACGCCAGCTTCATCTTCCGCAACACGCCGGGCGCGGAGCAATCGGCGTTGTTGACCGTGACATCGGCACAAGTCCGTTTCACGAACCCGGCCCGCACGGCCCTGACCACGGCCAAGACGGTCAACCTCTATGCGCCAAACGCGGTCTACGGCGAACGGTTCTCGCAGCTCGACGTGGCCCTGAGCAAGTCGTTCGACCTCGGCTGGGGCCGCCTGCGGGCGGCGCTCGACGTCTACAACGTGCTGAACTCCAACTCGGTTCAAAGCGTCGTGACGGCCTACAGCACACGGTGGCTGCGACCGGTCACATTCCTTGATGCGCGCCTGGCCCGCGTCACGGCGAGCATCAACTTCTAGACAGGGGGATACCGTGATCCTGACGGCGCGCGTGCTCGTTCTCAGCGGCGTGATGGCGGTCGGACAGGTGCCGGCGGCCTTCGCTGGCGGATCGATCGTCCAGTCGGCGATTCGACTGGCGCAGCAGGCGGGCCGCCAGCCGGCCGCCGCGCCGGTGGCAGCCCGCTCGGTCTCGGCCGCGCAAGGCAGCCTGGCCGGCAGCAGCATGAGCAAACGGAAGAAAGTGCTGCTGGCGCTCGTGGCCGGCCTTGGGGTGGCCGGAGCGTTCTACGCCATCGACCACAGCGTCTTGGACAACACCCCGTCGAGCTTGGGCCTTCGCAAGGACTGACCGTCGCGCCGCGTCACGACGGCGAGGGCTTTTGTGGCCCTGGCCCTTCATCGCCATCGGGGGCCAGGTAGTAACCGTCGCCATGGACGGTGTGGATGAACCGGGGCTTCTGGGGCTGCACCTCAATCTTCTTTCTCAGCCTGGCAATCGCGTGATCGACGGCGCGCGTGTGCGCCGTGTCCGGGTAGCCCCAGACCACGCGGAGGAGTTCGTCTCGCCGCACGATGCAGTTGGGCCGCTCCGCCAGGTACTGGAGCAACTCGAACTCCCGGTGCGTCATTTCGATCTCGCGGGTCCCATCCCACGCGGTTAACTTCGTGAAGTGAATGGTGACGCGGCCGAGCACGAGCCGGGACACCTCGGGACGCGACCGTCGCAGGACCGCGTGGATGCGGGCCCGGAGTTCTTCGAGATCGAACGGCTTGGTGATGTAGTCGTCGGCGCCGATCTTGAGGCCGTGCACCTTGTCGCGCTTCTGGCTCATGGCGGTGACGAAGATGATGGGGGTCCGCGATCCGCGACGCCACTGTTCACAGAGCTCCAGGCCGCTTCGTCCCGGCAGGTTGATGTCCAGCAGCACGAGGTCCGGTGCAAAATCGCGGACCGCGTTGTGGGCGACCCGGCCGTCGGACACTACCGATACCTCGAAGCCGTCAAAGGCCAGGTTGTCATGGAGCACCCGGGCCAGCACCGGGTCGTCTTCGACCACCAGCACCCGCTTCTTCATGATGCCAGCACCGGCAGGCTGACCGAAACCTTGGTGCCGACTCCGGCTACGCTCGTGATCTCCAATTGACCACGATGGTCCTCGACGATGCGGGCGACGATGGCCAGGCCCAGGCCGCTTCCACCCCGTGCGGCGCGGCGACCGCGAAAGAAGCGCCCGGTCACACGGCCGAGCTCGTCGCCGGGAATGCCGATCCCTTTGTCGGTCACCGACAGCACGACGCGCGCGCCTGCCTGGTGCGCACTGACCGTCAGATGCCGGCTGCCGTCTGAGTATCGAATGGCGTTGTCCACCAGGTTGTTTAGCATCATCCCCAGGGCGGTCGCATCGCCGCGCACGGTCGGCAACTCCTCCGGCAGATCGACGTGGACGTCGAACCCCCCGTCCGTGAGGTGCGACGCAAACTCCTGCAGGCTGCGGTCGACGACGCTCTCGATGGCGACCGGTGCCATGGTATATGCGTCGGCCACGTCGGTGATCCTGGCGTACGCCAGGAGGTTGTCGATGAGCCGCGTGAGCCGCGCCGCTTCGCGACTGCCCATCTTCGCATATTCTCGGATCATCCCGGGGTCGCCGCGGCCGGCGCCGAGCGTCTCGGTAATCGCGCGCATGTTCGCGATGGGCGTCTTCAGTTCGTGGGTGACGGCCGAGACGAAGTTGGCCCGCATCTCCGCGAGGGCGGCGCTGGCGTGCACCCCGTGCAGGCTGAGGATCAGCCCGGCGCCGAGCACCACCGCCATGGCCACCGCCACGGCCATGGTGCGCCGGGCGCCGCGGCTGGCCGCCGCCAGCGTGGCGTCGTTGCTGGCATCGACGACCGCCGTCCACCAGGCGACGTCGAGGTCGGCAGGGGGGTCGACCGCGACCACCAACGGATCGAAGAAAGCCAACGGAAAGGGGCGCCGTTCCATGGGCGCACCAAGGTCGCTCACGGGGCGGCCGTCGACGACCCGATCCCGCTCGTCGAAGACCGCAAAAGTCAGATCGTGGTCCTGGCTCTCGATGCGCGACACTTGCGTAACCAGGCTGCCGAAATACCGTTGCCGGACCCAATTGAGATCGACCACGAAGCCCAGGACCGCGGCCGGTTGCTGCTGCCGGGACCCGGAAAACGATATGGCGGCAACCACCTGGTGCGGCGTGCCGGCCAGTTCCATGTTGAACACCGAGAAGCGGCGGCCCAGGTGGCTGTCCCTGGTGACGCGTTCGATTAACCGCCGGGCCACCTCCGGCTGAGGTGTCAACATCAGCGGCAAGGTTTTCGGCGCACCATCCTGCGTGATGAGCCACGGCGGGCGCTGCTCCGATCGGCTGTAGAAGACGACTGACGCCGGGTTTGCCGCCCCTCGCCACGAGAAGAAGGCCTCGGCGTACGGGTAGCGGCCCAGCCCGGTGCCAACGGGATCGAGAAGGTCAAGTTCCGTTTCGATCGTGAAGCTGTCTCGATCGGCAGCCGAGAGCACCAGAAACTGCGCCCCCCGCATGTCCCGCGACAACGCCGCCACCAGCAGCTCGACTGCTGACTGCGCCCGTTTCCAGGCGACCGTCGCGGCGGCGTGCTCCCATTCAACGACGGCGCGATACCCGAGCCATACCAGCGCCACGGCCGGGACGCACCCGGCGAGGGCGAGCCATCCGCTCTGCTGCCACCAGCGGGACGGGCGGATCATCGCGACAGCTCGCGCTCCCGGAAGTACCGCGACGCACCGGGGTGAAGCGGGAGCGGCGTGGCCGGTCCGCGCTCGATGTCGAGAAACCGCAGGGAGGCTTCAACACCGGCCAATCGCGGCAGCGCGTTGAACAGCTGCTGGGTCAAGTCGCGCACGACCGACTCATCGAGATCGCGGCGACACACCACGATCATGTCGAGTCCGATGGTCGGGATGACGCGATCTTGTCCCGGGTAGATATTGCGCGGGATCGTCGTCGCCCGCACGAACGGATGGCTGCGGCGGAGCCGATCGACGGCGGGCCCTTCGATCGGGATCAGATACGCGCCATCGCGAATCATCGAGTACGTCGACTCGTCCGGATAAATGTAGCCCGGGAGGAAGATGGCGTCGGCCGACCCGTCCTTGAGCGCCGCCGCGCCGGCGGCTCGGGTGTTCAGACTGCGTACGGCCTTCGGCTGCACCCCGGCGGCCTCGAACAACAGCGTGCCCAACGTCCAGCTCGACGAGTTCCGCGGGCCCAGCCCGACCACGCGGCCGGTCAGGTCGGCAACACGCCAGATATTCGAGCCTGGTCTGACGAGCACGTAGGCTGAGAGCGGCTGGAGCAGGGATACTCCCCGGATCCGGTTCCCGTCCTCAGGCCCGGAGCCTGTCGGGTTCCAATACGCTGAATAGGCCCGCTTCGCCGTTGTAATGCCGAGGTCCGCGGCTCCCAATTCGATGGCTTCGAGGGTATCGGCGGCGTGGGACCGGATGTCGTACGCCGGCAACAGCCGGCGGTATTCCTCGATGAGGCGGTCGCTGAGCGGCCCAAAGGCGGTCGCTATGCGAACCACAGGGCGTGGTCGCGGCGCAGGAGCCTCGGTCGTGCAACTGCCGCCGGCCGCGACCAGCACCACCAGGGCGAGCAGGCCCCAAGCCCGCCCGTCCCGGTTTCCGACGTTTTGCCAGGTCGATCCCATTGGTGGTGAGGTTCGCTCGACGGTGGCGTAAGCCTTACAGAAGCGGGCGGCCGAATCAAGGGCACCGGCCAGCGCGGCGCCCGCGGGC
The DNA here is from genome assembly GCA_964350785.1 of uncultured Acidobacterium sp. Taxonomy (GTDB): domain Bacteria; phylum Acidobacteriota; class Vicinamibacteria; order Vicinamibacterales; family UBA2999; genus 12-FULL-67-14b. The sequence continues at coordinate 4,603 of CAYGMD010000160.1, read as the reverse complement.
AGCGCGACAATCTGCGACACCACGAACCTGGCGAAAGGTGTTACAACGTCAGTTGGGGAAGATGTTGTTTCGGCTTGCGAAGGAGTGCATCGCCATGGACGGACGGATCGGCTGGAAGCTCACGCTTGGACTCACTCTGGCGATGGCCACGGTTGCGAGTACGGTGGCCCCTCTCGCCCGGACGGCTGGCCAGTCGGCGACGCCGGCGGAGGTCACCTTCTCCAGGGACATTGCGCCCATCCTGCAGCGCAGTTGTGAGAACTGCCATCGGCCCGACGGCGTGGCACCGATGTCGCTGGTGACCTATGACGAGGTTCGCCCGTGGGCGCGCGCGATTAAGCAGCGCACCGGGGTTGGCCCCAAGGCCGGCGTCATGCCGCCGTGGTATGTCGAGAAGAACATCGGCATCCAGCACTTCAAGAACGATCCGTCGCTGAGCGAGGCCGAGGTCGCGAAAATCGCCAAGTGGGCGGACAGCGGCGCCCCGCGTGGCAATCCCAGCGACATGCCGCCGGCGCGCGTTTGGAGCGACGCGAACAAGTGGGCCATCGGCGAACCGGACCTGGTCGTGAAGACGACCGATATCGTCGTGAAGGCCGGGTCACCAGACTGGTGGGGCGAAATTCCGCGCGTGCCCACCGGCCTCACCGAGGATCGGTATGTGGCTGCGCTTGAAGTCAAGGAAGTCAACGACGTGCCCACCGCCGGGCCGGGTCGCGCCACGGTTGGCGGGCGTTTCGTGTTTCACCACATGATCTGGAGTACGCGCGTGCTCGGCGAAGAAACCGAGTCCGACCCGCAAGTCGACGACGGCACGTCGTGGCCCGTGCACGAGGTCGGCCGTGAAGCCGACTTCTTTGATGTCAAGTCGGCCCGGCTGCTCAAGGCCGGCTCCAGTATCGTTTCCGACTCGGTCCACCTGCACTCGAATGGCCGCGACACGACCGCGCATCTCGAGATCGCCTTCAAGTTCATGCCGAAGGGTTACAAGCCGGATTACCGCCGTTCGACGGTCGCGCTCGGCAACGGCGTCGACATCGACATCAAGAGCATGGAAGCCGGCCAGCAACTGCACGCCTACGCCCTGCTGAAGGAGAACACCAAGATCCTGTCCTTCGAGCCGCACCTGCATGCCCCGGGGGAGCGCATGTGCCTCGAGGCTATCTGGGGGTACAACATCCAGACGATCAGCTGCGTAGGCTACGACCACAATTGGGTTCGGGGATACGACTTCGACGACGACCACGCGCCGCTGCTGCCCAAGGACACCATCCTGCACATCGTGGGCTACATGAACAACACGCCGTCGAACAAGAACCTGCCAGACCCTCGCAATTGGCAGGGCTCCGGCAACCGGTCGGTGGCCAACATGTTCATCGACCTGGGCAACCGCGTGTCGCTTACCGACGAGCAGTTCCAGGCCGAGATGGCGGCCCGGCGCGAAAAGCTGAAGCTTACGCGCAACAGCGTCGTCATTGGCTGTCCGCTCTGCAACGTGATCCCACCGCCGCCGGTGACGTCGCGGCAGCGGCACTAGCAGGTGACCGACATGCGACGTCTGATGCTGGCCGCGCTCATGCTCGCCGGGGTCGGTTCGTTTGAGGGCGAACACCGCCCTCTGGCGCAGTCCCTTTCGTACTCGCGCGGGCAGAACGTTTCGCCCGCGTATGAGGGATGGGAACAGGATGCCGACGGCACGAAGTATTTCGTGTTCGGTTACATGAATCGCAACTGGGAAGAGGAGCTTGACGTTCCGGTTGGGCCCGACAATGGCTTCAACGTCGGCGGTGCCGACCAGGGGCAACCTACCCACTTCCTGCCGCGCCGCAACCGGTTCGTCTTCCGTGTGCCAGTGCCCCAGGGATTCACCGAGAAGGACGAACTGGTGTGGACCCTCACGACGCAGGGAAAGACCGAGCGGGCCTTCGCCACCCTCAGCGCCGACTACAAGATCGACGACGTGGTCCGGGCTTCTGAAACCGGAGCCTTGGGCGCCGGCAGCAGCAGCCCGGAGATCCGTGCCAACAAGCCTCCCAAGCTGGAGGTGCAGGGCCCGAAGGTGCTGACCGTCAAGGTCGGCGAGACCATTACGCTCAGCGCGATTGTGACGGATGACGGCATCCCGAAGCGGCGCGCGTCTGGACTGTCCGGGGCCGCAGTGGCCAACACCGGTTCGCGTCGTGATACCACGCTGTCCGAGTCGAGCGCGGAAAACCCCGTGCGGGTAAATCGCGCGATGATGCCGCCCGCACGTGTCACGGTGGGCAAGAACGTGGGCCTGCACGTGACGTGGCACGTCTATCGCGGCCAAGGGAGGGTGACCTTCAGCCCTGACCAGGTCATGGCGTGGGAGGACACGCGCACCGGAACCAACTCACCCTGGGCCCCCATTTGGACGCCGCCCGAACTCCCACCCGACGGGAAGTCGTCGGTCCAAGTCACGTTCCACGAACCGGGCACCTACGTCCTGCGCTCGCACGCCGATGACGGTGGGCTGACCGCGGATGGTCACGTGACCGTCAACGTGACGCGCTGACCCCGGCGCGCTGGTGGCAACGCCGATGGTGATGAAACCAAACGCGATGGTCACGGTCACTCGTGAAGCGGGCACTGAGGCACTCGAGTTTGTGCTGCGCGTGGATGGCGAACGGCTGGGCGCGCTCGACTACACGCTGCCCGATGCGGCGGTGATGCGGATTGAATACGTCGAGGTAGCGTCCGAGCTGCGTGGTTCAGGATTGGGGCAGCAGTTGGTGGCCAGCGCCGTCGACTGGGCGCGCGAGACCGATCGCAAGATCGTCCCCATTTGCGGCTACGCCCGCGCCGTCATCGCACGCGACGCCGAGATGAGCAAGCTCCTTCGCTGAACACAGACGGCCTCAGGGCCGCCGATGACACCGATGACGCAGATCTCCGGCGTGCATTGGTATTGGGACCGGGCCCGCGGACGCCGGCGAAGCCGGCGTCAAACCACGAATCAGGCGTCACCGAGTTTCAAGAGAGTTCAGGAATCCCGCGTCTCTTGAAATCGGTGACGCCTGATTCGTGGGAGCGGCCTGCGGCCGCTCCGCGGGCCTATCTGCGTCATCTGCGTCATCTGCGTCATCTGTGGCCCCAATCGGTGTCTGTTGTAGCGTATGCAGATGCCGCTCATCCACGTGAAAGACCTGCCCGTTCGCGAGATCTTCCCGGGCCTGCGGGCCCGGCTCATTCATACCGATCGCCAGACCCACTCGTGGGTCGAGGTCGACGCCGGCGCGGCGTTTCCCGAGCACCAGCACCCGCACGAGCAGATCGTCAGCGTGATCGAAGGGGAGCTCGAGGTCGTCGTCGCGGGCACCGTCCATCGCCTGACGCCCGGTTCGGTGTTGGTGATTCCGCCCGACGTCCGTCACTCGGGCCACGGCGTGACCGCCTGCCGCGTGCTCGACGTGTTCTCGCCGGCCCGGGACGATTACCGCTAGTCGCGGCGGCCCAGGGTGACGCGCACGATGTGAACGGCGCCGTCGTCCACCAGGGGGATGGCGAGGTGGTTGACCGGCGCGCCATCCAGCTTGGCGCGTACCACGTGGTTCCAGACGCGCTGCGGGTTGAGCACCTGGATGTCGTATCGCGACGAGCCGTGCCGCCACTCGATCGTGTACTCGGTCCACGACGAGGGCACGCAGGGATTGATCATGAAGGTGTCGCCGCGCCGGCGCAGGCCGAGAATGTTCTCGAGCCCCGCCCGATACAGCCAGCCGGCCGAACCCGTGTACCAGCTCCAGCCGCCGCGCCCGGCGTGGGGCGGCCGCGCGTAGACGTCGCCGGCCAGCACGTACGGCTCGAGCCGGTAGCGGGCCACCTCGGCGGGGGTGCGCGAGTGATTGATCGGGTTGATCATGTGGAACAACTCGCTGGCCTCGTCGCCGCTGCCCAGTTGCGCGATCGCCATCACCACCCAGACCGCGGCATGGGTGTACTGCCCGCCGTTCTCGCGGATGCTGGGCGGGTAGCCCTTGATGTAGCCGGGGTCCTGCTCGGACTTGTCGAACGGCGGGGTCAGCAGCAGGATGACCTTCGACTGCCGGGCGATCAGCGACGCGCGCACGGCGTCCATGGCGCGCTCGGCAAATCGCCTGGGCACGGCGCCCGACAGTACCGACCACGACTGCGCGATCGAATCGATCACGCACTCATCGTTCTGCGCCGATCCGAGCGGCCGGCCATCATCGTAATAGCCGCGGCGGTACCATTCGCCGTCCCACGCCTCCTCGAGGCGCGACGACAGGTGGCGCGCCTGCTGCCGGTAGCGGGCGGCCAGCGCCGCTTCGCCCCGGCTCTCGCAGATCGGCATGAAGCCGTGCAGCACCATGTGAATGAAGAAGCCGAGCCAGACGCTCTCGCCACGGCCTTCCGCGCCGACGCGGTTCATGCCGTCGTTCCAGTCGCCGGCGCCCATCAAGGGCAGGCCGTGCGGCCCGCTGGTGAGGCCGCGGTCGATGGCGCGGCGGCAGTGCTCGAACAGCGTGCCGGTCTCGCCCGACAGGGTGGGCTGTTCATACGCCTCGGGCTCGCCCTCGGGCAGCGGCGGCGCCGACAGGAAGGGCACCTGTTCGTCGAG
>CAYGMD010000159.1:0-10440 GCA_964350785.1 uncultured Acidobacterium sp. | reverse complement strand
ATTGCCGCCTTCACCCTGGCCGGGAAGATCCGCCGGTTCGGGCACTTGGCGGCCGCGCTCGATCCGCTGGGTTTCCATCCGCCGATCGGCGACCCCTCGCTGGCGGCTGAATCGCACGGCTTGACGGCCGCCGCGCTGGCCAGGCTGCCGGCGTCGATTGTCGGAGGCCCGGCCGCGGCCGGCGCCGCGAACGCCGGCGAGGCGATCGCGCGGCTGCGCGAGATCTACTGCTCCACCACCGGCCACGACTACAGCCACGTGTTCGTCCCCGACGAACGCGCGTGGCTGCGGCAGGCCGTGGAATCGGGCCAGTTCCGGCCGCCCGTCGACCCGATCAACAGCCTGGAGCTGCTGGACCGCGTCACCGAGGTCGAGACCTTCGAGCGCTTCCTGCACCGGACGTTCCCGGGCAAGACGCGCTTCTCGATCGAAGGCCTCGACATGATGGTCCCGATCATCGACGAAATCGTCCACGATGCCGCCGAGGGCGGCGTGCAGCACGTGATGATCGCCATGGCGCATCGCGGCCGCTTGAACGTGCTCGCGCACATCCTGCAGAAGCCGTACGCGCAGATCCTGGCCGAGTTCAAGGATCCGATCCTGAAGGACCGCCTGCGCGTCGACCTGGGCTGGATGGGCGACGTGAAGTACCACGCCGGCGCCCGCATCGAGGCCCGGCCCGACGGCCTGCCCAAGCAGGTGATCATCTCGATGCCGCCCAATCCGAGCCACCTCGAGGCCGTGGACCCGGTGCTGAACGGCATGGCGCGCGCGGCCGCCACGGCGGTGGACCAGCCCGGTCCGGCGGTGGTCGACAAGAGCAAGGTGCTGGCGATCCTGATTCACGGCGACGCCGCGTTCCCCGGCCAGGGCGTGGTGGCCGAGACGCTCAACCTGTCGCGGCTGGATGGCTACGACGTCGGCGGCATCATCCACATCATCGCCAACAACCAGGTCGGCTTCACCACCGACCCGGAGGAGTCGTTCAGCACCAGCTACGCCAGCGGCCTGGCGCGCGGGTTCAAGATTCCCATCACCCACGTCAACGCCGACGACCCGGTCGCGTGCATCGAGGCGGCGCGGCTGGCCATTGCCTATCGCCAGCGCTTCAAGCTCGACTACCTGATCGACCTGGTGGGCTACCGCCGCTACGGCCACAACGAAGGCGACGAACCGGCCTTCACGCAGCCGGCGCTCTACCAGATCGTCAGCGCCCATCCGACCGTGCGCGAGACGTACGTGCGCGCGCTGGTCGAGGCCGGGCAGGTCACGCCGCAGCGCGCCGACGAAATGGTGCGCGAGCGCATGACGGCGCTCGAGCAGGCCTATGCCGCCGTCAAGCCGGAGCAGGATTACATTCCGCCGGTGCCCGAACTGCCGCCGAGCGGCGCGGCCACCAAGGTCAAGACCGGCATGCCGGTCTCCCGGCTCGACGAGCTGAACGCCGACCTGCTGACCGTCCCGGCCGGCTTCACGGTGCACCGCAAGCTCGAACGCGGCCGCGAGCGCCGCAAGGCGATGTTCGCCAACCCTGCCGAGCGCAGCATCGACTGGGCGGCCGCCGAGGAACTGGCGCTGGCCTCGATTCTGGCCGACGGCATTGCCATCCGCTTTACCGGTGAAGACGTCGAACGCGGCACCTTCAGCCATCGCCACGCGGTGTATCACGATGCCGTGACCGGCGCGCGCCATGTGCCGCTGCAGAAGCTGGGCCAGGCGAAAGCCTCGTTCGAGATTCGCAACAGCCCGTTGTCGGAATACGCCTGCGTCGGCTTCGAGCTGGGCTACAGCCTGCAGGAGCCCGGCCGGCTGGTCATGTGGGAAGCGCAGTACGGCGACTTCATCAACGGCGCCCAGATCATCCTCGACGAGTACCTGACGTCGACCCGCGCCAAGTGGGGCATGTCGCCGTCGCTGGTGCTGCTGCTGCCCCACGGCTACGAGGGCCAGGGCCCCGATCACTCGAGCGCCCGCCTGGAGCGTTTCCTCAACGCGGCCGCCGACACCAACATCCGCGTCGTCAACTGCACCACGGCGGCGCAGTACTTCCACGTGCTGCGGCGCCAGGCGCTGCTGCTCGAAACCGATCCGCTGCCGTTGATCGTGATGACGCCGAAGAGCCTGCTGCGGCACGGCTTCACCGCGTCGACCCCGGCGGAACTCGCCGAGGGCAAGTTCCAGCGCGTGATTGATGACGAGATGGCACCGGCGCAGGCCGGCAAGATCCGCCGCCTGGTGCTGTGCAGCGGCAAGGTGGCCGTCGACCTGCTGACGAGCGAGCAGCGCAAGGACAACGCCAACGTGGCCATTGCCCGCGTCGAGCAGCTCTACCCCTTCCCCGACGCGGCGATTCGCGACGTGATGGCGCGGTATCCGAAGCTGCGCGAGGTGTGCTGGGTCCAGGAAGAACCGGAGAACATGGGCGCGTGGGAGTTCGTGCGCCCGCTCCTCGAACAGTTGCTCGACAAACGCTGGCCCTTGCGCTACATCGGCCGGGTCCGCAACTCGAGCCCCTCGGAAGGCTCGTCGAGCTGGCACGCCGCCAACCAGCGGGCGATTGTCGAACAGGCCTTCGAAGCGAAGGCCGAAACCAAAGAACTCGATCGCGTGCTGTCGAAACAGGTTTAGCGAACATGCCAACAAACATTGTGGTTCCGGAACTCGGCGAGTCGGTGGTCGAGGCGCGCGTCGCCAGGTGGCTGAAAAAGCAGGGCGACAGCGTCGTCGCCGGCGATGCCCTGGTGGAACTCGAGACCGAGAAAATCGACCTTGAAGTAAGCGCTGATCGCGCCGGGGTGCTGGGCGCGATCCAGCATCAGGAGGGCGCGGACGTGAAGGTCGGCGAAGTGCTGGCCGTGCTCGAAGAGGCCAGCACCAACGCCGCCCCTGCGGTGCCTGAGGTGCCCAAGGGGCCTGAGGTGCCTAAGCTGCAGGAGTCACCGGCGGCCGAGAAGAAGGTCACGCCAACTGCCAAGAACGTCGCAAGGGCTCACGACGTGAGCATTGAGTCGGTGGCGGCGACTGGCGCTCGGGTTACAAAGCAGGACGTGCTCAAGGCTGCAGCACCCGCTCCAGCACCTAAGGCACCTCAGGCACCCTTGGCCCCTTTGGCACCCCTGGCACCTAAGGCACCCGTTGGCGAGCGGAGCGAGTCGCGCGAGCGCATGTCCAAGCGGCGAGCGACCATCGCCCGGCGGCTGGTCGAGGCGCAGCAGACGGCCGCCATGCTCACCACCTTCAACGAGGTGGACATGAGCGCGCTGATGGCGCTGCGCGAGCGGCGCAAGGACGCCTTCACCAGGAAGCACGGCGTCGGCGTCGGCATTGCCTCGTTCTTCGTCCAGGCGGCGATTGGCGCGCTCAAGGCGTTCCCGCAGATCAATGCTGAGATCCAGGGCGATGAAATCGTCTACAAGCACTACTACGACATCGGCATGGCGGTCGGCGCCGAAGGCGGGCTCGTGGTGCCGGTGTTGCGCGACGCCGATCGCATGGGCTTTGCCGGCATCGAGCTGGCGATCCGCGACTTTGCCGCCCGCGCCAAGGACGGGTCGCTGACCCTGGAAGACCTCAGGGGCGGCACCTTCACCATCACCAACGGCGGCGTCTTCGGCTCGCTCATGAGCACGCCGATCCTCAACCCGCCACAGGTCGGCATCCTCGGCCTCCACAAGATCGCCGACCGCGCCGTCCCCGTGAACGGCCAGGTCGTGATCCGGCCGATGATGTACGTGGCGCTCAGCTACGACCACCGGCTGGTCGATGGCCGCGAAGCCGTTCAGTTCCTCGTGAAGATCAAGGACTACATCGAAGATCCCGCCTGGATGCTGCTGGACGCGTAGCATGGGCGCTGTGGGCCGGCAAGACGGTGCTGGCCGACCGTGACCTGTTCACGGCATTGGCCCGCGACGCCGCCCGCGGGCTCGAACTCGACTGGCTGCTGCACGCCTACTCGCCGCTCGCCGATCCGCTCGCCAGCTACGGCCGCTTCATCGATCGCGTCATCACCGAGTACGAGAACCTCGCCCTGGTGTTCACGTTCGTCACCGTCGACGCCGGCGAGGCGGTCTATCGCCAGCACACGCAGGTGCGCGCCCTGGTCGAGGCGGTCGAGCAGCGGCCGTGGCCGGTGTTCAGCAAGGACGCAGTGGAAGAATGGCTTCGCCAACCAAAGACCTCGCCTGCGTGATCAGCCGCTGGGACGCCTCGGGGCTACGCGGCCGACCTGGCAAGCGCGATCGGACGTGGAAACCGGGGTTCGATCGCGGCTATCCGGAGTATTGCGCCGCGCTGTTCGAGCCGGCGGCGCCGGTCGGGCTCTCGAAGCGGACGCGCAAGGCGGTGATTGCCGGCCTCGAAGCGGGGCGCGGTCGCCGCGTCTACAAGCTCGAGGGCGACGGCATCGAGCGGGCCGCCAGGCTGATCACTCGCACCCGGCCGGCCGGGCGGTCCCCAGCGCCTTCGCGACCTCGCACCGCACGTAAGTAATGCGCGCCGGCGCGAACGCGAGCATGATGTCGCGGTCGGCCGCATGCTCGGCATTGCTGTAGGGCTTGACCGTGTCTTCCTGCATCGCCGCCGCGATCATCGTGAACTGGCGCTGCATCTCGGCCTGCATCCAGCCGTCGGCCGAGGTCGCGGCCTCGAGCAGGGCCTCGAAGTACTTGCTGCTGTACGCCGGGAGCTGCAGCGTGTTGCGGGTAAGGATGTTGTCGCCGAGCCGGGTCGTGATCTGGAAATCGGGCGACAGGAACGCGTTGTCTTCGTCCCAGGCGATGAACACGTGCCTGTCGCTGTTCTCCAGCCGGTAGAAGTAGAAGTTGTTCATGCCGTCGTAGCCGTTGAAGCCGTCGTCCTGGGCGATGAAGTTCTGCGAGGCGATGTAGCGGACGAACCCGGGCAGGTCGAGCCGCGGGCCGATGGCCGCGTCGAAGCCGGCTGGCGCGGTGTCGTTGACGAGCCGGACCAGTTCCTCGATCGGCCCCCAAATCGTGCTGTCGCTCATGCTCTCGTTGGTCTTGATGTCGAAGCGCGCCTTGTACGGATCGAGCGCGGAACCCTCGTACTCGAACCGCCAGGGGCTGCCGGGCACGTAGTTGTACTCGAACAGGTAACCGTCGTTCTGCACGTCCTCGCCGATGCTGCCAAAGACCCGGCCCATCATGGTCTTGTCCACCGACTCCACCAGCGCGTACAGGCCGGAGTAGGCGCCGTTGACGTAAAGCCGGGCGTGGGTCTCGCGCGGCGCGGGAATCCCGAGCCGCGCGAACAACCGCATGGCCACGGTTTCACGGATGCCCGACTTGTCCTGCGTCAGGTTGTCGAGCACGAATGACTTGAGGCCGAGAAAGGTCTGGCTGCTGGCATAGCGGTCGAAGTCGACCCGCAGTCCCGGCTTGGTGCCGCTGCGCGAGCCGAGGCCGCGCGAGCGAATGCCGACGTTGCGGACGGTCTGGCCGTTCCACGTCACATCGGCCGGGTAGTAGGTGTTCTCCTGGAAGGCGGCCTTGAGCTTCGACCAGTCCGACGAGTTCATCCACAGGTCGATGCGCTGCAGCGACTCGGGATTGAAGAAGTCGTCGGAGGTCTGGGCCGCGGCGCTCGCCGCGACGCCCACCACCACCGCGACGGCGACCAGCCAGCGCCTCCACCACGTCATACCGCCATACTGTGCGGATCAGAAGACAACTTGCAACCTCAGCAACCCCGACCAGAACGAGTCCGTGCCGGACTCCGGCGTGCGCGAGGCATCCGCAAACGACTCGTGAATCGCGTTGGTCAACACGCGAACCCACTTGTTCGGCATCCAGCTGACGCCGAAGGTCCAGACCTGGTCCGAGTTGCTGACCAGGGGATCGGCCCGCGGGTTGGTATACGCCGTGCCGCTGTGGTTGGCGCTGCCAAACTCGAGCTCGTCGAAACGCACGCCGAGTTCGACGGCGCCGATGCCGCCCTGGAACAGCGGCCGCTTCGGGTTGACGTTCTGATCCTTGTCCTCGCCGGTGACGAACCACGTCCCGCTCACGTACCACCCGGTGCCGACGAAGTCGGACAGGTCCTCGTTGCGGTTGCTCTGCCCCAGCCGCTGCTCGCGCGACTGCATCCATTCCGCCTTGAGGCCGGTCGGACCCGGTGTCCAGTCGAGCTGCGCGCCGAACCGCTGCCGCCGGCCGTTCACGTAGACCGGCTCGAAAAAGTCCTCGGTGCCCCACACCGACTGGCCGCGCAGGCTGTTCAGCCCTTCGGGCACGCTGGCGGTGGTGTAGGCAAAGCCGAAGTTGGCGCTCTTGAGCTTGTCGGGCATCGGCAGGAGCCGGAACAGGTCCCCGGTAACGCGGGCGGCGAACGACGGTCCCACGCCCTTGAGGTCTTCGCCCTCCTCGACGAACTGCGGCTCCGTCAACTCGCCGTTGTCGCCATCATCGTCGAACACGCCCACTTCGTAGCCGACGCGGCCCAGCTCGCCGTGAACCATGACGCCGCGATCGCGGGCCGGGGCGATCGTGGACGAGGCCAGGCTGCGATAGGCGAAGTCGGTCCGGGTCGGGCCGGTGTTCTGCTCGAGGCCAAACGGCATCTTGAAGCGGCCGCCCTTGACGCGCACCGCGTCGTAGGTCTTCCAGTCCAGGTAGATGTCTTTCCAGTCGCCGAACGAGCCTTCGCGATCGATCTCGCGCTCGACCTCGTAGCTGAAGTGCTTGGTGAGGTCCCCTTCCACGCCGATGCGCGCGGTGCGGAAGTCGAAGGTGTCCTCGTCGAGGTCCGGGTCGAACTGCCGCCAGTCGAGCTGCAGCCGGCCGCGAATCCCGATGGTGACGTCTTCGCCGAACACGATCGTCGGCCGGTCGTTCCACACCAGGCCGCGCTTGCCCTGAGCGCCTTGTTCAGCAGCGTCGAACGGCTTGTCCTGCGCCGCGACGCCGGCGGCGGCGGCCGCCACGAGCACGGCCGCCAAGAGGGTCTTCCTCATGCGATGCGGTCTCCCGGAAGGTGCGCCGCGGCCGCCCCGGCCCGCGCGCTCAAGGTTTGGTACGCCGTGTTCAGTTGTTTGACCAGCAGCGGATGGTGAATGACCACTGAGACCTCGCGGCGAAAGTCGAGGCTCAAGGTCGAGAGCGCCGTACTGCCCAGGATGGCACGCTGTTCATCGATGATCATCATCTTGCCGTGCGGCACGATGGCGCCCATGGGGTGGCGGCCGATCACCGAGACGATGATGCCCTCGCTGCGGCGCTCGCGCAGCAGCCCGACGAGGTCGGGATCCGAGAGCTTGTGGTCGAGAATGCGGATGCTGTGGTTGGCGCCGGCAATCAGCGCGCGGATGTCGGCCCGCGACCGCTCGGGGCCGATGATCAGGCGGCGGCTGATCGGCCGCCGCGACGGCAGCTGCGCCCCGGTCGAGTCGGCGCGGAACAGCGCCAGCAACCCGCTCACCACCGGCGGGTCCTGCGTCACCAGCACCGCGTCCCAGGTCCGCGAAAAACACTTTCGCGTCGGGTTGAGGGTTGTGACAATCGCCGTCGACTGATCGGCGACCAGGTACTTGGCGTGATACTTCACCACCGGGTCGCCGTAGCGGGTGACCACGGCCCCCATTTCCTCCAGGGCGCCCCACAGCTTCTTCAGCCGCTTCTTTCCGCCCTTGGCCCGCTTGGTCAGGATGGCTTCGACTTCGCAGCCGCGCTCGAGCGCGCCGGCCAGCGCGTCGAGCACCGTGAAGTCGTCGCAGCGGAACAGCGACAGCACCAGCCGGCGCCTGGCGCCGGCGATCACGCGCAGCAATGCGGCCTTCCGTTCGGCCGGGTCGAGAATCAGCGTTTCCGTGCCGGCCGCCGCCCCGTCCACCGGGGCCCGCGCGCGGGTCTTACGCGCGCTTGGGAGGCGACCAGGAGACATTCTTGATGCCCTTCTTGCCATCGCCCATCAACTGGCCGCTGAGCTCTTCGAGCGAGTCGGATGGCTTGAGCGTGGTGAGGTACTTCGCCGTGGCTTCGTCGCCCTGCGACACTTCGCGGGGCTCGAACAGGATGCCGTTGACCGCGAAGACGCGGTGCACGTGCGCGGTCGGAAAGTGGCGGTCTTCGGAGACGATCTCGACCAGCATCGTGCGCGGCCGCTCGGAGCTGAAAATATTGAGGATCGGGATCATCGCGCACAGAAACAGCGTGCCCATGCCCGCCACCGCCAGCGCGCCCAGGCCGGCCGCCATGCCGAGGCCCATCAGGATGAACAGGATCGTGATGTCACGCGCGTCCTCGACCGGCGTCCGAAAGCGGATCACGCTGGCCGCGCCGGCAATCCCGAACGCGCGCGCCACCGAGTTGCCGATGATGATCATCATCAACGCCCCCGAGATGCACAGCAGGACCTGCGCCTGATCCAGCGCCGGATTCGATTGCTTCTCGGCACGGTACTGGCGGTGCACCACGGTGACGAGCATGCCGATCACCGCGGCCGCCACCAGCTTGGCCAGCTCGAAGAAGGGATTGGCCATGCCGCCCACGGCGCCGGTTGGCACCCCGGGGAGCGCGCTACCGGTAATCAACGTGTTCTCGAGTCCCAGGTCCGGCCACGTCACGCCAACGCCCACCAGCGCCAGGCCGACGAGCGCCACCGCCACGCCCGACCAGACCCGATCCCAGGGAATGGTTCGGGTCTTCGCCTCGACCAGCGAATCGACCACCTCGAGCACGTTGGTCAGCAGCGACAGCTCGAGCAGCTCGCGCACGCGCGGGTTCGGCGAGACCAGCGTGAACCGGCGGTTGAGGCGCTGCGCCGAGGTGTGCCCGCGCACCAGCGCGCGAATGCCCGCGCTGTCGGCGTTCGGCACGCCGCGCAGGTCGATGACGACGTGCTCGTAACCCGACTTGAAGACTTCCTGGATGCGGCGTTCGAGCTCCTCGGCCCGGCCACCCGCCACGAGGGGCTCCTGCGGCGACAGCAGCAGGCGGTTCGACTTGGCGCTCGATTCACGGGTGATCATAGGCCCTGGCGTCAGGGTGGCGAAACGGTACCACGTATGTAACGATGCTGAAAAGGTCGATGCTGGGAATCTCACGCCATGCCCGCCTGTGCCGCTTCGCGGCGGCGATTGTGTCAGCGAGCCTGATGGCGGCCTGCGGCAGCTCTCCTGCCGGTCCCAGCCCGGGCGGGGGCAGCGCCCCGCCGCCCACGAGCGGCCTGACCGCGGTGGTGCTCGGCGCCGGCGATATCGGCATGTGCAACCAGCCGGGCGTGGCGCAGACGGCCAGGCTGGTGGCGGGACTCGAGGGCGGCCTCCTGCTCGCCGGCGACATCGCCTACCCCCATGGCACCGCGGCGAACTTCCGCGACTGTTTTGATCCCGAATGGGGCCGCTTCCGGTCCCGCTGGCGTGCCGTGCCCGGCAATCACGAGTACGAGACGGCCGGCGCGGCGCCGTACTTCGACTACTTCGGCGAGGCCGCAGGCCTGGACCGCACCGGCTACCACGTCGTCCACGCGGGCGACTGGCTGATCCTGATGTTGAACTCCAACGTCCCGGCCGGCCGCGGCTCGGCGCAATGGGAGTTTGCGCGGCAACAGCTCGAAGCGCAGCGGACGCCGTGCACCATGGCCGTGTGGCACCACCCGCTGTTCTCCTCGGGTCCCAACGGCAACAACGCGTTCATGCGCGACATGTGGTCCCTGCTCGAGGCCTCGCGCGTCGAGGTGGTGCTGAATGGACACGACCACCTGTACGAGCGCTTCGCGCGCCAGTCGGCCAACGGCACGCCCGACCCCGCCAACGGCATCCGCCAGTTCACCGCCGGCACCGGCGGCGCCGAGCTCTACAATTTCGTGCGCACCGCCCCCAATTCGGAAGTGCGCATGTCCCGGCACGGCGTCGTCCGCTTCACGCTCAAGCCGGCGCTGGTCGAGTGGGCGTTCCTCGGCGCCGATGGGTCGGTGAACGACCCGGGCCTCGACACCTGCCGCTAGCACTTTTCACTTTCTACTTTTCACTTCTCACTTTTCACTTCTACCATACGGGGATGACTCGCTTACTTTCGACCCTCGCCGTGACGGTGGCCCTCGCCGCATCGATGGCGGCGCAGCGACCCGCGCCGGCCCTGGTTCCCGCTCCGCCAGACGTCGCCAGCCCACCGGTTGACGCGCTGAAGACCGCTTCGGGATTGGCGTCAAAGGTCCTCACACCGGGCAAGGGCACGGCCAGGCCGGGTCCGACCGACCTGGTGACGGTGCACTACTCCGGGTGGACCACCGACGGAAAGATGTTCGACAGTTCGCTCTCGCAGCCAGCGCCGGCCACCTTTCCGCTGAATCGCCTGATCCGGGGGTGGGGGGAAGGCCTGCAGTTGATGGTCGCCGGCGAGAAGCGCCGCTTCTGGATTCCCCAGGCCCTCGCCTACAACGGCCAACCCTCACGCCCGGCCGGCATGCTGGTGTTCGACGTCGAGC
>CAYGMD010000158.1:0-10440 GCA_964350785.1 uncultured Acidobacterium sp. | reverse complement strand
GCGGCATCCCAGCGAAGGGCGTACGCACGGCGCTCATCCGACGGGCGGCCGTCGGGCGAGAGCCACGACGGCGGCGCGTCCCAGTCGAGCCCCACGTCCGCGAAGATTGGACCATTGCGCGTCTTCCACACCTCGAACCGGTACGGCTGGGCATGGCCGCGAACGGGAATGTCGGCCGGCGTCACCTCGACCGGCACCCACTCGCCGCGATAGAAGACCCGCTTGTTGCCGACCTGGAGGCGTTCCAGAAACAGGTCCTGGACATCAGCGTTGGTGTTGGTGATGCCCCAGCCAACCCGCGCGTTGTGCCCAAGCACGACGAACGGCACACCGGGCACGGTCACACCGGTGACATCGAGACCCGCGGCGACCAGGTGCAGCTCGTACCAGACAGAAGGAAACTCAATCGGAAGGTGGGGATCGTTGGCCAGGATCGCCCGCCCGCTCTTGGTCTTTCGACCAGCGACGACCCAGTTGTTCGAATTACCGCGTTTGACTCCTGGACGAAGCCATTCGAGTCCTGGCGGCCAGGAGGGCTCGGCCCTTACACCCTCGCGCGAAGCGCTTCGGCGGACAGGTCGGGCCTCGGTAGGGCTCGCTTCGCTCGTCGGGCTCGCGCCGCCTGCGCTCGTAGGGGTCGGCGGCGCGAGCGCCGCCTCCTGGGGAGGTGCTCCTCCACCCAAAATCGTCGGACCATCCGCGGGATAGCGGCCGCCCAACTCCCTTGCTGCAGACTCTCCAAGCTTCGCCGCGAGCGCTCCACGCACCAACTCCGCCTGGTGGTTCTCCGCCAGCCGCCACGCGAGCAGGCGGCCAACCGCCAACGAATCCTCAGGTGTCCACGGCGCCGGCGTGATGCCCAGCACCTGGAACTCGAGGGGCCGCTGGCGGCCGGTGAGCGTGGACTGAACCGCATTGACCCCCGCCGCATACCGTTCCAGGGCGGCCCGCACGGTGGGTGTCGCCCGCGCCCATTCTTCCGCCGCGGCCTGGCGGAGGCCAAGCGTCAGGAAGCGCTGGTCGATTGCCAGTGTCGACTCCCCCATTACCTCCGACACGCGGCCCCGGGTGACCCGCCGGTACAGCTCCATCTGCCACAGGCGATCCCGCGCGTGCAACGCTCCCGCCGCAAACCACGCATCGTCGGCATCGCGGGCATAGGCCGTGGGCACGCCGTAGCCGTCGATCAAGACCTCAACGGGGGCATGCAGACCAGACAGGGCCAGTTGGCCGTCCAAAGCGGGCAGGGAGCCACGCGCCCACCACCAGCCGGAGCCGGTGGCGACCAGTAAAAGAACGACCGTCGCGAACAGTATTCGCTTCACGTGGTTCTCATGCGACATCCCGGCTGAAACGCGGCTTGCCGCGCTCAGGCGGTTGGAATAGGATGGGGGGCTGGACGCACCTAATTCGCGCCCGGTCTAGAGCTTACACTGTTTTCAATCATCGGAGACCTCTTGTGATCGAGGTTCAGCATCTATCGAAACGCTACGGCGCTTTCACGGCCGTGGACGATGTCAGTTTCCGCGCCGAGTCGGGCGAGATCCTGGGCTTCCTGGGTCCGAATGGCGCCGGCAAGACCACCACCATGCGGATCATCACGGGCTACATGCCGGCCACCGCAGGCACGGCCAGCGTGGCCGGCCACGACGTGTTTGCGCAGCCGATCGAGGCCAAGCGCAAGACCGGCTACCTGCCCGAGACCCCGCCCCTCTATCCGGACATGACGGTCCGCGAGTACCTGACCTTCGTCGCCAAGATCAAGGGCGTGCGCAAGGACATCAAGGGCCGCGTGGACCAGGTGATGAAGCGGACCTGGGTGGCCGACATGGCCGACCGCCACTGCGCCAAGCTCTCCAAGGGCTACAAGCAGCGCGTCGGCCTCGCCCAGGCGCTGATTCACAACCCGGAGATCCTCGTCCTCGACGAGCCGACCGCGGGCCTCGACCCCAAGCAGATCATCGAGACGCGCCAGCTGATTCGCGAACTGGCCGGCAACCACACCATCGTGCTCAGCACCCACATCCTTCCCGAGGTGTCGCAGACCTGCCAGAAGGTCGTGATCATCAACAAGGGCAAGGTGGTGGCCATCGACACGCCCGACGCGCTCACCGAGCGGCTGCGCGGCGCCATCACCGTGTATGTGCAGGCCCAGGGCCCGGTCGACGACATGCAGCGCGCGCTGCAGAACGTGACCGGCGTGGTCCGCGTCAACGTCGCCGATCACAAGGCCGACACGGGTGTCTTCGAAGTGGACACCGAAAAAGGCGCCGATGTCCGCCGCGAGCTGGCCACGGCCATTGTCCGCGGCGGCTGGGGCCTGCTCGAACTGCGGCCGGTGCGCGTCAGCCTCGAGGAGATTTTCCTCAGCCTGACGACGCAGGAACCCGACGCCAGCGAACCCACCGACTTGTCCGCCGAAGCCTCGGCGAAGGCGGAAGCGGCAAACGACCACAGCGAGGAGGCCCGCAATGCGTAACATCCTCGCCATCGCCCAGCGCGAGCTGAACGCCTACTTCTCGTCGCCCATCGGCTACGTGCTGATCGGCTTCTTCGCCCTGCTGTTCGGCTGGTTCTTCTACGTGCCGCTGGCGTTCTTCGAGCAGCAGAGCATGCAGGCCGCCATGAACCCCGGCCAGGCGATGAACATCAACCAGATGCTGGTCGGCCCGGCCTTCATGAACACCACGGTGATCATGCTGCTGGTGTTCCCGCTGATCACCATGCGCACCTACGCCGAGGAGAAGCGCTCGGGCACCATCGAGCTGCTGCTGACCTCGCCGCTGACCGACGTCGAGATCATCCTCGGCAAGTTCCTCGGCGCCATGGCGCTCTACACCGCCATGCTCTCGATCACGTTGATCCACATGTCGATCCTGTTCATCTTCGGCGACCCCGAGTGGAAGCCGATTGCGACCGGCTACCTCGGCCTGCTGCTGATGGGCGGGTGCTTCCTGTCGCTCGGCCTGTTCATCTCGAGCCTCACCAAGAACCAGATCGTCGCCGCCATGGCGACCTTCGCCGTGTTCCTGATGCTGTGGGTGCTCAACTGGATCAGCACCTTCGTCGGCCCGACCACGCAGGCGGTGCTGGCGCACCTGTCGATCACCGAGCACTTCGATGACTTCGCCAAGGGCATCATCGACACCAAGCACGTGATCTACTACCTGAGCTTCATCGCGTTCGGCCTGTTCCTCACCATGAAGTCGGTCGACAGCGAAAGGTGGCGAGGCTAATCATGGCGAACAAGGTTTTCGGAATCATCGGCTGGATTGGCACGGGCCTCGTGTTTGCGGCCGTCGCCGCGCGGCTGTTCACGCCGCCGTGGGGCTGGTGGCAGGATCAATACGCCACCTACCTGGCGTGGGCCGGCCTGGCCTCGGTGCTGGTCTACATGGCCGGCCAGTGGCGCGACGTCGCCACTTTCTACAAGGGCCGCAGCGCGCAATACGGCACCATGTCGATTGTCAGCATCGTGGTGTTTCTCGGCATTCTCGTCGCCGTGAACTACCTGGGGATCCGGCAGAACAAGCGCTGGGACTTCACCGCCAACCAGGTCTACAGCCTGTCGGACCAGACTATCAAGGTGCTGCAGACGCTGGATGCGCCGGTCACGTTCGTGGTCTTCGACCGCGAAACCAACTTCGACCGCTTCCGCGATCGGCTCGACCAGTTCACCTATCACTCGACGAAGGTGAAGGCCGAGTACGTCGATCCGGATCGCGAGCCGACGCGCGCGAAGGAGGCCGCCATCCAGGCCTACGGCACGATCCTGATCCAGTACAAGGACCGCACCGAGCGCGTCACCAGTTCCGAGGAGCAGGCGCTCACCAACGGCCTGATCAAGGCGGTGACCGGCGCGACGCGCAAGGTGTACTTCACGCAGGGCCACGGCGAAAAAGACACCGCCGCGACCGATCGCACGGGGTTCAGCGGCATCGCGCAGGCGCTGGCCAGCGACAACTACAGCGTCGAAACCCTGGTGCTGGTGCAGCAGAAAACCGTGCCGGCCGACGCGACGGTGGTGGTGATTGCCGGGCCGAGCACCGACTTCTTCCAGCCGGAGATCGACGCGCTCAACACGTATGTCAACGCCGGCGGCAAGGTGATGGTGCTGCTCGATCCGGAAGCCAAGCAGGGCGCGAACACGCATCCCCTGCTGACGCAGTTCCTCGCCGACTGGGGCATGCAGGCCGGCAACGACGTGGTGCTCGACGCCAGCGGCATGGGCCAGATGCTCGGCACCGACGCGTCGGTGCCGGTGGCCGCGCAGTATCCGGCGCACCCGATTAGCGAAGGCTTCCGCCTGGTCACCGCCTACCCGATGGCGCGGTCGATGGCGCCGATCGAGGGCGGGTCGAACAGCCACACGGCGCAGCCGCTCGTCACCACGAGCGCGCAGAGCTGGGCCGAAGCCGACCTCGGGTCGCTGGCCGGCACCGGCGGCGCGCAAGTGGCCTTCGACGCGGCCAAGGGCGACAAGATGGGCCCGATCACGCTGGGCGCCGCGGCCTCGGCGCCGGCGACCGCCGTGCCCGCGCCGCCGGCCGGCAACGGCACGCCCGCCACGCCGGACCCGGAGCGCAAGCCCGAATCGCGCGTCGTCGGCATCGGCGACTCCGACTTTGCGGCCAACTACGGCCTCGGCATCCAGGGCAACCGCGACTTCTTCATGAACGCGGTGAACTGGCTGGCGCAGCAGGAAAACCTGATTGCCATCCGCCCGCGCGAGCCGGAAGATCGGCGCCTCACGCTGACGGCCGATCAGCAGCAGCGCATCATGCTGCTGTGCCTGTTCATCATCCCCGGCATCGTGTTCGCGTCGGGCGTCTACACATGGTGGCGGAGAAGGTAACGAGCCATGCGGGGTATCACGTCCACACTGATCCTGGTCGTCGTCCTGGCGGGGCTGGGCGGCTATATCTACTTCGTGGATTCGAAGCGCCCGGCGCCGGGCATCGACGGCGCCGAGGCCAGGGAGAAGGTCTACTCGCTCGCGGTTGATGCCGTGCACGAGTTCAAGCTGACCTACAACGGCGAGACCAGCCTGCTGCGCAAGGACGCCAGCGGCTGGAAGATGATCGAGCCGGTCGCGACCGACGCCGACCCGGCCGAAGCGGCGAGCATCGCGCAGGCGCTGGCCAACCTCGAGCTGGTGCGGGTGGTCGAGGAAAACCCGGCCGACCTGCAGAAGTACAACCTGGCCAAGCCGCCGATCGCCGTGGAGTTCAAGGCCGGCAGCGTCACCGGGTCGCTGATGCTGGGCGACAAGAACGCCACGCAGGGCGAGATCTACGCGCTCAAGGGCGGCGACAAGAAGGTGTTCCTGGTGTCGTCGTTCCAGGAGACCAACTTCAACCGCACGCCGTTCGACCTGCGCGACAAGAAGATCCTGAAGTTCGAGCGCGAGAAGGCCGACGCGGTCACGCTGGTGCGCGAGGGCCGGACCATGACGCTCGGCCGCGACGGCAGCGACTGGAAGGTCACGGCCCCGATGGCCTCGCGCAGCGACTACAGCGCGATCGAGGGACTGCTGACGCGGCTGTCGACCGCCAACATGTCGAAGCTGGTCGACAGCGAGGGCAAGGACCTGGCGAAGTACGGCCTCGACCGGCCCGTGATGACCATCACCGTGGGCGCCGGCAGCGCCAAGACCGTGCTCGAGGTGGGCAAGACCGAGAACGACCAGACTTACGCGCGCGACGCCTCCCGGCCCATGGTGTTCACGGTCGACGCCACGCTGCAGGGCGATTTCACGAAGCCGTTCGATGACTACCGCAAGAAGGAACTGTTCGAGCTGCGCCCGTTCTATGTCGACAAGCTGCGCGCCGTCCTCGACGCGCCGGGCGGTGCCAAGACCTACGAACTGGAAAAGGTGAAGGCCGCCAAGCCGACCGACACCGATTCGTGGAAGGTCACCCGCGTCGGCGGCGCCTCGCACACTGCCAACGCCCAGGCCATGGACGACCTGCTCGCCAAGCTGGTGGCGCTCAAGGCCGAGTCGTTCGTGGACGCCAAGACGAAGACCGGCCTCGACAAGCCGGCGCTGGTCGTCAGCGCGAGCTACGACGAAGGCAAGTTCGAACGGGTGCGCTTCGGCCAGGTCGGCGAAGACGCGTTCGGCGCGCGCGAGGGCGACGCGGTGGTTGCCAGGATCGACAAGGCGTCAATGGCTGCCGCCATGCAGGCCTTCGACCTGGTGGTGATGCCGCCGGAGCCGGCGGCTCCCGCCGCCGCCAAGCCAGGCGAGAAGCCGGGCGACAAGCAGTGATGCAGCGAGGCGGGCGCATTGTCGCGGTGGTCATCACCGCGCTCGTGCTCGCCTCGGCCTGCGCCGCCAGGCAACCGGCCGGCACGCGGGCGCCCACGCTGGGCGAAGCCCTCGTCCACCCCGACTTTCACGAACAGCTCCGGCGCGACCTCCGGGGCATCTTTTCGGCGCGCAGTGTCGACCACGGCCTGTGGTCGGTCGCCGTCCACTCGCTCAAGCGCGGCGAGACGCTTTACAGCTCCAACTCGTTCCGCCTTCAGGTGCCCGCGTCGAACCAGAAGGTGCTGACGACGGCTGTGGCCGCCGAACGGCTTGGCTGGGACTACCGCTACACCACGCAGCTGTACGCCACCGGCCCGGTCTCGGGCGGGACGCTCGACGGCGACCTCGTCGTGGTCGCCAACGGCGACCCGACCATCAACCCGCGGCACGCGGAGCGCTGGGGTGCGTTCGACGACTGGGCCAGGCAACTCGCCGGCCAGGGCGTTCGGATCATCAGCGGGCACCTGATTGGCGACGACAACGCGTTTGCCGAGCCCGGCTGGGGCCTGGGCTGGTCGTGGGACGACCTCGCGCTGGGTTACGGCGCGCCGGTGAGCGCGCTGCAATACCACGAGAACCAGGTGCAGCTGCTGATCGGCCCCGGCCTCCAGGCCGGGGAGCGCGCGATTGTCAGCGTGTCGCCGCCCGGCAGCGGCCTGACGATCGACTATCAGGTCGTCACGGCGCCGGCCGGCGCCGACAGCCGCGTGTCGCTCGAGCGCATCCCCGGCACGACCGTGCTTACCGTGCGCGGACAAGTGGCGCTCGGTTCGCCGCCCATCCGCGATACCGCCGCGGTGCCCAACCCCACCACCTTCTACCTGAACGCGCTGCGGGAGGCGCTGTCCCGGCACGGCATTCTCGTCGCCGGCAGCACCATCGATATCGACGATGTGCATGCCGCGCGCGGCGGGGCGAAAACGCTGCTGCTCGAGGACCGCTCGGCGTCACTGCTCGAGATCATCGACACCACCAACAAGTGGAGCCGCAACCTGTACGCCGAGACCCTGCTGCGATCGCTGTCGCCGGCCGGTGCGCCGGCCACCACCGAGGCAGGGCTGAAAGTGCTGAACGACACGCTGCTTGACTGGGGCGTGTCCACCGATTACTACCTCGCCCGCGACGGCTCCGGGTTGTCGCGCTACGACTACCTGACGCCCGACGCGTTGATCGGCGTGCTCACCTACCTGTGGCTCAACCCTGACCTCACCGACAACTTCCGCTCGACGCTGCCCCAGGCCGGTGTGAGCGGCAACCTGGCGTCGCGGCTGAAAGGCACCATCGGCGAGTCCCGGGTCTGGGCCAAGACCGGATCGATGTCGCAAGTGCGCTCGCTGGCCGGATACGTCATCACTGAAGAGGGCGAACCGCTGGTGTTTGCGTTCATGGTCAACGGCTTCCGCGTCCCGGCCCGCGAGATCGATGCGGCCATCGACCAGGCGCTGCTCAGGCTGGTGGCCTTCAAGCACCCCAGCCTTCTGCCGTGAAGCGCGCGGCCCTGCACTGACCGTGATCATGGCGGCGCCGTGGTCGCTCCATCCGGCTACCGGTGGTCAGCGTGCTGCTCTTCATCGACGGTCCGCTGGCCTTGTGGCCATGGGTCTACTCCTGGCCCGGCATGAACTTCATCCGCGCGCCCTCGCGGTTCATGATCCTCACGACGCTGTGCCTGGCGGTGTTGGCCGCGGCCGGGTTCGAGCGCTTCGCCGTTCGCTGGACGCCGCTGACCGAACGCGCGGCGGCCGCGATCGTGGCCGTGCTGCTGCTGGCGGAGTTCAACGCGTACCCGTTCAAGGGGTCCGACTACACCCTGCCCTCCCCGGCCGTCGATCGCTGGCTGGCATCGCAGCCGGCGCCATTCGTCGTCGCCGAGGTGCCGCTGCCCGACCCGCGCAACTCGGGCCGGTTCGAGCGGTTCCAGACCATGACCATGCTCCACTCGATGGCGCACTGGCAGAAGACGGTGCATGGCTACAGCGGCTTCCGCGCGCCGTTTCACGATCAGTTGTACCTGGAGATGCGGCGGTTCCCGGACGACGCCAGCATCGCGAAACTGCGTGAGGTGGGAGTCACCTACGTCGTGGTCCACCGCGAGCTGGTTGAACCCGACCAGTGGCCAGCCTTTGCCGAGCGACTGGCGCAGTTCCCGCAACTGCGCCTCGTCCACGAAGCCCAGGATGGGCGGGTCTACGCGATCTCACCGAACCAGATTTGGCCACTGAGAACACAGAGACACAGAGACACAGAGCTGCAGTTCGCTGCGGCCGGCCTTCGGCCGGCGAAGCGCCGCCAGCGAACTCGCGGTCTTCTCTGTGGACTCTGTGCCTCTGTGGCTGAATTAGAGGTGGACGTAGCGGCCGAAGATCACGGCCATCAGCATGCCGACCGACCCGACGGCGAGCGCCCCCGCCATGCCGACGGCGAACGGCTTGAGGCCCACGCCCTTGAACACGGCGAAGTTGGTGTTCAGGCCGACCGCCGCCATCGCCGTGCCCAGCAGGATCTGCGACGCCCAGTAGTCGCCCAACTGCTTCGTGATCGACGCCCATGACGCGGCGTCCCAGATCCCGAACGCGGCGCCGTTCGCTCCCAGCGTGGCGTCACCGGCCGATCGCACGACCGCCATCGCGACGAAGCCGATCACAAATCCGGGGATTAGCGCCGTCCACCTGATCGTCTTCTTGACCCCGCCGGTGGCCGCATGCGACTCGCGCAGGTGCATCCAGGTCAGCAGGGGAATCACCGCCGCCAGGAAGATGTTGCGCGTCAGCTTGGTCACCGTCGCCACCCGCAGGACGACATCGTCTTCGTAGACCTGCTTGTAGGTCAATGCCGCGCCCACGACCTGCGAGGTGTCGTGAATCGCCGTGCCCAGGAACAAGCCAATCGTCTCGGACGACGTGAGCAGGTAATGCGCAAGGTAGGGATAGACCAGCATCCCGAACAATCCGAAGGCGACGACGTTGGCCACGGCGTAGGCGACCTCGCGTTCGTCGGCCTCAATCGCCGGGGCCACCGAGACGATCGCGGTGACGCCACAGATGCTGGTGCCCGCGGCGATCAAGGTGCCCAGTCGCGGCGGCAGGCCCAGCTTCTTGTTGAACCACGTCACGAACAACAATCCGGTGGTAATCGCCGCCAGCACCACGGGCAGGCCGGCAATACCAAGCTTGAGGACGTCGAACAGGCTGAGGCGGATGCCGACCAGCACGATGCCGGCGCGGAGAATGGTGGTGGTCGCGAACCTCAATCCCGGCGCGAGCGACGCCGGTAACGGCAGGGTGTTGCGCAGCAGCAGGCCAAGCACGATCGCGACGGGGACGCCGGAAACAGGACTGCTGCCCGTGAGGCCCTGCGCCGACAGAATCGCGTGACCGATCTGGTCGGCGAGCCAGAAGCCCGCGAGCATGACCGCCAGCGCCGCCAGGACGCCCGGCAGCTTGGCCGCGACCGCTTGAGCGGGGATGGGCGTCACTGCCCGACCAGCCAGATACCGCCCACGACCATGGCGACGGCGGAGCACGCGTAGAGCAGGCCGCTGTAGCTGCGCGAACGACGATTGAACGTCGACGAGAGCAGTCCGACGGCCGCGGCAAACGCCGTCATGCCGGCGAGCGCGCCAAGGCCAAACCCCGCGAGGTAGAGAACCGAGGAGGCGCGCGACGGGAACGCGAGCGCCGGCAGCACCCCGAACAGGTGCGAGCTGCCGGCCAGGCCGTGAATGGCGCCCATCGAGAACGACGTGCTGGCGTGAGTGTGCAATTCAGCACCTGCGTGCCTCAGCACCCAAGCACGACGAAGGCCCCAGCCGCCAATGGCAATCAGCGAGGCGCCCACCACGCGTTCGCTGTAGGCCGAGATGGCCTCGAGCGGCAGTTGTTCCTTGAGCAACAGCAGCAGCACCGCGATCAGCAGCACCCCCAGGGTGTGACCAATGCCCCACTGCAAGCCGGCCAACCACTGGCCGCGCTCGCGGTTGGAGGCAATCGGGGCGACCGCGGCCAGGTGGTCGGGACCCGAGAAGACGTGCAGCAGGCCGGCAGCGAAACCCGCGAGGAGGGCAAACATGTCCAGAACCCGTGCGAGGTTAGCGCTGAATGGATTTCAGCTGGAAGAATTCTTCCAGC
>CAYGMD010000157.1:0-10503 GCA_964350785.1 uncultured Acidobacterium sp. | reverse complement strand
TGTTCGGCACCACCGACCGCGTGGCCTGGGCGATGGGGCGGGAGTTTTCCGAACTGCGCGCCCTGGGCGAGGCGCTGGCCTTTCTCCACCACCCCGAGCCGCCGGCGAACCTGAAAGACGCCATCGCCATCTCCACCAGCAAGAACTACCGCTACAGCCACCTCGCAAAAGTCGTCCTCGCCGGCCTTCAGGAATATCAGTTCCAGCAGGACAACGCGGGCGGCCTCAGCCGTGAGGAGCTGCTCGACACGGTGCGCCGCTCGATTCAGCGCGCCACCGCGCTCACCGCGAACGACCTGAAGAAGGGCGTCAGCGCCCTGGCGACCATCGGCGCGACCGCGCCGTTCGTCGGACTGCTCGGCACGGTCGTCGGCGTCATCAACGCGTTCGTCGGCATCGCCTCCTCGGGCTCGGGCGGCATCGGCGCCGTCTCGGCCGGTATCGCCGAAGCGCTCGTCGAAACCGCGCTCGGCCTGTTCGTGGCCATCCCGGCGGTGTGGTTCTACAACTACCTGTCGGGCAAGCTCGAATTCTTCAACGTCGAGATGGACAACTCGTCGTCGGAGATGGTCGACTACTTCATCAAGAAGACGGCGTAGTTGAAGATGATTTGGTGATCTGGTGATTTGGCGGTCTCGTGATTGGGTCACGGGATCGCCAGACCGCCAAATATCCAGATTCCGTGATCGACAATCGCGGAATCGCCAAATCGCCAAATCGCGAAATTAAGGAGTTCTCGTTATGTCAATGGATGTCGGCGGTTCCAAAGGTGGAATCAAATCGGACATCAACGTCACGCCCCTCGTGGACGTCATGCTGGTGCTGCTCATCATCATGATGATCGTGGCCCCGCTGCTCCAGAAGGGTGCTGACGTCAAACTGCCGCTCGCCGCGAACACCGCGGACAAGCCCGAAACGCAGGACCAGACGGTCGTCGCCATCGACAAGAGCGACCGGTACTTCGTCAACGGCCTGCCGGTGCGCAAGGAAGAGCTGCGGCAGAAGGTCGAGGAGATCCTCGAAACCAAGAAGGAGCGCATCATCCTCATCAAGGCCGATGAAGACGCCCGCTATTCAGCCGTGATGGACTGCATGGACGAACTGCGCGCCAGCGGCATCGAGGACATGGGCCTCATCACCGACCCCAAGACCCGCGGCTTGCTGCAGGGCGGAGGCAACTAACATGGCTCACGCACACCAGCACCTCGGCGCCGACCGCGTCATCACGGCCAAGAAGCTCGAAGTCAGCTCGGACATGAACATCACGCCGATGATCGACGTGCTGCTCGTGCTCCTGGTCATCTTCATGGCCGCCCTGCCGCTGTCGCAGAAGGGCCTCGACGTCAACCTGCCGGCGGAAACCAAGACCGCCGAACAGACCCAGGTCGACGTGTCGCAGATCGTGATCGAATACACGGCCGACAAGAAGATCTCGATCAACAAGCAGGACGTCACGGTCGCGGGCCTGGAAGATGCGCTCCGCAAGATCTACGAAGAGCGCAAGGACAAGACCCTGTTCATCGCCGGCGACGGCACGCTGCGCTACGGCGACATCGTCGAAGTGATCGACGCCGCCAAGGGCGCGGGCGTCGAGAAGGTCGGCATCATCACCGAAGGCATGCGGCGCGCGGCCGCAGCCGGACGCGGCGGCAACTAGATCGCGCCGACAGACACGCAAAGGGCCGCCAGGGCAACCGGGCGGCCTTTTCTCTCGTACGCGAGCGGCGGCACCAGGCGGCTGCGCCCCGCTCGCCTCACGGACGGCGCCTGCCGTTGGGCCGTGCGGAAGTCGCCTATCGCTGGCTCACCCTCCAGAGCACACGCGACAGGCCTCCGCAGAGTACCGCGGTAAGACCCACGCCCACCGCCACCATGGCGAGCACCGTCGGACCAGGCAGACTGTCATGCTCGAACGTCGCGGCCGCATAAACGAGTACTACGCAGTAGACGGCGAGTGTCGCGGCAGCGATCGCGCAACCGAGCGCGATGACGCGCACGACGACCGATAGCACCCCGCGGCGGCTGGCCAAAGTGCGGTAATCATACGACGGACGAAACGCCACGGATCGGGCCCGGCGGACCGTGCAAACCTGCACACGCCTGCACAAATGGCCGATCCGCCGGGCTTACCGCGGCAGGTCATGTGGCGTCCGGATGAGGCGCGTGCCCGTCCGCCGAAGCGCCCTTGGCGCGAAGCTGGAAGGCCGCTCGCCTCAGTAGCTGGGCGGGGGCACCAGGCCCAGCTCCCTCAGCTCCGGCAGGCCCTTGTCGGCGTTCTTCCAAATCTTCCTCAGTTCGCCATAGGCGGCCATGGCGCGCGCCGTGTCCTTGACCGCCATCGAGGCCCGGCCCAGGCCCAGAAGCGACAGGGCGCGCCTGGGATTGCGCTTGAGCGAGGTTTCGAAGGCCGGGATGGCCTCCCTGGGGCGCCGCAGGTCCATCAGCATCTCGCCGACGAGCTCGTGGGCGGGTTTGACCGGCACCGGGGGGCCGAACTCGAACGACATGCCGTCTTCGACGACGGCGGCCTGGCGGGCCAGGACCAGGGCCTCCTCGCGCCGGCCCTCCGAGAACAGCAGGATCGCCTCGAGCTGCTGGGCCATGACCTGGGCGGCCCGCTTGGAGGCGCCGCCACCAGCCGACGGCAGGCCGGTCTGGGGCTGCCCGGCGTGCGCCGGGTACGGCTCGGCGACGGGCGAGATGCCGGCCCGGGTCGATGCCGACGCGGGCCTGCCCGCCGGAGCGGCCGCTGACCCGCCAGCGGCGGTGGGTTTACCCCCCGTAGCCGGCAGAGTCGTAGGGGCGGAGGGGGGGACATCTTCCATCAACACGGCCATCTGCTGCAGCGCGTTCCCGCCGGCCATGCGGTTGCCGGAGCGGATGGCGGCCATGCCGATGGCAAACAAGTCGGCAATCGCGGCATCCGCGCCCAGGTCCCTGGCCGCGACCGGGGCCTTGGCCTCGCCCCACTTGCGCGACTCAATCAGCCAGGCGGCGCGGGCCAGCGCGAGGTGGCTGCGCGTGCGCACCGACCCGCTCGTCTTCGCGTCGGCCTCCATCTGCGCCAGTAACGCGCGCGCCTCCTCGAACCGGCCCTGCTGGGCATAGCCGTAGACCAGCCACAGCATGGCGTGGAACCCGCGGGCGTCGACGTCGAGCTTCTGATCGGCCCGGCGCGCGTCGGCGGCCTTCATCGAGCGCTCGTTGATGGCTGAGGCCTCGTCCCACATCCCCAGCGCGAAGTAGATGTGCGACGGCATGTGGAGCGCATGCGACGCGGCCGGCGCGATCTTCGCATAGGCGTCGGCGAAGCGCAGGCCGAGCGGCGCGTGCACCGGATCGTCGTACGAATGAATCAGGTAGTGCGCGGCGCCCGGGTGCTGGGGGTTCTTCGCATAGACCTGTTCGACCAGCGCCGCGGCCTTCATGTAGATGGAGAAGTCGCGGCCGCCGTGGCTGGTGCCGAGCAGGGCCAGCGCATAGAACGACGTAACCTCATCGTCTTGCGGATACTTCTCGTGCATGCGCCGCATGTGCTCGGCGTAGGCACGGTCGCGCGCGAGCTTATCCTCGGCGCCGTACAGGCTCTCGAGCGAGGTGAGCCAGTCTTTCTCCTTCGCCGTTGGCGCCCTGGCGAGGCGGCCCTCTGGGGTCGGCGCCAGGCGCGCCAGCGCGGCCCTGGCCAGGTCGGGCGCGGTCTGCTGCCACACCGGGTGGTTGTAGGTCATGGCCTCGCCCCAGTAAGCCATGGCAAAGCCCGGGTCGGCTTGCTGCGCCTCCTGGAAGGCTTCTTTCGCATCGTCGTACTCGAAGCTGTGCAGCAGCAGCACGCCCTTGAGGAAGGCCGGCTGCGCGGCCGCCGCGCCCGAGGTGGGGAAATCGATTTTGCCCAGCTCGGTCTGGGCCGTCAGCGGGCCACCGGAAGCGGCAACCAGGAACGCGGCCACGACGAGGGCGGCAGGTCGTTTCATAGATGAAATATATCCGCCTTCGCTCTCTCGAACCACCCCGGGAGCTTCGGCGGACAGGCCGAACAAAAAAGGGGCGAGTCCGAAGACCCGCCCCTTTGGTGACGACCACCTGGTGGGAGCTAGTTGAAGAAGTAGCGGAAGCTGAACATCACCTTGTAGACGTCGAACAAGTCGGCCGTCTGCTCGAATGACTTCGACATCAACTGGCTGTTGATCACCCGCATACGGTACTGTGCGCGGCCCTGCGCGTCGACGGGTCCGCCCTGGGCGGCGGTCGGCACGATCAGCGGCGTGTTGTTGACCAGGCGCTGCGACACGCCCCAGTTCTTGTTCAGCAGGTTACCGAAGTTGATGAAATCGGCGCGGAACTGGAAGCGCTGGCGCTTGCCGCCAATCGTCTTGAACACGTCCTGAGAAATGTTCAGGTCCATGCGCTTGACCATGGGCAGGAACACGCCGCCACGTTCGGCGTACTCGCCGCGGTGCTTACTGAGGTACGGGTCCTGCTGGATGTAGGCCTCCCATGCCGCCGCCTGCTGCGCCGCCGTGAACGGCACCGAGCCGGTGATGTCCTGGAAGTTCATCTCGCTGGTGTTGCGCGGGATGTAGATCAGGTCGTTGAACGCGGCGCCGTCACCGTTCATGTCGCCCGAGAAGATGTAGCTGGCGTTGTTGATGGTACGCGTCTCCCAGAAAAGGGCGAACGAGGTGGCGCCGAACCCGAAGTACTCCTTGCGGTAGCTCGCCGACATGAAGAAGCGATGCCCGGGCGAGGCGTTCGAGTAGGCCAGCGCCGGATTGTTCGGGTCGCCGCTGATGGCGTTGTTGGTGAAGGAGCCGGAAGCAATCGAGCCCGGGTCGACCGTGTTCTTCGACTCGCCGTAGTTGTAGGCGGCCTGCACGAAGCCGCTGCCAAAGGTCTTCTTCAGCGAGCTCGAGATGCTCCACGAGCGGCCGATATCCTGGTTCTTCAACACGGTGGCGTTGGACACGTTCGAGTTGATGCGGTTGCTGGTGTAGCGGACGCGGTTGTCGGCGCCGGCGAACTGGGTCTGCGGCCCCGGCAGGTTGGCGTTGATGTAGTACATCCCGTTGACGTCGCGGTTGTACATGAACTCAACGGTGCCAGCGACGTTCCACGGCAGGCGCTGGTCGAGGCCGACGTTGGTGCGCCAGAGCTGCGGGAACTTGAAGTCGGGGTTGGTCAGCGCCAGCTCGTAGGCCGCCGCCGGTGCGCCGGTCACGTTGGCCGGCTTGTAGCGGTCGGGGTCGGGGCTGAACGGCCGGGCCGTGGTGTTGCGCAAGTCTTCGAAGCCGGTCAGCACGCCGGTGTTGCCGATCTGGTTGGAGATCCACACGAACGCCGGCTTGCCGGTGAACACGCCCGTGCCGCCGCGCAGCTGCGTGCTGCGTTTGCCGGTGATGTCCCAGTTGAAGCCGACGCGCGGCGACCACAGGATCTTCGCCTCGGGCAGTTGCTTGGTCGAATAGTTCACCGAGGCGCCGGTCTCGTCGCGGAAGCTCATGGCATCCGCCAGCACGTTGGCGTAACCGGTGTCACCGAAGTTGGCGACGTCGCCGCGAACGCCGGCGATCACCTTGAGGTTGTCGCGCACCGTCCACTCGTCCTGGATGTAGGCGCCCGAGTAGATCACATCGAGAGGCTGGATCGGTTTCTCGGCCCCGGGGATGTTGTTGTAGCGCACCTGGAAGATCCGCAGCGTCACCGGCGAGGTGGTGCGATTCGGGTTGGCCAGCGCGTCGCGGGCGTCGGTGTAGAAGTCGGCCAGCGAGTTGTAGACGTAGGCGCTCTGCTTGCCGGGGAAGAACACGTTGTCGGAGTGGTACTTCTCGAAGCTGAAGCCGCCCGTGATCGAGTGCTTCTCGCCGAACTTCGTGAAGCTGTCCTGCAACTGGAACGTCTTGTAGTACAGCTCGTTGTTGGGCGTGAACGGCTCCGAGCCGAACGAGGTATAGACCGCGCCCGCTTCCAGGATATCGACCATCGGGAAGAGCTTGCCGATGTCGCCGCGGCTCTCGTCCGCCGAGCTGTAGCCGACAATCAGCGAATTCGACATCGTGGTGCCGACGATGGTGTTGAGTTCAGCGACGCCCCACTTGGTGTTCTCGAGAATCTTGTAGTTCGAGTTCGAATAGTTGAGGCCGGTCGTGTTCGAGCGGCGACCGCCGAAGCCAAGCGATGAGGAGTTCGACATCAGCACGTCGGTGTCGGACGCGAGTTGGTTGTAGCGCACGCTCAGCTTGTTCCGGCTGTTCAGGTTGAGATCGAACTTGGCCAGGATGCGCTGGCCGGGGGTACCGAACTCGTAGTCCTGGTAAACGCCCGGGTCGTAGTTGAACGAAGACTTCAGGAAGGCGGCCAGCGAGTCGAGATCCGACGCCAGCACGCGGGTGACGCTGCCGCCCGCGGGTTCACCGCCCCGGTTGGCGCGGAACGTGGTGCCGGGCTGCACGAACTTCTCGCCTTCCATGTTGGCGAAGAAGAACAGGCGGTTCTTCACCACCGGCCCCGCCGCCCAACCGCCGCCGTTCTTGAAGTCGAACGTGCCGGGGTTGACCGTCGCCGCCTTGGCTTCGGTACCGACCAGGCTGTTGTCGCGGAACTGGTAGAAGCCGCTGGCCGAGATCGAGTTCGTGCCGCTGCGGGTCACCGAGTTGACGCCGGCGCCGACGAAGTTGCCCTGGCGCACGTCGAAGGGGGCAATGCTGACCTGCACCTGTTCGATGGCTTCGAGCGAGATCGGCGCGACGCTCGTGCGGTCACCAGGGGTGTTGCCGAGGCCGAACGAGTTGTTGAAGTAGGAGCCGTCAACAGTGATGTTGTTCATGCGGCTGTCCTGGCCGCCGACCGACATGCCGCGCGCTTCGGGCGCCATGCGGACGATCGAATCGATGCGGTTGTTGATGGTGGGCAGCGCGGCGATGGTCTCGCGGCTCACGGCGGTGGCGGCGCCGGTGCGCTCCGAGTTGAACACCGTGTCGGACTGCGCGGTGACCGTCACCGTCTCGCTGATCGCGATATTGCGCATGGTGAACTCGAGGTCGGTGGCGCCGCCGAGGTTGACCATGACGTTGTCCTGCGTCTCGGGCTGGAACGCCGCGGCGCCGGCGCCGCTCGAAGCCACGGTCACCGAGTACGGACCGCCGACGCGCATGCCCGGCATGGAGAACCGGCCATCGGCGCGCGTGGTGGCCTCGTAGCTGGAGCCCGAGGGCAGGTGGATCGCGATCACGCTGGCGCCGACGACGGCCTGCTGCTGTGAATCCACGACTTTACCGGTGAGCTGGCCGGTGGTGACGCCCTGGGCGCTCACGACGGTCGCGAGGGCGAGAACGGCGACGAGGGAGAAGGCAAATCTCATCAAATGTTTCATGTCTACATCGCTCCTGAACAGAGCAGAAATTATCACTCGCGGGTGACGTGCGGGTAAAAAGAAAAAACGGGCCGGTTCGCAGTGCTGCGAACCGGCCCGTTTTAGTTGTTTGGTCGATTGCCCGATCGGGCGTTCGACGGCTCTAGCTCGAGGCCTTGGCCTTGCGCATGGCGTTGGCCTTATCGCCGAGCTCCGTGCCTTCCTTGATCAGCTGCTGCTGCTTCTTGGGGTCCTTCTCGACGAGCGCCTGCGTGCGGAGCAGCAGGCCCTTGTAGGTGATGGCCTCGACGTAGTCGGGCTTGATCTCGATGGCCTTGTTCACGGCCTCGAGGCCGTCGAGCACGAGCTGCAGCTTTTCCTTGTCCGACAGGCGGAAGTCGCGCGACGCCTTGTCCCAGTGGTAAGTCGCCAGCGTGTAGTGCGCCTCGGGGTTGGTCGGTTCGAGCTCGATGCGCTTGCGCAGGTTTTCCACCAGCTTGGGGAAATCGCCCTGGCGGTTGTAGTACCCGGCAATCGTCAGGTACACCGTCGGGTCGTTCGGCTTGGCGTCACGGCCCTTGAGGTAGGTTTCCTCGGCCAGCTGGTATTCGCCCGAGTCTTCGTAGATCTTGGCGAGCTGGAAGTAGTTCGTCGGTTCGTTCGGCGCCAGTTCAATCATGCGCTTCACGACCGGTTCGGCCTGCGTCGGGTCGGCCAGCTTGTCGGGGCCATAGGCCGCGACCAGGAATTCCAGCGCCAACGAGCGCTTCGGCACCGTTTCCTCGGTGAGCCTTTCGCTCGCGAGCTTGTAGTTCTCGACGGCCTTGGCCATCAGCTCGTCGTTGGCCGGTTCGCCCTTGCGCGCCGGGCGATACATGTTGTCGTACGAGTTGGCGAGGTAGAAGAAGATGGCCGCGTTGTTCGGGTCGAGGCGCGCCGCTTCTTCGTATTTCTCGGCCGCCGCCCGCCAATCGCTGGCGCCGTAGGCCTTGTTGCCGTCCTTGAACGCCTTCATGGCGCGGACCTGGCCGATGTATCCGCAACCGGCGAGCGCGACGCTCAGTCCCATAACCAGCGCCAAATACGCTGCCGAAGACCGCTTTCTCATCAGAATTCCCCCTGTAAGTCCCTGTAAAACACGTTCAAGTCGCAAGGCCGGAAAGTATAGCTTCGTTGCCAGACCCCCCGCAACCACCAGTAAGGTGATGCCCTATGATGGAGCCAGGCCCGCCTGACGCGGACGCCACATGGCACATCCGGCAGGGCCGGGCTTGTCTCTAAATGTAGCGTCCGGCTTTAGCCGGACCCTCACTGCCAAATGCCCGGCTTCAGCCGGGCCTGCAGCGACCGATAAGCAATTAGACACCGAACTTCATGATTCGCTTCGAGGATCTGCTCGACAAGGTCCGCGGCTACAGCCCGGACGCCGATCTCGAGTTGCTCCGCCGGGCCTACGTTTTCTCGGCCCTGGAGCACAAGGGACAGATCCGCCATTCCGGGGAGCCCTACCTCGTCCATCCCCTGGAAGTCGCCGACATCCTCGCCGACATGAAGCTGGACGCCGTCTGCATCGCCGCCGGCCTGCTCCACGACGTGGTCGAGGACACCCTGACCACCCCCGACAAGATCCGCGAGAAGTTCGGCGAGGACGTCGCCCACATCGTGGAGGGGGTGACCAAGATCGGTGCCATCCCGTTCTCGTCCACCGAGGAGCGGCAGGCCGAGAACTTCCGCAAGATGCTGCTGGCGATGGTGGACGACATCCGCGTCATCCTCGTCAAGCTGGCCGATCGCCTCCACAACATGCGCACGCTGCAGCACATGGCCGACGACAAGCGCGCGCGCATCGCCCAGGAGACGCTCGACATCTACGCGCCGATCGCCAACCGCCTGGGCATGAGCCGCATCAAGAACGAGCTCGAGGAGCTGTCGTTCCGCTACCTCGAGCCGGCCGCGTTCGAGTCGCTGCGCGCCAAGGTCGAGGCCAAGCGCAAGCCCACCGAGGGCATGATCGAGCAGCTGACCGCCGACATCCGCGACAAGTTGCGCGAAGCGCAGGTCCCGGTCATCAGCATCGACGGCCGCGTCAAGCGCCTCTACAGCATCTGGCTCAAGCTCAAGGCCCAGAAAATCGATCTCGAGCAGGTCTACGACTTCGTCGCCCTGCGCATCGTCACGCCCTCGGTCAAGGATTGCTACGCCGCGCTCGGCATCATCCACCAGACGTGGTCGCCCGTGCCGGGCCGCATCAAGGACTTCATCGCCATGCCGCGGCCCAACGGCTACCAGTCGCTGCACACCTCGGTGATCAGCGACCGCGGCTTCCCGTTCGAGGTGCAGATCCGCACCGAGGAGATGCACCGGCTGGCCGAGGAAGGCATTGCCGCGCACTGGAAGTACAAGGAAGGCCGGGTCGGCGCCGGGCGCGACGAGCAGTACTTCCAGTGGCTGCGGCAACTGCTCGAATGGCAGCAGGACACCCGCGACCCGCAGGAGTTCCTGTCGAACCTCAAGATCGACCTCTACCCGGAGGAGGTCTACACCTTCACGCCGCGCGGCACGGTGAAGGTGCTGCCCAAGGGCTCCACCGCAATCGACTTCGCCTACTCGATCCACACCGACGTCGGCCACCAGTGCGTGGGCGCCCGCGTCAACGGGCGCATGGTGCCGCTGCGCACCCGCCTCAAGAACGGCGACATCGTCGAGATCATCCGCAACGCGACGCACAAGCCGAGCCGCGACTGGCTCAACTTTGCCGTCACCTCGCGCGCCCGCAACAAGATCAAGCACCTGATCCAGGCCGAGGAGAAGGAACGCGCCGTCGAGCTCGGCAAGCGCGTGTTCGACAAGGAGGCCCGCCGCTTCGGCCTGAACGGCGCCAAGCTGGTCGAGGGCGACGCGATGCAGAAGATCCTGGCGGAGTTTGCCGCCGCCAAGCCGGAGGACCTGCTCGCGCAGATCGGCTACGGCAAGGTCTCGCCGCGCCTCGTGCTCGACAAGATCGTCCCGCAGGGTGAGCTCAGGGAGCAGGCTCCCGAGCACCCGGTCGTGTCGGCCGTCAAGCGCGTGCTGCGCACCGGCAGCGAGCCGGATCGCATCAAGGTGCGCGGCGCCGACGATGTGATGGTGTTCCGGGCGAAGTGCTGCAATCCCATCCG
>CAYGMD010000156.1:0-10624 GCA_964350785.1 uncultured Acidobacterium sp. | reverse complement strand
GGGCTACTGGTCGGGAGGGTGCTTCAAGCGAGCGAATCGAAGAGGCGGTCGAGCATCGGACCGACGCGGCCCATCAGTTCCAGCGCCGTCTTAATGACTGGGTAACTAGCCTTTCGAACAAGGCAATGCGACAACCCATGTTGGCGTTTCGCTTGGGCGCTATCGGCAACCGCGGTTCCGCCGATGCAACGCCGGTTGCTGTCGCACCGGCACGGCACCGGCACCGGTCCCGACAAGAAGTGCCCTCCCGACAAGAGGTTCCCTCCCGACAGGAAGTGCCCTCCCGACAGGAAGTGCCCTCCCGACAGGAAGTGCCCTCCCGACCCGCCTTCGCGCGCGGCGCTTCGGCGGGGCAAGCAAGAAGTGCCCTCCCGGCAGGTTATGATCGGGGGCGACCATGAAACTCGCTAACAGCCCGGCCCTGTCGTCGTTGGTGAGGGAGCAAATCTCTCGCCCGTCACCAATTCGCCAAATCATGAAGATGGCCGAGCGGCAGAACATCCTGGCCATGGGGCTGGATCCGGCGCAGGTCATCTCATTCGGTGGCGGCTGGGTCAATCACGAGGCGCCGGCGGAATTCCGGCAGGCTTACCAGGCGGTCGTGTCGGACCCCGAGCTCTTCCACAAGAGCGGCGGCTACACCGCCACGCTGGGCGACATGGAGTGCCGCGAGCAGATCGCGCGGTTCGAAGAGCACCTTTTCGGCGTGCCGCGTCTTGCCGCCGAGCACATTGCCATCGGCATGGGCAGCACGCAGCTCACGCACGACCTGTTCCGCACGCTGCTCGATCCGCGCGACACCGTGATGCTGCTCGACCCGACTTACGCCAACTACGAGGGCCAGCTGGCCTTTGCCTCGTCTGGCATCAAGGTCGTGCGGCTGCGCGTGCTCGATCCCGAAACGTGGGCCTACCTGCCAGAGACCGATCCGGCCGGCGTCGCGCGCGAGTTCTCGCGGCTGTTCGACCAGCATCGGCCCAAGCTGGTGCTGTTCGGCGCGCCCGACAATCCCACCAGCCAGGTGGTGCCACAAGCGCTGGCCGACGCGATGCTGGCGAAGACGGCAGAAGCCGGTTCGTGGCTGGCGATCGACTTCGCCTACAAGTGCCAGTACTTCCAGGCGCCACCGGCCTACTACGCGTGGTCGCCGGCCGATCACCCGAACGTGATCGGCATCCACTCCAACTCGAAGTGGGCGCGCGGACTCGGCCGGCGGCTCGGCTGGATTGAAGCGGCCACGCCGGTGATCGAAGCTATCGAACGCGTGCAGCAGTGCAGCATCCTGTGCCCCGACACGCTGGCGCAGATGGCCATGGCGCGCTATCTCAAGCAGGCAATCCCGGACGGCTCGCTGCGCAAATACGTGGACCACGCGAACGTGATGTACAAACACGCCGCGGCGGTGACGTTGAAGGCGGTCGATACCCACCTGCAGCGTCCGCGGCTGACGCCCTTTGGCGGTCTCTACACCTGCGTGGACATCGGCACCAACGCGGAAGCGTTCGTGCCGAAGGCGCTGCAGGCCACGGGCGTGCTCGTCGTACCCGGCGGCGGCTTCGGTGCGTCGCTCACCAACGGCGTGCGCATTTCGTTCGGCCCGCTGGTGCGCGACACGGCGAAGATCGAAGAAGGCCTCGAGCGGCTGGGCCACTGGATGCGCGGTTAGGCCCTCAGCCGGATCGCCTGGCCCTCAGGTGACGGCGCCGTAGTGGTCTGCGGCGCACTTCGGGCAGACGCCATGGGTGAAGCGCGCTTCTGAGCGGCGGCTGACGTAGGTTTCCATCCGCTGCCAAGATCCCTGTTCGTCGCGGATGTCCTTGCAGAAGGCGCACACCGGCAACAGGCCGCGCAGGGTCCGCAGCTCCTGCTGTGCCTCGTCACGCTCTCGCAGCGCGCGTTCGAGGGCCGCCTCGCGCGCGCGCAGCGCGGTGACATCGGCGACGTGGACGGAGAATCCTCGGACAACGCCCCCGACCAGGTCGGGCGTGTAGGTCGCGATGCTGTCGCGGACGCTGCCGTCGGGGAGTGGTATGCGCCGCTCAAACACCTGCTTCTCGCCCTGGAGTGCGGCGAGAATATGCGGCCGGTTCAGCTCATACAGCGGGCCCAGCAGCTCGCGCATCGTCATGCCGCGCATTTGCTCCGGGCTCCTGCCAAACCACTCGCGATAGGCCTCGTTCGAGAAGACGCACCGTTGGTCGGCATCCCAGTACGCCACCATCGCGGCGATGTGATTTACCACGCTCAGCGCAATCGAGTCGGGGTCGCGATTCATCCGAGAGCCTCTCGAGCGATTTTACGACAGCTCCGCCTTTGGCGGGCATCCCCGGCGCCGCCGCGCGAATGGAGCGTGACTTGGTAGTAAAGACCCGCCTGCAACGCGAGCGATAGGCGCGCGGCGCGCTCCATGAGCGCCGGCTACTTCCCCGTGAACAATTCTGCGCCGGCGACGACGACGAGGATCAGGCCGAGACAGAAGCTCAACCCTCCGAGCAACCGCGTGATCCCGAAACCGAAGCCGGACTCGGTCACCACCACGGTGAAGAACAGGGCGCCGAGAGAAATGAACGCGCCGGCCAGCACGGCGAGCACGATCAGCGTGATGGCGTCGGTCTGCGCCTTGGCCACGCCCAGGCGCTCGACGAGGCGGGCAATCTCCCGCGGCGGATGCGCGTCGGCCGGGGTGGGCGTCGGCTCCGGGCTCATCGGTCCACCTCCTGGACTCGCGGCGACGCTGCCTATCGGGCGGCGCAGCGCGCGGCGGGCGCCGGCTTGGCGGTGACCTTTGGCGCCGTCATCACCGTGCCGCCAAGCTGATCGAACGCGACCTGCTGCAGCGCCCTGACTTCCGCGCGCGACAGCCCCAGCTCGAATCCCGAGCATTCAGCGTCGCCCAGCGCACGCGGATCCTTGCCCGTCACGCTGCCGAAAATCACCAGCGCCTCCAGGTAGTACCCCGCCGTGCTGGCGTGATACGAGTCGTAGGTCCAGAGGTTGACCTTGCCTGCCTCGAGGCCGTCGTAGGGATTCGCGTCGGCCACGCCGGCCTGAAAGGCGCGCGTCCACGCTTCGCCGACGGGGATCACCGCTTTCACGCCGGCGGGCCCGGCGGCCTGGTCGTAGGCCGCGCGGATGTCGCGCGCCATCACGTCGACCGACTGGCCGTGCCACGCGCCCTTCGCGGGATAGACGTGGTCGGCGCGCGCCCAGGTGGCCATGGTGTAGATCGCCACGTTGGGATTCTTCGCGCGCAGCGCCTCGGCCATCTGCCTGGTGGTCATCACCAGCTTGCCCGGGTCGCGCGGCTTGTCGGCATCGAGCAGGCTGAAGCCGTGCATGACCACGGTGTCCCAGCCGCGCTTGCCGATCACCTCCAGCTTGTTCGCCAGGTGAAAATCCAGGCCGCTGCCGCCGCGGGTCTCGAGCACGACCTCGTACTCAAGCCCGGCCTGCTGCGTGAACGACTTGAACAGCGCCGGCACGCCGCCAATGCCTTCGTCGTTGAGGTCGGTGACCGTCGCGGAGCGGTAAAACCGCACCGCGGACCCCGAGCCAAACAGGAAGCTGTTGCCGATAAACAGGATGCTGATGCTCGCGGCAGCCCCCGTGCTGCCGAAGGCAATGACCAGGGCGGCGACCAGGGCGCTAAGCGGCTTCATGGCGCCATTCTGCCCTATTTATCGTACGGGGCGCTGATGTAGTTCGCGTCGTTTTCCCAGCGCAGGACGAGCTGTGTGAACATGAACTGGATCATCATCCGCTGGTCGGCCAGCCGCGTCACGTTGATCTGCTGCTGGTGCTTCACGTGCCACTCGTAGACGTCGTAGAACACGCTGGTGCCGATGTCGCAGAACTCGGGGAATTTGCCGCTGCTCTTCAGGTAAGTCTCGATGCGGCCCTTGACCTGCCCGATGCGCCCGCGGTCGAGGGAACTGCCGAGGAGCCCGGCCTGAACATGGTCCTTCAGCTCCTCGAGCTCCCGCTTGATCTCCGTCAGCCCGGCCCGAATTACCGGCGCATCCTGCACGGCTTCGGCCGGCGACGCCCCGGCGCCGGTGGCCAGCGAGCCCAGCATCCCCGCAGTGACGACTTCTCGACGGCTAATCATGACTCCTCCTTCGGCCTGGCTGTCAGTCAGACGCGCGGCAAACGGCCCCGGCCGCCATAGAATAGCGGGCGACATGCGACTTTTACCGTGCCTTGCCGTGTTCCTGTCGATTCCGTTGACCGCCGCGGCGCAAACCGCCAGCCCGACCGCCGGGGTGCCGCTCGAGATTGCCACCGCGCGCGCGGCCAACGTCGGCGACCTGCGCTATGAGCTGGCGCTGTCGATTCCCGAGGACCTGGCCGCGCCGCTCACCGGCACCAACACCATTCGCTTCACCTTGAAAGACGCGTCGGCGCCCCTGGTGTTGGATTTCGAGACCAGCCGCGAGCACGTGAAGGCGGTCGACGCCAACGGCGCCGCCACCGCCTTCCTTTACGTCAACGGCCACCTCGTCGTGCCCGCTGCCGCGCTAAAGGCCGGCCCCAACACCCTGAAGATCACGTTCGATGCCGGCGATGCCTCGCTCAACCGCAGCAAGGACTTCCTGTACACGCTGTTCGTGCCCGCCCGCGCGCGGCTGGCCTTCCCGGTGTTCGACCAGCCCGATCTCAAGGGCCGGTGGACCATGACGCTGGAGCATCCGGCGGCGTGGCAGTCGGCGGCCAACGGCGCGGAGTTGACTCGCGCGACGACGGGCGGCCGCACCAGGGTCACGTTTGCCGAGACCGAACCGCTGCCCACCTACCTGGTGGCGTTCATCGCGGGCGACTTCAAGGTCGAGACCGCCGAACGCAACGGCCGCACCTTCCGGATGTTTCACCGCGAAACCGACGCCGCCAAGGTCGCCCGCAACCGCGAGGCGATCTTCGACCTGCACGCCCGCGCGCTGGCCTTTCTCGAGGACTACACCGCCATCCCCTACGCCTTTGGCAAGTTCGACTTCGTCGCCATTCCCGCCTTCCAGTTCGGCGGCATGGAACACGCCGGCAAGATCCTCTACAACGCCTCGGGGCTGATGCTCGACGAATCGGCGACGCAGAACCAGCTGCTCGGCCGCGCCTCCGTGATTTCGCACGAGACCGCGCACATGTGGTTCGGCGATCTCGTGACCATGCGCTGGTTCAACGACGTGTGGATGAAGGAGGTGTTCGCCAACTTCATGGCGGCCAAGATCGTGAACCCGTCGTTCCCGACGGTGAACCACGACCTGCGCTTCCTGCTGTCGAACTACCCGGCCGCCTACGAGGTGGATCGCACGCCCGGCGCCAACCCCATCCGCCAGGTGCTCGAGAACCTGAACGAGGCCGGCAGCATGTACGGCGCCATCATTTACCAGAAGGCCCCGGTGGTGATGCGGCACCTGGAGACGTTGCTCGGCGCCGACAACTTCCGCGACGGCCTCCGCGAGTACCTCACGCGCCATGCCCTGGCCAACGCGACGTGGACCGACTTGATCACGGTGCTCGACGCGCGGACCCCCGTGGACCTGCAGCAGTGGAGCCGGGTCTGGGTGGATCAGCCGGGGCGGCCGGCGATTCACACCGACCTGCAGATCAAGGGCGGCACGATCGCGCGGCTCGCCTTCCGCCAGCGCGATCCCCGCAACCGCAACCTGATCTGGCCGCAGCAACTGCGGGTCGCGATCGGCCTGCCGTCCGGGCGGGAGATGGTCACGGTCGAACTGCACGGCGCCGCCGTCGAGGTGCCGCAGGCCGTCGGCATGCCGGCGCCCACGTACGTGCTGCCCAGTGCCGAGGGGTGGGCCTACGGGTCGTTCGCGCTCGACCGCGCCACCATCGCCTACCTGTCGGCGTCACTGCCCGAGATCGACGATCCGCTGACCCGCGGCAGCGCGTGGGTCACCATGTGGGACGCCCTGCTCGACGGCCAGGTGAAGCCCGCCACGTTCGTGGACCTGGCCATGCAGTCGCTGCCCCGGGAAACCGACGAACAGATGACGTCGCGCATTCTCGGCTATGCCTCGGCGGCGTGGTGGCGGTTCCTGACACCCACCGAGATGACGACGCGGGCGCCGCGGTTTGAATCGCTGCTGCGCGAGGGCCTGGCCCAGGCGAAGACCCCCAGCCAGAAGGCGTCGTGGTTCGGAACGCTGCGCAACATCGCGCATACGCCGGCGACGGTCGAGTGGCTTCACAAGGTGTGGGCGAAGGACGAAACCGTCACCGGGCTGCCGCTGGCCGAGGCCGACTACACCACGCTGGCGCTCGAACTCGCCGTGCGGCAGGTGCCCGACTGGCCGCAGGTGCTGCAGACGCAGCTTGCGCGCATCGAGAATCCCGATCGCAAGGGCCGCTTCGAGTTCGTGATGCCGGCGCTGTCGGCCGATCCGGCGATCCGCGAGAAGTGGTTCCTGTCGCTCAAGGACGTCAGCAACCGCCGCCGCGAGCCCTGGGTGCTCGAGGGTCTCAGCTACCTGCACCACCCGCTGCGCGCGGCCAGCTCGGAAAAGTATGTGCAACCCAGCCTCGACCTGCTGTGGGAGATCCAGAAGACCGGCGACATTTTCTTCCCCAAACGGTGGCTCGACGCCACGCTCGGCGGCTACCAGTCGGCGGCGGTCGCCAACACGGTGCGCGGCTTCCTGAAGAACCTGCCGCCGAACTATCCTGAACGCCTGCGCAACATCACGTTGCAGTCAGCCGACGAGTTGTATCGCGCGGCCGAGATCGTCAAGCGCTAGGAAAGATCGACACGCCAATGACACGCACAGCCCTGGCTTTCGTCACCCTCCTCGCCGGCGTCCTGGCGGCGCCGTTCGACGCCGCCCAGGATTTCGACCTCGTGATCGTCAACGGCAGGGTCATGGACCCCGCATCGGGACTGGACGCGGTGCGCAGCGTGGGCGTGCGCGGCGGTTCGATCGCGGCCATTGAGGCGGGACCGTTGCGCGGCAGGACGGTGATCGATGCCGGCGGCCACGTGGTGGCGCCGGGGTTCGTCGATCTCCACCGCCACGGCCAGGACGACGAGAACTACCGCTACGCCGCCCTGGACGGCGTGACCAGTGTCTTCGAGCTCGAAGTCGGCACCGCCGACGTCGATGCGTGGTATCGCGAGCGCGAGCCAGGCCGGCTGGTCAACTACGGTGTGGCCATCGGCCACATCGGCGTTCGCATGGCCGTGCTGGGCGACACCGGTGACTTTCTGCCGGCCGGCCCGGGCGCCAGCGCCGTGGCCACCGAGGCGCAGGTGGCCGAGATGGCGCGGCGCA
Source organism: uncultured Acidobacterium sp. (assembly GCA_964350785.1). Taxonomy (GTDB): domain Bacteria; phylum Acidobacteriota; class Vicinamibacteria; order Vicinamibacterales; family UBA2999; genus 12-FULL-67-14b. The sequence goes on along the minus strand of CAYGMD010000156.1, from coordinate 3,344 downwards.
TCGACGCAGGACTCCGCCGCGGCGCCGTGGGCGTCGGTTTCGGCACCGCCTACACACCCGCGGCGTCGCCGTGGGAAGTGCTCGAGATGTTCCGCGTCGCCGGCCGTCACCGGGCGCCGGCCCACATCCACGTGCGACGCGGCGTGGAAGGCGTGCAGGAAGCGCTGGCCAACGCGGTGACGACCGGCACTCCCCTGCACATCGTGCACGTCAACAGTTCCGCCGGCAACGACATCGCCCGCATGCTGGCGCTCATCGGCGACGCGCAGGCGCGTGGCATCGACATCACGACCGAGGCCTATCCCTACAATCGCGGCTCGACGCGCATCGAATCCGCGCTCTACGACAACTGGGAGCGCATGAGCGATGCCGAGATCGGGGAGATTACGTGGGTCAATACCGGCGAACAGCTCACCCGCGAGACGTTCGCGCGCTACCGCAAGCAGGGCGGGTCGGTGATTCAACGACCGGGCCGCATGGAGAACGTGCAGATCGCCATCAACAGCCCGTTGACGATGATTGCCAGTGACGGCAGCCAGCTGCGCGAGGGCCGCGGGCACCCGCGGGCCACCGGCACGTTCTCGCAGGTGCTGGGCCGTTACGTGCGAGAAGCGAAGACGCTCTCGTTGATGGACGCCCTGCGCAAGATGACGATCATGCCGGCCCGCCGGCTGGAAGCGCGCGTCCCGGCCATGCGCAACAAGGGCCGCCTCACGGTTGGCGCCGACGCCGACATCGTGGTGTTCGACCCCGCGCGGGTGATCGACCGCTCCACGTATCAGCGGCCGGCGCTGGCGCCGGACGGCATCGGCTGGGTTTTGGTTGCCGGCACACCGGTGGTTTCGGACGGGCGTCTTGCCAACGTCGCGCCGCCCGGGCGGGCCATTCGCGCGGCGCTCGACTAACACCGTCGGCCGCGACCTCGGCAGCACCCCTGATCCGGTCTTGACCACGCGCGGACAAACTGACGCATAATCGGCGGCATGCAAACCATGCTTGCGGCGGCCTTGGTGGCCATCCTGATCGCGTCAGCCAACATGCAGCAGGCTCCGGAGATTACGCTGCGCGCACGCACGGTGATCGACGGCAAGGGGCAGATTCTGCGCAACGCGGTAGTCACCGTGCGCGACGGCAAGATCGTCCGCGTCGGCAACGCGGCCGGGGCCGTCACCCACGACCTGGGCGCGCTCACGCTGATGCCCGGCTTCATCGACACCCACGTGCACATCGGCTGGCACTTCGACGCCAAGGGCCGTTACCACAGCGGGTCCGAACCGGCCGAGCAGGCCGCGCTGTACGGCGCCGAGAACGCGTTTGTCACGCTGATGGCCGGCTTCACCACCGTGCAAAGCGTCGGCTCCCTTTCGGACAAGCCGGTCCGCGACGCGATCGCCCGCGGCATCCTGCCGGGCCCGCGCATCCTGTCGTCGCTCGGGCAGATCTCAAACCCCAAGATGACGGCCGACGACATCCGCGCCGACATCCGCAAGAAGAAGGCCGACGGCGCCGACCTGATCAAGATTTTCGCCTCGGCCAGCATTCGTGACGGCGGCGTGCCGACGCTGTCGCAGGAACAGCTGGACGCGGCGTGCGGCGAGGCCCGCGCCCAGGGCCTGCGCAGCATGGTGCACGCCCACAGCCCGGAGTCGATGCTGCGCGCCGCCCGCGCCCGCTGCACGGTGGTGGAACATGGCGGCCTCGCCACCCCGGAGGCGCTCAAGGCCCTGGCCGACGCCGGCGTGTATTTCGACCCCAACATCGGCCTGGTCACGCAGAACTATCTCGAGAACAAGGACCGCTTCCTCGGCATAGGCAACTACACCGACGAGGGGTTTGCCGCGATGGCCAAGGCGCTGGCGTCGAAGGACGTGATGTTCGTCGCCGCGCTCAAGACGCCCGGCCTGAAGATGGTGATGGGCACCGATGCCGTCGCCGGCGCGCACGGCCAGAACGCGCGCGAGCCGATCGAGCGCGTCAAGTCGGGCCAGCGGGCCATGGACGCCATCCTCGGCATGACGTCGCTGGCGGCCGAATCGATGGGCCTCGGTGGCGTCACCGGCTCGGTCACCACCGGGCTGGCCGCCGATCTGGTCGCGGTCGACGGCGATCCGCTCACCGACATCACGGCGCTGCAGCACGTGCGGTTCGTGATGCGAGACGGAAAAATCTACAAGAGGTAGTCGAACATGAAACAGACAATGCTTGCGGCGGCGATTGCGGTCACGGCCGTCACCATCTCAATGGCCCAGACGCCAGCCGTCATCGTTCTTGAAGGCGGGCGCGTCATCGTGGGCGACGGGCGCACGCTCGACAACGCCACCATCGTCTTGCTGGGTGACCGCATCACGCAGGTGGGCGCCGCGGGCACCGTGAAGGCGCCGGCCGGCGCCACGCGCGTGAGCCTGGCCGGCAAGACAGTGATGCCGGCCCTCGTCGATGCCCACGTCCACACCAGCACGACGCAGCCGGAACTGGCCGACGACCTGCGGCGCCGCGCGCAATTTGGCATTGGCGCCGCCCTCAGCATGGGGCTGGATGGCACCGACGCCCCGTTTGCCCAGCGCGCGCAGACCACGCCCGGACTGGCCCGCCTCTTCCTCGCCGGGCGTGGCATCACCGCGCCCGAGAAGGGGCGCACCGAGGTGCCCCACTGGATCACCACCGAGGCCGAAGCCCGCAAGGCCGTGCAGGAGGAGGCCGCCAAGAAGGTCGACCTCATCAAGATCTGGGTCGACGATCGTGACGGCAAGTTCCCCAAGCTGACCCCGGCTCTTTACGGCCCGGTGATTGACGAGGCCCACAAGCTGAAGCTCCGGGTGGCCGCCCACATCTTCTCGCTGGAGGATGCGAAGGGGCTGCTGAAGGCCGGCGTCGACGCCTTCGCGCACGGCATTCGCGATCGCGACATCGATGACGAAATCCTGGCGCTGTTCAAGGCCCGCCCGAACGTCGTGTTGATCCCGAACATGCCCGACCGCGGCGTCGCGGTGGACTACGGGTGGCTGCGCGGCCGCGTCGACGACGGCCAGCTGCAGAAGATTCAGGCGGCGGCCACGGATCGGCCGCAGGCGCAGCAGGCCTTCGGCATCCAGGCGCGCAACCTGGCCAGGCTGTCGGCGGCCGGGGTGAAGATTGCGATCGGCACCGACGGCAACACGCCGTGGGCGCCGCACGTGGAGATGGCCGACATGGTGGCGTCTGGCATGACCCCGGCGCAGGTGATCGTGGCCGCCACGCGCAACGCCGCGGAGTTCGTGCGGGTGCCCAACACCGGCACCATTGAGGCCGGCAAGAGCGCCGACTTCATCGTGCTCGACGCCAACCCGCTCGACGACATCACCAAC